>NZ_LBJZ01000191.1:0-227027 GCF_028128935.1 Bradyrhizobium sp. CCBAU 11361
GCAAGCCCCGGCCTGCACGGCGTCGAGCATCCGATCTACGACATCTGGCTGACCGACTGCAAAGAGCCGCAGCAGACCATTGCGACCGCTGCGCCGGATCCCGCGACCAAGCCGGCTGCGCCGCCGCCGCCCGCGCAGAAGAAGGCCGCGCCCAAGCAGGCCGTGCAGCAGCGTCCGCCGCAGCCGTTGCCGCCTCCGCAGCAACCGCAACCGGCGCCGCCACCTCCGCCGCCGCCGGAGCAGCGGCCAGGCCTGTTCGGGATCCCTGGCTTCGGCCGCTAAGCCCAGCCCTTGATTGATCTTATTATTGTCGCGCGGCGATGATCTCGAGCGCGCGTGCGCCCGAGATCGCATCGCCGGCCGAGAGCTCGAGGAAATCGCCGGGCTCGCCCGCCAGCGCCCTGTCGAGCAGCGCGGTGTAGCGCCGCCGCGGAATCTCGACCGCGCCGAAGCTCTTCAGATGCTCGGTGACATATTGCGTGTCGAGCAGCTCGAAACCGCCATGGATGAGTCGCGCGACCAGGTGCACCAGCGCGACCTTCGAGGCATCGCGCGCGGTGTGAAACATGCTCTCGCCGAAGAAGGCGCGCCCCAGGCTCACGCCGTAGAGCCCGCCGACGAGGTCGTCGCCCTGCCAGGCCTCGACGCTGTGGCAATGGCCGAGCTCGAACAGGCCGCCATAGAGGTCGCGGATGCGCTTGTTGATCCAGGTGTCCTCGCGCCCGGCCTGCGGCGCGGCGCAGCCGGCAATCGTGGCCTTGAACGCGGTGTTGACGGTCACGCGAAACACATCCGAGCGCACGGTGCGCGCGAGCCGCGAAGCCACGCGGAATCCCTCGAGCGGGATGACGCCGCGCAATTCCGGCTCGACCCAGAACAGGGTCGGATCGTCGGCGCTCTCGGCCATCGGAAAGATGCCGCAGGCATAGGCGCGCAGCAGCACGGCCGGCGTAATTTCAGACGAAGCGGAGTCGCGCGAAGTCATGGCGCAACAATAGCAGGATCGCAATGCGGTTGCGATGGGGGCGCGGGTCAGCTCGCGGCGGCGGTGCTGGTCTTGCCGGGCGGCACGGGCACGCGGCGGAACCTGAGCAGGATGCGGGTTCCGGAATGGACGGGGTCGCGCTCGACCGAGGCGTCCAGTTTGGTGGCCATCGCCGCGACGATGCGCTGGCCCATTCCGGTGGAGCGCGGATCGGCCTTGGCGTTGTCGCCGACGCCGTCGTCGGCGATCGCCAGCAGGAGATTCTCGCCCTGCAGGGTCAGCTCGACATGGATCGGGCCGGCTCCGTCGGGATAGGCGTATTTCACCGCGTTCATCACCAGCTCGTTGACGATGATGCCGACGGCGACCGCACGGTCCGGATCGATCTCGATCGGCTCGGCCTTCAGCGTCAGGCGCGACATCCGGTTACCTTCGGCCGAGCGGCGCAGGTCCTCGAGCAGCGAGTCCAGGTACTGGCTCAGGACGACGCTCTTGAGGTCCTGCGAGGTGTAGAGGCGGCGGTGCACCTGCGCGACCGCGGCGACGCGGCCCATCGCGTTGGTCAGCGCGGCCTTGACCTCTTCCTGTCCGGCGGAGTTCGCCTGAAGATGCAGCAGCGAGGCGATGATCTGGAGCGAATTGCCGACGCGGTGATTGACCTCGCGCAGCAGCAGCTCGCGCTCGGCGGCGAGCGCGGCATAGCGGTCGCGCGAGGCATGGATCTCGGCTTCGGCCTCCTCGCGCGCCCTCTGCAATTCGGCCTGCCGCAGCGCGCCCTCGGCCGCGACGTGAAGCAGGGGGATGAAGTCGCCCTTGACGTCCTTGACGAGATAATCGGCCGCGCCCGCCTTTAGCGCGGTGACCGCGATGCTGGAATCCTGCGACGCGGTGACGAACACCACGGGCGGGGCGCCCGGGATCGCCATGATCTGCTCGAGCGTATCGAGGCCGTCGAGACCCGGCATGTACTGATCGAGCGCAACGACGTCGATGCCGCCGTCGTTGCCGCCGCCAATGCTGTCTTGGGCAGCCGCGCGGCGGATGTGCTCGAGACCTTCCTCGCCGCTGGCGGCATGAACGACCCTGTAGCCGCGCCGCGTCAGGCCGCGGTCGACCAGGCGCGCGAGCGCGTCGTCGTCGTCGATATACAGCAGTGTCGGTGTTCTCTGGTTCATGTGGCGGCGGGCGGGACCTGGATGACCGAGAAGAACAGCCCGAGCTGCCGGATGGCGTTGGCGAAATTCTCGTAGTTGACGGGTTTGGTGATGTAGACGTTGCAGCCGAGCTCGTAGCAGCGCTTGATCTCCTGGGAGTCGTCGGTGGTCGTCAGCACGACCACGGGCGATGCCTTGAGATACCTGTTTTCCTTGATCTGCTTCAGGATGTCGATTCCGCTCATGTCAGGCAGGTTGAGGTCGAGCAGGATCAGGAGGGCATTTCCCTTCTGGGAAAGCCCGCTGCCGTCGGCGCCGAACAGGTGTCTCATCGCATCGGTGCCGTTGCCGAACGCGATGATCTCGTTGTTGACGCCGGAACGGCGGATGTTGCGCTCGATCAGCCGGGCGTGCCCCTCGTCGTCCTCGATCATGATGATGGTAACAGGCTGCGTCATCGATCTACGTTCCGGTTGCTGGCGTTCCAGGCGACGGGCAGCGTGATCGTGAACGTGCTGCCCGCGTTCAGTTCCGACGATACCGACATGGTGCCGCCGAGACGGCGCACAAGTGCACGCACATGTGCAAGACCTATACCCTGTCCCGGCTTGTCCTGGGTTCCCGCGCGCCGGAACAGGTCGAATATCCGCTGATGATCCTTCGGATCGATGCCGCGGCCGTTGTCACTGATCTCGAAGATAGCGTAGCCGAGCTTGGTGCGCCCGCGAATTCTGATCTCTCCGGGCACCCCGCTCTTCAGATATTTGATCGCGTTGTCGATCAGATTGGAGAAGATCTGCTCCAGGGCAAGGCGGTCGCTGACGATATTGGGCAGGGACCCGACGTGGATCTCGGCCTGCGCCTCCACGGCCTGATGCGCCAGCGTCGACACGATGACCTCGACGAATTCGCGGATGTCGATCTTCTCCGGCTGGAATTCGCGCCGGCCCTCGCGGGTGAGGTTGAGGATCGCCGAGATCAGCCGGTCCATCTTGCCGATCGACGACTTGATGAAGCCGAGCGCCTCGGAAAAGTCCGTCGAGAGCTGCTTGTCGGGGCCTTCGAGCGCGATCTCGCCGGAAGAGCCAGGTGCCAGCGGTGGTCCGTCGGCAGGGAGGTGGGCGAGGCTGCTGATGCGGCGGAAGATGTCGCCGCCGAGTTCTTCGAGCTCGCTGGTGAAGCCCATGATGTTGACGAGTGGCGAGCGCAGATCGTGGCTGACGATATAGGCAAAGCGCTGAATCTCGTCGTTGGCCTCGCGCAGGTCCGCCGTGCGCTCGTCGACGACGGTCTCCAGGTTGACGTTGGCGTCGCGCAGGCGCGCCTCGGCCTCGTCACGGGCGCGGGCCGAGCGCCGCACCAGCCAGGTCGAGACCAGCGCCAGCAGCACGACAAGGCCGGAGCCGATGCCGGTCATCGAGGCGGCCAGCGTCTGGCTCCGGTCGGAGTTGGCGGTGCGGATCCGGAACAGCCGTTCCTCTTCGCGGATCATCGCGTTGGCCTGGTTGCTGATCGTGGTCGTGGTGTTGCCGGCGGCGGCCTCGCGGATGAGCGCCGTGGCCCTGTCGGGTTGACCCTGCTTGACGAAATCCATCTCGCGCGAGAACTGATCGAGCCGGGTCTCGATCGCCGCGCTCAGCTTCTTGATGCTATCGCGTTGCGCCGGATCGTCGCCGATCTGGCGCGTGAGCTTGGCGAGCGCCGGGATGATCGCCGCGACGGCCTTCTCGTGATCCGACTGGAAATCCGGGCCCTGCGTCAGGAGAAAGCCGCGGGCGCTGCTCTCGGCGCGTCGGACTTCGAGCAGCAGGGCGTTGATCTGGTTCTCCACCTCGATGGTGTGGACGACCCATTTGCTGTCTTCCCGCGCCTTGTTGACGAGATAGACCGAGCCGGCGCTGATCACGGTCAGCACCAGGAGCCCCGCCGCGATCAGCAGGATCTGCCAAAGTGCGCGCCGCCGCTGCGCCTCAGCCGTCACGACGGTTTCGCCCTGTTGCGCCAGTGGAGTTCAAAACGCCCCCTCGGAACTGCCCAACCGTCCAAAACGCGATTGGGGCGAAAGGGTTCCACGGAGCGGGGAGCTATTTCGCGGCGGGTTCCACCTTGCCGGCCAGGTACTGTTCCAGCCAGTGGATGTGGTAGTCGCCGTTGATGATGTCGTCCTCGCGCACCAGCGCGCGGAACAGCGGCAGCGTGGTCTCGATGCCTTCGACCACCATCTCGTCCAGCGCCCGGCGCAGCCGCATCAGGCATTCGGCGCGCGTCTTGCCGTGCACGATCAGCTTGCCGACGAGGGAGTCGTAATAGGGCGGGATCGTGTAGCCCTGATACACGGCGGAATCGATCCGGACGCCGAGGCCCCCGGGCTGATGGTATTGCAGGATGCGGCCCGGCGAGGGGCGGAAGGTCTCCGGATTTTCGGCGTTGATGCGGCATTCGATCGCGTGGCCGATGACCTGGACTTCCTCCTGCTTCGCCGGCAGCTCGCCGCCGGCGGCGATGCGGATCTGCTCCAGCACGAGGTCGATGTCGGTGATGCTCTCGGTGACGGGATGCTCGACCTGGATGCGGGTGTTCATCTCGATGAAGTAGAACTCGCCGTCCTCGAACAGGAACTCGATGGTGCCGACGCCGAGATATTTCATCTCGCGCATCGCCTTCGCACAGGTCTCGCCGATCTTGGCGCGCGCGGCGGCGGAGAGGACGGGCGAGGGGCCTTCCTCCCAGACCTTCTGGTGGCGGCGTTGCAGCGAGCAGTCGCGTTCGCCGAGATGGATCGCGCCGCCGCGGCCGTCGCCGAGGATCTGGATCTCGATATGGCGCGGCTTCTGGAGGTATTTTTCGAGGTAGACGGACGCATCGCCAAAAGCGGATTTGGCCTCATTGGCCGCCGTCGACAGCGCCATCAGGAGGTCGGCCTCGCTGTGCGCGACCTTCATGCCGCGGCCACCGCCGCCCGCCGCTGCCTTCACCAGCACCGGGAAGCCGATCTTCCTGGCGATCGCCAGCGCATCGTCGTCGGGACCGACCGCGCCGTCGGAGCCGGGCACCACGGGGATGCCGAGCTTCTTGGCGGTCTTCTTGGCCTCGATCTTGTCGCCCATCAGGCGGATGTGCTCGGCCTTGGGGCCGATGAAATGCAGATTGTGCTCGGAGAGGATTTCCGCGAAGCGCGCATTCTCGGACAGGAAGCCGTAGCCGGGATGCACGGCGTCCGCCCCGGTGATCTCGCAGGCCGCGAGCAGCGCGGGCACGTTGAGATAGCTGTCCTTGGACGGCGGCGGTCCGATGCACACGCTCTCATCCGACAGGCGCACATGCATGGCGTCGGCGTCGGCGGTGGAGTGCACGGCGACGGTCGCGATCCCGAGCTCCTTGCAGGCCCTGAGGATGCGAAGGGCGATCTCGCCGCGATTGGCTATGAGGATCTTGTCGAACATGGTGTCCTTAAGGGACTGGCGCGCGAAATGCGACGGGGGCAGCTGAGCTGCCCTGGCCGTTACTCAATGATGACGAGCGGCTCACCGAACTCGACCGGCTGGCCGTCCTCGACCAGGATCTGCGTCACCGTGCCGGCGCGCGACGAGGGGATCTGGTTCATAGTCTTCATGGCTTCGATGATCAGCAGCGTCTGGCCGACCGAGACCTTGGTACCGACCTCGATGAACGGCTTGGCGCCGGGCTCCGGCGCCCAGTAGGCGGTGCCGACCATCGGCGAGGTGACGGCGCCGGGATGCTTCGACAAATCGGCCGCGCCGGCAGCGGGCGCGGCGGCGGCCACCGGCAGGCCGGCCGGAGCGGCAGCGACCGGCATCGGCATGGTCGCGGCGACGCTGATGTTGCGGGCGACGCGCAGGCGCAGACCCGCGCGTTCGATCTCGATCTCGGTGAGGCTGGTCTCATCGAGCAGCAGGGCGAGCTCGCGGACGAGCGCGGAATCCTCACTGGAAAACTTTGCGGCTGCTTTGTCGTCTGGCTGGCGCGCCATGTTCTTTGATCCGAATGTTCTGTGTGATGAGGGAGCGTCAGGCTTTGGGCTTGAGGCCGAGCTTGACGGCAAGGCCCTGGATGGCGAGGCGGTAGCCCTCGATGCCGAAACCGCAGAGCGAGGCGAAGGCTGCGCGCGCGGTGTAGGAGTGGTGGCGGAAGCTCTCGCGGGCGTGAATATTGGTCACGTGCACTTCGACCGTCGGGATCTGCACCGCGAGCAGCGCGTCGTGCAGCGCGATCGAGGTGTGCGAATAGCCGCCGGCATTGATGATGATGCCCTTCATCTTGCGCGCATGCGCTTCGTGGATGAAGTCGATCAGCTCGCCCTCGCGGTTGGACTGCCGGCAGTCGGCCTTGAGACCGAATGACGCCGCCGTCTCCCGGCACAGCGCCTCGACGTCGGCCAGGGTCGCGTGACCATACTTTTCGGGCTCGCGCGTCCCCAGCATGTTGAGGTTCGGCCCGTTGAGGACGAGGATCGTGTCGGTTGCAGGTTCGGCCATTCCAATCCCGTAATCGGTGTTTCGGCGTGGCGGGGGTTATAGGTAACAAAGCGCCCTAGGGGAAGCCTTGAAGGACCTCCCAGAGGCCTTCAGGCACCTCATCCGGGGTGCAAAAACCTGTGCGGAAGCTACGGAAATTGCTTGTTAACCAGCCCAAAGCATGGCTGCCGGCGGAACGCAAAGGGGCGGGCATTGCTGCCCGCCCCCTGAGGTTGCCGTCATCCGGCCTTAGACGTCGAGGACCGCGACGATCTCATAGGTGTTCGGATCGATGATCACGATCTGCTCGCGGACCAGCACGTAGCGGTAGCTGCGCCACTCCGGATAGATCGTCACGACGCGGGACGGCAGGGCGTGCAGCTCGATGCCCTCGCGCGGCACGCGGGTGCCGACCGAGATCGAGAAGTTCACGTTGGTCACCGGGGCCACGCGCTCCTCGCGGATCACCGACGTGATCTGAGTCCGCTGCTCGGTCGAGAGCTTGGCGGCGGCGCCGGCCTGGCCAACCGTCGTCGTTGAGGACGAGGTCGAGCTCTTGCCCTCGGCCTTCATGTCGGTCGAGGTGCCCGAGGCCGGACGGTTCTCGGCGTTGCTCTTGGTGGACGTGCCGGCCTTGTTGTCCTCGGCCTTCATGTCCTTGTGGTCCTTGGCGCCGGACTTGGTCGTATCCTGGCTCATGCTCTTGGACTTGTCCTGCTGCGACTTGTCCATCTGACCCTGCGCGCGTTCGTCGGTGCGCTGGCCCTTGGTCGCGCCGGCCTTGTCCTCGGCGGCGTTCTTGTGCATCGCGCCGCCCGAGCGCTCGTCCTTCATCGCACCCGGCGACTTCTCCTCGGCGGCCGCACCCGGCTTCGCGGTGGTGGCGCCGCCAGCCTGACCGACGGTGCCCTTTTCCTTCGTCATGGAGTCCTTGCCCGTGGCGCCGCGCTCGGCCGCACCGCCCGACGGCTGTGTTTGCTGCGCGGGCTGCGCACCGGCGCCGCCGCTGTCGCGGTTCATGGTGCCCTGTGCGTTCGCCAGTCCGGTGCCGGCGACGAGTGCGAGCGCGGCAACCGAGATCATAAAGCGGTTCAACATTGAATTTCTCCTCACGTGTCTATTTGCGTCATTGCCCGCGCCAACAACGAAAGGAGATATCGGTTGTTCCTGAGCATCGGCGGTTCCGCGGCATTTGTTTGTTGAACGCCAGATGAATGATTGTGCCGGATCGCGCCACGGTTTGACCCAGCAAAAAGGCCGGCTTTTCAGCCGGCCTCGTTGCATGCGTGAGTTGTGAAGCGCGTGATCAGCAGGTCGCCTTGCCGCAGCGGGCAACGCCGATCTTCTCCTTGAGGCCTTCGAGGCCGATGGCGCCGATCACGATCTGCTTGCCGATCACGTAGCTCGGCGTGCCGTTCATGCCCATCGCCTCGGCGAGCTTGAAGTTCTCCTCGATGGTGGCGCGCACCTCGGGGCCGGCGAGATCCTTCTCGATTTTCGCGGTGTCGAGACCGGCCTCCTTGGCCGCTTGCAGCGCGCGCGCCTTGTCGGCCGCGCCGCGGCCGCCGAGCAGCTTCTGGTGGAAGTCGAGATATTTCTTGCCGGTGGGATCCTGCATGCGCACAGCGACGGCGACCTGGGCGGCCTCGACGGAGCCCTGGCTCAGCACCGGAAACTCCTTCAGCACGACCTTCAGCTTCGGATCGCTCTTCATGAGGTCGAGCATGTCGGTCATCGCGCGTTTGCAGTAGCCGCAATTGTAGTCGAAGAACTCGACGAAGGTGACGTCGCCCTCCTTGTTGCCGAGCACGACCTGGCGCGGCGAGTTGAAGATCGCGTCCGCGTTCTGCGCGATGCTGGCCTCGTGCTTCTGCGTTTCGGCCGCGGCCTGGCGCTTGCTGAGCTCGGTCATCGCCTCCTCGAGCACCTCGGGATGGGTGACGAGGTAGTTCTTGATGATCGCCTCGATGTCGGTGCGCTGGGCATCGGAGAAGCTGTCGGCCGACGCGGGCGCGGTTGCGCCGAACATGGCGAGCGCAAACAGCGCGGGAGCAAGCAGACGCAGCGAAGGCATAGGCAAATCCTCTTATCCAAAGCAGGTTTCGGAAAACGTCCCGGCGGACTTAAAGCTCTGTGTCGTGACGTCGTGGTGTCTGGCGTCGTTCTAGCTAGTTACGCGGCGGCTTGGCCGCCACGATGTCGTCGGCCTTGACCCATCCGGGCGTGCCGATGGCGAAACGGGTTTTCGCGCGCGTGGCGAGCTCGCGGGCGGTCTTGTTGTCGCCGCGCAAGTAGGCGGCCTGCGCCGACGCGAGATCCGCCTCGGCATAATCTCCCTTCCGGCCATAGGCCATCGCGAGTTGGGTAAAGCCGATTGGCGCTTCGGGCTCCCGTGCCACCGCGGCGCGGAGAATCCGAACGGCGTCGTCGGTGTAGGCCTTATTATCGGTTCCAACCAGAGCCTGCCCAAGTAACATCTCGATGAGGGGCGCGTTGTTCGAGAGCGCGACAGCCTTGCGCAGGGGAGCGATCGCATCGGCGGGCTTGCCGCTCTCCAGCAAGGCCTGGCCGCGCACCTCGTAGAAGTACGGGTTGTTCGGCTGGATCTGGATCAGCGCGTCGATCTGGGCGAGCGCGCTGCGCAGATCGCCGTGCAGATAGGTGCTGATGGCGCGGGCGTAGCGCGCCGGCAGGCTGTCGTTGGTCTGGGGATAGCGACGGTACACCGTCTCCGGTCGCTCCATGAAGGCGGAGATCTTGGCGCGCACCATGTCGTGGCGGAGCTGGAGCGCGGGATCGTCCTTCTTGTCCCAATAGGGGCTGGAGCTTGCGAACTCCTGCAGCGCGGCGACCCGCTCGGCCGGCATCGGGTGCGACTGCAGATAGGGGTCGGCGCCGCGTGCGGCGAACAGGCTCTCGCTGGTGAAGCGCTTGAAGGTCTCGTACATGCCCTTCGGCGACTGCCCCGTCGCGGTCAGGAATTTCACGCCGGCACGGTCGGCATTCTCCTCCTGCTGGCGCTGGTAAGACAACAGCGTGCGGCGGATCATCTCCTGTGGACCGGCGAGGGCGGCCGCCCCCGCATTGGCGAGGCCGTTGTTGCCGGTGCTGCTGCGCTGGGTGCTGCCGGCGGCGATCGCGCCGGCGCCGAGCAGCATCGCGATGATCATCTGGGTCTGGGCGGCGGCGAGCTGCTCGCGCAGCTTGGACAGATGGCCGCCCGCCAGATGCCCGGTCTCGTGCGCGAGCACCCCGATGATCTGGTTCGGCGTCTCCGATTGGAGGATTGCGCCGTAATTGACGAAGATGCGGCGGCCGTCCGCGACGAACGCGTTGAACGAGCCGTCGTTGATGATCACCATCTGGATGTTCTGCTTTTCCAGACCGGCGACGCGCAGGATCGGGCGCGTATATTCGCGCAGCAGCTGCTCGGTCTCGGTGTCGCGCAGGACCGGCGGGCCCTTCTGCTGCGCCCGTGCCGCCGGGAGCGGCAGCAAGGCGATCGCCGCGGCCGTGACGAGGGCGGTGAGGGCGGAGGTCTTTTTGCGCAATGCGATCTGGAGCAACATCAAGCGGTCTTGGTCAAACGGTCTTGGCAAGTCGTCTTGGCAAGCAGTTTCGTGATTGGTTTTGGCGATTGGCGGCAGACCGGATACGCGATATGGCCTATGAGCCTTACCCCTTATGAGCCGTACAATGCGGCCAGTCTGGGGCGCAAGCGCCCCGTTCCCCGGACCGGACGGACCGGTCCGCCAGCGAATAGCAGAAATCGATGCACGATGCGACATTGAGGAACCGGTTGGGACAGTGGCTCGGGCCCTCCCGCCGTAGCGATGTTCCCCCGTTCATGGTCATGGACGTGATGGCCGCGGCGGCCCGAATCGAGGCCGCCGGGGGCCATGTCATCCATATGGAGGTCGGCCAGCCCGCGGCCGGCGCGCCGAAGACCGCGATTGCGGCCGCGCACGCGGCGCTCGAGGCGGGGCGGATCGACTATACCTCCGCGCTCGGCATCCCCTCCTTGCGCGAGCGGATCGCGCGGCACTATCGCGACGCCTATGGCTGTGACGTCAGCGCCGAGCGGATCGTGGTGACGACGGGCTCCTCGGGTGGCTTCATCCTCGCCTTCCTGTCGATGTTCGAGCCTGGCGATCGCGTCGCCGTGACGGTGCCGGGCTATCCGCCGTACCGCCACATCCTCACCGCGCTCGGCTGCGAGCCGGTGCTGATCGAGACCACCAACGAGACACGCCACGCGCTCACCGGCGAGGCGCTGCTTGCCGCCCATCGCAAGGCGCCGCTGAAGGGTGTGCTGGTCGGCAGCCCCGCCAATCCGACCGGAACGATGATGTCCCGCGAGGCGCTGTCCGGCCTGATCGCGGCGGCGGAGGATGCCAAAATCCGCTTCATCTCGGACGAGATCTATCACGGGCTCGACTATGCGTTTCCGGCGGTGACGGCGGCGGCATTGTCGGACCACGCCCTCGTGATCAACTCGTTCTCGAAGTATTTTTGCATGACGGGCTGGCGCGTCGGCTGGATGGTCGTGCCGGAGATTCTGGTGCGGCCGATCGAGCGGCTGCAGCAGAACCTGTCGATCTCGGTGCCGTCGCTGTCGCAGATCGCGGCCGAGGCCGCCTTCGACGGCGCGGCCGAGATGGAGGAGATCAAGCACGGCTATCAGGAAAACCGGCGCATTCTGATCGAGGGATTGCCCAAGGCCGGCCTGACCAGGTTCCTGCCGGCCGACGGCGCCTTCTATCTCTATGCCGATGTCTCGGACTTCACCTCCGACAGTTTCGAGTTCGCCAAGCAGATGCTGGAACAGGCAAATGTCGCGGCAACGCCCGGCCTCGATTTCGATCCCATCCATGGCCGCTCGTTTATCCGGTTCTCTTACGCGCGTTCGGCGGAGGAGATGCGGGAGGCAGTTGACCGGATAGCTCACTGGCTTAAATAGCCGCCAGTTTTCGCCCCACCTCCGGAGTTCACCTTGTCTGACCGACCTGTCCCGTCCGCTGCTGCACCGCATTCTCCTCTCGCCGCATTGATGTGGCCGACCCGGCCGGGTGAAACCGTGGGCGGCTTCCGCGCCTTCGTGCTGATCGCGCTCGGCACAGCGCTGCTGGCGCTGTCGGCCAAGGTGAGCCTGCCGCTGCCTTACGTGCCCATGACGTTGCAGACGCTGGCGGTGCTGATGATCGGCGCCGCCTATGGCTGGCGCCTTGGCAGCGCAACCATGATCGCCTACCTCGCCGAGGGCGCGCTCGGCCTGCCGGTATTCGCAGGTCCTGTGGGTGGAATTGCACCGCTCGTCGGCCCGACCGCGGGCTATCTGTTCGGTTTCATCGCTGCGGCCTTCGTGACCGGCTGGCTCGCCGAGCGCGGCTGGGATCGCAGCGTGGTGCTGCTGTTTGCCGCGATGGCCGTCGGGCACGTCGTCATTCTGGCCGCCGGGTTCGGCTGGCTGGCCTTTGGCCTCGGTCTTGGCGCGGGCAAGGCCTGGCAGGTCGGCCTTGCGCCGTTCATTGCGGCCTCGCTGGTCAAGAGCGCACTGGGCGCGACGCTGATGCCGGCAGCACGCCGGATCGTCGATCGTCGCGGGTAAAGCGCGCCATTCCGAGCAGTTCCAATTGACAGGGCCGGCCAAGTTGATCTTGGCTGGCCCGGCGTTTTGAGGGGGAGTGAAACAATGACAACGACAACGATGGCTGGGGCGCCGGTCGCGCCGGCCGCAGCCAAGCCGTGGTACAAGGTTCTTTACGTCCAGGTGCTGATCGCCATCGTGCTCGGCGCCATCGTCGGCTGGCTCTGGCCGACGGTTGCCACCAACGACTGGATCAAGGCGCTCGGCGACGGCTTCATCAAGCTGATCAAGATGGTGATCGCCCCGATCATCTTCTGCACCGTCGTCTCGGGCATCGCCCACATCCAGGACGCCAAGAAGGTCGGGCGCATCGGCGTCAAGGCGCTGGTCTATTTCGAGGTCGTCTCGACCTTTGCCCTGGTGATCGGACTCATCATTGGCAATTTGGTGAAGCCGGGCGCAGGCTTCGGCAATGCGGCGGCAAACGAGGCGGCCGTTGCGACCTACGCCAAGCAGGCCGCCGGTCAGAAGTCCGTGGACTTCGTGCTGCACATCATTCCGGACACCGTGGTCGGCGCCTTCGCCCAAGGCGAGATCCTCCAGGTGCTGCTGTTCTCGGTGCTGTTCGGTTTCGCGATCATGAGCCTCGGTGAGCGCGGCCACACGATCCGCTCGTTCATCGACGACGCCGCGCATGCGGTGTTCGGTGTCATCTCCATCGTGATGCGCGCGGCGCCGATCGGTGCGTTCGGCGCGATGGCCTACACCATCGGCAAGTTCGGCACCGGGGCGATCCTCAATCTGGTCGGGCTGATCGCGACGTTCTACGTCACGGCCGCGCTGTTCGTGTTCGTCGTGCTCGGCGTCATCGCGCGTGTCGCAGGGTTCTCGATCTTCAAGTTCCTGGCCTATATCAAGGACGAGCTCCTGATCGTGCTCGGCACCTCGTCCTCGGAAAGCGCGCTGCCGTCCCTGATGGAAAAGCTGGAGCGGCTCGGCTGCTCCAAGTCGGTGGTCGGCCTCGTGGTGCCAACGGGTTATTCGTTCAACCTCGACGGCACCAACATCTACATGACGCTGGCGACGCTCTTCATCGCGCAGGCGCTGGGCTTCGATCTCAGCTTCGGCCAACAGCTCACGATCCTCGTGGTGGCGATGCTGACGTCGAAGGGCGCCTCCGGCATCACCGGCGCGGGCTTCATCACGCTCGCGGCGACGCTCGCCGTGGTCGATCCGCGCCTCGTGCCGGGCATGGCGATCGTGCTCGGCATCGACAAGTTCATGAGCGAATGCCGCGCGCTGACCAATCTGTGCGGCAACGGCGTGGCCTGCGTGATCGTCGCCTGGTGGGAGGGTGAGCTCGACCGCGACAAGCTCAACGCGGGGCTGAGCCGGCAGATCGATCCGACCGACATGGAAACGGCGATCACGACGGACTGATCTGCAAGCTGCCAGTGGCGGCGCGACGCGCCGTCAGGTCCTGAAATAGTAGGGCTGGTCGAGATCCTCGATCAGCCCTTTTTCTTTCGGTGCCCAGCCGAGCAAGCGGTGAAGACTAGAACCGCTCCGGCCGGTACGGCGTCGGATCGATCGCCGGCGTCTCGCCGTTCATCATCTCGGCGAGCAGGCGCCCGGTCGCGGGGCCCAGCGTAAAGCCCTGGTGGCCGTGGCCGAAATTCATCCAGAGCCCCGGGTGATGCGGGGCGGGACCGAGCACCGGCAGCATGTCGGGCGTGCAGGGGCGGGTGCCGAACCACGGGTCGGGCTCGACGCGCTTGCCGAGATCGATCAGCTCCCGGGCGGAGGCTTCGGCGCTGGCGAGCTGCACGGGTGTTGCGAGCGCATCCGGACCCGTCAGCTCGGCGCCGGTGGTGATGCGGATGCCCTTGGCCATCGGGCCCATGGCATAGCCGCCGCCCTTGTCGATGAGCGGCAGATCGAGCGAGGCGCCGCCACTGTAATGCATGTGGTAGCCGCGCTTGCGCACCAGCGGGATGCGATAGCCGAATTTGTGCAACAGATCGGGCGACCACGGCCCGAGTGTCACGACGGCTGTCGCGGCATCGATGCGTCCCAGGTCGGTATCGACCGACCAGCCCGCCGCAGTCTGCTGCAGCGACTGCGCATCACCGAGCACGATCCTGCCGCCGAGGCGCTCGAACAGCTCGGCATAGGCCGTCACCAGTGCGCCGGGATCGGACACGGTCCAGGTGTCGAGCCAATGGATCGCGCCAGGGAGATCGTCGCGCAGGACCGGCTCGGCCTTGGCGAGCTCGCTGCCCGAGAGCACACGAAAGTTCACGCCGAACTCGTGCTGGTCTTCCTCGGCGGCCTTGATCGAGAGATCCAGTGAAGCGGCGTCGCGATACAGCGCCCGGTAACCGGCGCGACGGATGAGATTGTCGGCATGGGCCTCGCGAATGAGGATGTCGTGCTCCGCTGTCGCATAGGCGATCAGCCGCGCCCAGGCGTCGATCGCCTCACGATGGCGCTTTGGCGCCGAATGCCACCAGTAGCGGAGCAGGGGCTCGATATGGAGATGCAGCGAGGACAGGCTGTAGCGCACGTCGTTGGTGCGCCCGGTCGCGATCTTCAGGAGCGAGGCGAGGTCGCGCGGCATCGGATAGGGGCGGACGGCTTCCGCCTGGATCATCCCGGCATTGCCGTAGCTGGTCTCGCGGCCCGGCTCCCTGCGGTCGATGAGCGTAACGGACCAGCCGCGCTGCTGGAGGTGCAGCGCCGCGCTCACGCCGATCATGCCGCCGCCGAGAACGATCGCGCTTTGCATTGGCAGAATGCTCCTGTCAGGCCGGTTGTGGTGCGAGCCTCGGCTGGGCCGTGCTGATGGTTGTCGCGACCACGACGGACAACGCCGTCATCGCCACCAGGAAACCGAAGGCGGCGTCGAACGATCCGGTTCCGGTCACGATGAAGCCGATGGCGACGGGGGCGACGAAGCCCGCGCTCTGACCGCCGAGATTGACCATGCCGACACCGGATCCGATCTGGTCGTCGCGGAGCAGTTTGGTCGGAAGCGCGACCACCGCGGCCAGCACGAAGGATTTGAAGAAGTAGACCAGCGACTGGAAGACGATCAGCACCATGATCGTTTCCGCCTTGTACATGGCGTAGAGGAAGATGCCGGTCAATGCGGAGCTGCCGATCAGCAGATATTTTTCGCGCTCGGAGAAGAACGTCGTCATCACCCAGCCGCCGATCGCGGTCGCGATCGTCGCCATCACGAACGGGATCGGCGCCACCACGCCGACGGTCTTGAGGTCGAGCCCGCGATGCTGGAGCAGATAGAGCGGCATCCAGGAATCCAGGCCCTTGTTGACGCAGCTGAGGCCGAACCACACCACCATCAACTGCCACAGCAGCGGATTTTTCATGAGCTCGCGCATCGGCGCGCGGTTCTCGGGCTTGGCCGGTGCGCCTGCATCGGCCTTGCCCGGGCGTCCCAGATAGGGGACGAAGACGAAGTAGACCACCGCGAAGACGATGCCCGCGATGCCGATGGCGTTGAAGGCATGGCGCCAGCCGAGCCAGAGGATCAGCGGCGCCATGATCAGCGGCGCGACCATGCTGCCGGCATAGTTCGAGGACAGCAGCAGCGCCGACATCTTCGGCCGGCTGTCCTTCTTGAACACTTCGGAGATGCCGCGGATGCTCGCCGGCGGAAAGCCGCCCTCGGCGATGCCGAAGATGAAGCGGATCGCGATCAGCGAGGTCAGCGACCAGGCGATGCTCGTGAACGCCGTGAACAGCGACCACATCACGATGGTGACGATCACGACATATTTCGAGCCGAAGCGGTCGGAGAGCCATCCACCCGGCACCTGCATCGCGGCATAGCCGAGGAAGAACGCGCTGATGACGATGCCGAGATCGGCGGCCTGGAGATTGAAGTCCTTGCCGATTTGCGCCAGCGCCAGCGAGATCGCCGCGCGGTCGATGTAGGAGATGCAGTAGGCGATGTAGAGCAGGACGAACGCGATGACGCTGGTCTTCCTCGGCAGTTCCGTCATGCTCATCTCCGTTGCGCGGGCGGTGCAGCCAAGACCGGTGTCGGCTCATTCCCAGGTGAGGAAACCGGGCGCGGCCGACAGTGGCGGTGCTGCGGCGAGCCGTGCCAGGTCGGGTACCGGCCGGCACAATTGCGCATCGCTTGCGAACGCGGCCTCGATGCTTGCGGCGACCGAGAGCACGATCGCGTCGCCGCCGCGCGGGCCGACGATCTGAAGGCCGAACGGCAGGCCGGCTTCATCAAGGCCGAGCGGAATGCTGATCGCGGGGTGGCCGGGAAGCGTGACGGCATAGGCAAGTGCGAGCCAGTGGAAATAGGATTTGGTCGGCACGCCGTCGATCTCGGCGGGATAGAGTTCCGACCAGGGGCGCGGGCTCAGCGTAATGGTGGGGCTGATCAGCACGTCGCAAGTCTCAAAGAAGGTCTGGTAGGCACGATAGATCCGCGTCTGCGTCGTTGCGGCGCGCCCATGGTCCTCGAGCGTGTAGCTCAGGCCTTCCTCGACATTGGCGCGGACATTCGGGCCGAGCATTTCGGGACGCTCTTTGTAATTCTTGCCGTGCATCGCCAGGAACAGGCCGGCGCGCAGGACCGCGAACGCGTCGTCGGCGCCGGAGCAATCCGGCGTCGCTTCGCGGCAGTGGGCGAACAGCGGCGCGAGCTTGCTCACGCGATCGCGGAACACGCGGCGGATGGCCTGCTCGGTCGGGGCGAAGCCAAAATCCTCCGTGAAGGCGAGGCGCAGCTTGCTAAGGTCGGCGGGACGCGGTGCGGCCCAACGTTCGGCGCGACCGCGCACGGGCTCGCCGGGCAGCGTAGAGGCCAGGGGATCGCGGACATCGTCGCTCGCCATCACCGACAGCATCAGCGCGGTGTCGGCGACATTGCGTGCCATCGGTCCGTCGGTCGACAGGTTCGACCAGCCGAAGGCGCGCTTCTCGCTGGCCACGAGACCGTAGGACGGACGCATGCCGACGATGCCGGAGAAGCCGGCCGGATTGCGCAAGGAGCCGCCGGTGTCCGAGCCCGATGCGAGCGGGGCCATGCCGCAGGCGAGCGCCACCGCCGAACCGCCGGAGGAGCCGGCCGCCGAGCGCATGGGATCGAAGGGATTGCCGGTCGCGCCGAACACGGGATTGCGGGTGTTGCCGCCGGCCGCCCATTCCGGCGTGTTGGTCTTGCCGAAGATGATGGCGCCGGCTGCGCGCAGCCGCGCGACCGAGCCCTGGTCGGCGACCGGGACATTGTCGCGCAACAGGGGGCTGCCATAGGTGGAGCGCAGTCCGGCGGTGTCCTGGGTGTCCTTGATCAGGACCGGAAGGCCGTGCAGCGCGCCGCGATCCTCGCCGCGCAGGATGGCGGCTTCGGCTGCCTTTGCCGCCATGCGGGCGCGGGGCTCGTCCAATGTCACGACGGCATTCACGGCAGGATTGATGGTGGCGATGCGCGACAGGCAGGCGTCCAGCAGCTCGACGGGCGAGATCGCCCGCGCGGCCAGCAGGCGGCGCAGCTCAACGGCGCTGGAATCGCAAAGTCCGGACAATGCCAGTCCCTTTCAGATTGTGAAAACAATTTAGCATATCGGAAAGTAAGGGAAGCGCATCAATAATCGTCAAACCGGGGCGTTTCATGCACAAATGCTGGCGCTGCTGCCCAACGGGCCGCCAAATGGGCTGCTCAAGGGGTGTCTTGGCCGAAAAGATTAGACGGATAGGCCAACAATTTTTCTATCGCCGTGATAGGGTTGCTGCATGAGCGAGATAACGACGCCCGAAGGTGCCAATTCCCAGCTCGGGCAATGCCTCAAGGCGGCCCGCCAGGCCCGCGGCCTGACGCTCAAGCAGGTGGCGGAGCGGACCGGCATGGCGCTCTCGACCCTGTCGAAGGTCGAGAACGGCCTGATGTCACTGACCTACGACAAGCTGCTCCAGCTCACCTCGGGCCTGAAGATGGAGATCGCCGAGCTGTTCAATCCGGCGGTCGCGGCGCCCGTGCAGGGCCGGCCGGTCACCGCGCGGCGGAGCATCAGCCGGGCCGGGCAGGGGCAGGTGATCACCACGAAGTTCTACACCTACACCTATCAATGCACCGATCTGATCGGCAAACGCATGGTGCCGATCGTGGCCGAGGTTCGCGCGCGCTCGCTGGAGGAGTTCGGCCCGCTGCTGCGCCATGGCGGCGAGGAATATTTCCTGGTGACGAGCGGACGCGTCGCCGTCCACACCGAGTTCTACGCGCCCGAGATCCTCAGCGAGGGCGACGGCATCTATCTCGACAGCACAATGGGCCACGCCTACCTCAACGCCGGCGAGGCAGCTTCCGCAAAAGGAGTTTGCCTCTGCACCAGCGAGGCGCCCGATCTCTACGACCAGCTCCGCCAGATCGCCTCGCGCGATGTGGCGCCGCTCGGCGACGACGAACTGCTGCCATAGCGATCCGGTGAACGGTAAAACGAAAAACGCCCGGCTTGGCCGGGCGTTTTTTTATTCTGTGTCCGTCTTTACTCGCCGCCGCCGAAACGGCGGGACCACCAGCCGGCGCGGCGCGGGGCGGCCGGCGTTTCGCTTGCCGCTTCCGGTGCGGGCGCAGGTGCCGGCGGAGCGGCCGGTTCGCTTACCTGCGCAACCGGTGCTGCGGGCTCGCTCGGGCTGCTCGACAGGAAGCTCACCTTTTCGCGGACGGTGGAGCGACGCCGGGCGGCCTTGTCGTCAGCGGGCTCTTCTTCTGCCGTTACGACAGCAGGAGCTGGCTCCGGCTGGGCCGGCGCCTCTGCCTGCACCTCGGCACGCGGCTCAGGCTGGGTGGCTTGCGGCTCGGCGGTGTGCTCGGCCTGCGCGATCGAGGGCGCAGCCTCGCCGCCAAAGCCGTCGAAATCGGCCACCGCTTCGACAGCTTCCGATGGTGACTGGGTGCCGAGTTCGTCGCCGATGGAGCCGGCAAGACCTTCCTCGCCACCCCCACGCCGACGGCGTCCGCCTCTGCGACCACGCCGGCGCCGGCGCTCTCCGCCGCCCTGCTGCTCGCCACGGGCTGCCTGTTCCTCGCCTTCCTCGCCGTCCTGCTCGGACTCGGCCTCCTCATCGCCTTCGCCGGCAGCCACAGCCGCCTCGGGAAGAGCGGGGGCGCTATCGTCGCGCAGCTCGCCGTCGCGCTGGCCACCGCGGCCGCGCCGGCGACGGCGGCGCTTGCGGCGCTGACCGTCCTGCTCGGGGGCTGCCTCGCCGGCAGCCTGCTCTTCAGTGAGACCTTCGGTCTCCTCGGACTCGATCTCGGATTCCAGCTCCGGATCGAACTCCTCGTCGTCATAGGCCTCTTCAACCGCCGGCGGCGGGCTTGCCGCGGCCTGCGCCGCGAGCAGCGCCTTGGCGGCTTCGAGCGTATGCACCTGCTCGCCGCGATCGATGAGGTAGGCCTGCGGTCCGCTGACGCTCGGGTCGGCGATGACCGCCAGGGTGACCTTGAAGCCGTTTTCGAGGTCGCGCAGATGGCCGCGCTTGTGGTTCAGCACGTAGAGCGCGACGTCGGTGCGGGTGCGGACCACGAGATTGTGGGTCGCGCCCTTCATCAGGATCTCTTCGAGGCCGCGCAGAAGCTGGAGCGCAACCGAGGACACCGAGCGGACATGGCCGGTGCCGCCGCAATGCGGGCAGGGATCGGTCGAGGATTCCAGCACGCTGGCACGGATGCGCTGGCGCGACATCTCGAGCAGGCCGAAATGCGAGATGCGTCCGACCTGGATGCGCGCGCGGTCCTGCCGCAGGCAATCGGACAGCTTGCGCTCGACCGCACGGTTGTTGCGCTTCTCGTCCATGTCGATGAAGTCGATGACGATCAGGCCGGCGAGGTCGCGCAGGCGGAGCTGGCGGGCGACCTCTTCGGCCGCCTCCAGATTGGTCTTGAGTGCGGTGTCCTCGATATGGTGCTCGCGCGTCGAGCGGCCGGAGTTCACGTCGATCGAGACCAGCGCCTCGGTCTGGTTGATCACGATGTAGCCGCCGGAGCGCAGCTGCACGGTCGGCGAGAACATCGCGTCCAGCTGGCTTTCGACGCCCATCCGCGAGAACAGCGGCTGGCCGTCGCGATACTGCTTCACCGCGCTGACATTGGCGGGCATCAGCATCTTCATGAAGTCGCGTGCTTCGCGGTAGCCGGATTCGCCGGCAACCGAGATCTCGTCGATCTCCTTGTTGTAGAGGTCGCGCAGCGAGCGCTTGATCAGCGAGCCTTCCTCGTAGACGAGGGTCGGGGCCTGCGACTTCAGCGTCAGGTCGCGCACCGTCTCCCACATCCGGATCAGGTATTCGAAGTCGCGCTTGATCTCGGGCTTGGTGCGGGCGGCGCCGGCGGTGCGCAGGATGATGCCCATGCCCTCGGGCACGTCGAGATCCTGCACCACTTCCTTCAGACGCGAGCGGTCCTGGGCGCTGGTGATCTTGCGGCTGATGCCGCCGCCGCGCGCGGTGTTCGGCATCAAGACGGCGTAGCGGCCGGCGAGCGAGAGATAGGTCGTCAGCGCCGCACCCTTGTTGCCGCGCTCTTCCTTGACGACCTGCACCAGCATCACCTGGCGGCGCTTGATGACTTCCTGGATCTTATACTGGCGGCGCGGACGGAAGGTGCGCTCCGGCACTTCCTCCATCACATCGTCGCCGCCAACGGATTCGACGACTTCCTCTTCGGCTTCCTCGCCGTCGTCATCCTCGTCGTCGTCGTCGTCAGTCGCCGCTTCAGCGTCGTGATGCGGAGCTTCCGTGCTTTCGCCGGCAGCGTACACGGCATCGGCCGGTTCAGCGGCGGCGGTTACGGCTTCGGCCAGAGCTTCTGCGTGCGCTTCGGAGGTCGCCTCCTGCGGTTCGGCAGCGACCACGGGTTCGGCGCCAACGGCCGCGACAGGCGCGGGCGTCTCGTCGGCATGATCATGGTCGTGATGATCGTGGCCGCCGTCATGACCATGGTCGTCATGATCGTGAGCGTGATCGTGATGATGGTCGTCGTGCCCGTGTTCATGGTGATCATGATCGTGATGATCATGGTCGTTGTGATCATGGGCATCGTGCTCGCCGTGATGCTCCGCGTCGGCGTGCAGATGCTCGCCCTCATGCGGAGCGCCTTCGGCGTTGGCGGCGCTCGGCCCGCCATCGACCGGCTGGGCCGCGGGATCGGCGCCGGCGTCGAGACCTTCGACGATGTCGCTGCGGACCCGTTCGCCATGACCGCGGCGGCGGGCATTGCGGTGACGCGAGCGGCGGCGGCCGTGCGAGCGGTTCTCGCTCTCTTCCTCGGCCTCGCGATGGGCCTGTTCCTCGGCCTCGATCAGCGCCTGCCGGTCGGCAACCGGGATCTGGTAGTAGTCGGGGTGGATTTCGCTGAAGGCGAGGAAGCCGTGCCGGTTGCCGCCATATTCGACGAAGGCGGCCTGGAGCGAGGGTTCGACCCTTGTGACCTTGGCGAGGTAGATATTCCCGCGCAGTTGCTTGCGTTGCGCGGTCTCGAAATCAAACTCTTCGACGCGATTGCCGCGGACCACGACGACCCGGGTCTCCTCCGGGTGGGTGGCATCGATCAACATCTTGTTGGGCATGTCTTAACTCTTGGCGGCGGCGGGCGCGATACACCGTGGGCGCGATCTGCGCTGCCGGGTGACGCGACGGTCCACCTGATTCGGGGGTGAGGGGAAGGCCGAAACGCCGTCTCTCGCGCCTTGCCGGACCGGAAGCTTCAGGACCACGGCGGCGCGCGGGATTATCACTCCGCAGCGTCGCGAATGATCCTTCAGAATTCGTCGGCACAGTCTGGCGCATCAAGCGTCGGCCCGTATGAAACATTGGGCGGCGAGGCCGCCCCTCAATCAGTTGCTGCTGGCCAGGCATGGCGCGAGCGCGCTCGCCTTGGGGATCACGAACCGCTCCCTTGGGATCAAGGGACCGGGCAATGGGTTATGTCACTGTCCGAACCGCCCCGGAAACGTGGTATCCGGGAACCGTCCGCCGCCGGGGCTTGGCCCGCTCCACCTCGCTGCCGCGCACCGCGCTGGTCTTAGAGGAGAACGGAAAACGCTGGAATTCCCAAACCTTGAGAGTTCCGGCGCTGCACCGGGAGGCTGAATGCGACACAACCGGAAATATCGGCCGTCAGCATTCCGTACATACGAGGAATGGGCCATCCGTGCAAGGGAGCGTCGCACGGCGGTCACAGTCAGCGAGTTTCGCGTTTCTGTCATTAAGGATCGATTAACCCTGTGGTTCTATTGCGTTAAAAGAGCTGCTCGGAGGCACGGAAATCGGTGGCGAGCCGCGCAAATCAAAGGGTCTTGCTGGGATGCGTGCTCCTGTGCGCCGCAGCATTGCCATGTGCTGATTCCTCCCGCCTGAGCGCTGCGGAAAGCCAGCCGCAACCCGCTGTTGCGGCAGCGAATTATCCAATCGCCTCGGCCGCCCGGCTGGCTGGCGATGGCAAGCAGACCCGCTTCATCCTCGACATCGACCAGACCGTCACCTTCCGCGCCGTCACGCTCGCCGACCCGTACCGGGTGGTGGTCGACGTGCCCCAGGTCAATTTTCAGCTGCCTGCGGGCACCGGGTCCGGGGGGCGGGGGCTGGTCAAGGCCTTCCGCTATGGGCTCGTCATGCCCGGCGGCTCGCGAATCGTGTTCGACCTGACGGGGCCTGCCAAGATCGCCAATTCCTACGTGCTGGAGGCGGCCAACGGCCAGCCGGCCCGGCTCGTGCTCGAGCTGGAGGAGGTCGACCGCGCCGCCTTCGTGCAATCGCTCGCCCCGGAAAACCGCCCTGAGCTGCGGCCCGCGATCGCCGATGCGCCGCCCGCCACGGTGCCCGCGACGGCAGCCCCGGAACCGGCGCAGCAGAAGGCCGACGGCCGGCCGATCGTGGTGATCGACCCCGGCCATGGCGGTATCGACAACGGCACGCAGTCGAGCGGCGAAAGCGAGAAGAACCTGGTGCTGGCCTTCGGTCTGGCGCTGCGCGACCGGCTGGAAAAGGCCGGCAAATACCGTGTCGTGATGACGCG
Organism: Bradyrhizobium sp. CCBAU 11361; assembly: GCF_028128935.1. Lineage (NCBI taxonomy): Bacteria > Pseudomonadati > Pseudomonadota > Alphaproteobacteria > Hyphomicrobiales > Nitrobacteraceae > Bradyrhizobium > Bradyrhizobium sp. CCBAU 11361. Next base: position 23,258 of record NZ_LBJZ01000191.1, read on the forward strand.
GAACGACGACACGTTCATCCCGCTCAATGACCGGGTCAAAGTCGCCCGCAACATCAAGGCGGCGCTGTTCGTCTCGATTCATGCCGACGCGCTGCCGCGCACCGAGGGGGATGCCCAGGGCGCCACCATCTATACGCTGTCCGACAAGGCCTCCGACGCTGAGGCCCAACGTCTGGCTGATGCGGAAAACCGCGCGGACGCGATCGCCGGCTTCAACCTCGCGGAGGAGCCGACCGATGTCGCCGACATCCTGATCGATCTGACGCAGCGGGAAACCCGCACATTTTCAAACCGTTTTGCTCATTTGCTGATGAGCGAAATGAAGTCGACCGTGCGGATGCACAAGCATCCGCTGAAATCGGCCGGTTTCCGGGTGCTGAAGGCGCCCGACGTGCCGTCTGTGCTGGTCGAGATCGGTTATGTCTCCAATAAAGGCGATCTCGGGCATCTTGTCTCCGAGGGTTGGCGGTCCCGCGCCGTGGGCTCGATGGCGCAAGCCATCGACGGGTTCCTGGCCAAGCGGCTGGCGACCGCCGGATCGTCGAATTGACGACCGGGGGACCGTCGAATTGAGAGAATTGAGGAAGGGTTTTTCCGTCTCGCCGCAAAAGCCCTAGTTTGGCCACAGCGGGCGATTTATAAAAACGCCGCAGGGGGTTCCGGAATCGGCGAGAATCCCGTTCGGCGAGCGTCTTTAGGTCCGGCACTGACGTAATTGAGTAGGCCGGTGAATGCGCGACGTGAGGTTGGCGCCTGTTTTGGTGGGCGCCGTGGGCTGATCTTCGGGCTGATCCAGAGTTTGAACGGATAAACAGATAATGCGCTTGCTGGTGCGGTTCATGGGCTTCCTGTTCGCCGCGGGAACGGTGGTGTTCCTTGTCGGTGTCGGGGCCGTGGCGGGCCTGATCTGGCATTTCTCCAAGGACTTGCCGGACTACTCTCAGCTTCAGGATTACGAGCCGCCGGTGATGACGCGTGTGCACGCGGTCGACGGTTCGCTGCTCGGCGAATACGCCAAGGAGCGGCGGCTGTATCTGCCGATCCAGGCGGTGCCGAAGCTCGTGATCAACGCCTTCCTCGCTGCCGAGGACAAGAATTTCTACGAGCATGGCGGCATCGACTACACCGGCATGGCACGCGCGGGCGTGGTCTATATCCAGAACTACGGCTCCAACCGCCGTCCGCAGGGCGCCTCCACGATCACCCAGCAGGTCGCCAAGAATTTCCTTCTGACCAACGAGGTCTCCTTCGCGCGCAAGATCAAGGAAGCCTTGCTGGCGATGCGGATCGAGAAGACCTATTCGAAGGACAAGATCCTCGAGCTGTATCTGAACGAAATCTACCTGGGCCTCGGTGCCTACGGCATCGCAGCCGCTTCGCTGGTTTATTTCGACAAGTCGGTGAATGAGCTCACGGTGGCGGAAGCGTCCTATCTCGCGGCGCTGCCGAAGATGCCGGCGACGCTGCATCCGGTACGTAACCGCGACCGCGCCATCGAGCGCCGCAACTACGTGGTCGACCGCCTGTTGGAGAACGGCTGGATCAAGCAGGCTGACGCCGACAAGGCGCGCAAGGAGCCGCTGGCCGTCACCAACCGGTCCAACGGCGCCCACACCTTCGCCGGCGAATATTTCGCCGAGGAAGTTCGCCGCGACATCTTCGAGCGCTACGGCGAGAAGAAGCTTTACGAGGGCGGTCTGTCTGTCCGCACCACGCTCGATCCGAAGATCCAGGTCATGGCGCGCAAGACCATGGTCGCGGGCCTCGTGAACTATGACGAGCAGCAGGGCTATCGCGGCGCCATGAGCAAGCTCGATACGTCGGGCGACTGGGGCGTGAAGCTTGCCGAGATCAAGTCGCTTTCCGACATCTCGCCGTGGCGCATGGCGGTGGTGCTGGAGACCAGTGACCAGTCGGCGCGCATCGGCTTCCAGCCGAGCCGCGAGCTCGGCGGCGCCATCAGCAAGCAGCGCGAGACCGGCCTGATCACGCTCGACGGCATCAAATGGGCAAGGGCGGCCACCGGCGCTGCGAAGGGCAGGGCGGCAACGGCGGTGTCGCAGGTGCTCCAGCCCGGCGACGTGATCTATGCCGATCCGCTCTACAAGGACGGCAACCCGGTCGAGGGACAGTACCGGCTGCGCCAGATCCCCGAAGTGTCGGGCGCGATGGTGGTGATGGACCCCTGGACCGGCCGCGTGCTCGCGATGGTCGGCGGATTCTCGTTCGACCAGAGCCAGTTCAACCGCGCCACCCAGGCCTACCGGCAGCCGGGTTCGTCGTTCAAGCCGATCGTCTATTCGGCCGCGCTCGACAACGGCTATACGCCCTCGACCGTGGTGCTCGACGCGCCGATCGAAATCGACCAGGGCCAGGGCGCCGGCGTGTGGCGGCCGGAAAACTTCTCCTCGGGCAAGTTCCAGGGGCCCGTGACGCTGCGCAACGCGCTGCGGCAGTCGCTCAATACCGTGACGGTGCGCCTCGCGCAGGACATCGGCATGCCCCTGATCGGCGAATATGCCCGCCGCTTCGGCGTCTATGACGAGCTGCCGAACTATCTCTCCTACGCGCTCGGCGCCGGCGAGACCACGGCGATGCGCATGGTCACGGCCTATTCGATGCTCGCCAATGGCGGTCGCCGGGTGAAGCCGACCCTGATCGACCGTATCCAGGATCGCTACGGCCGCACCATCTTCAAGCACGACCAGCGCGAATGCCGCGGCTGCGACGCGCCGGGCGGCTGGAAGAATCAGAACGAACCGCAGCTGATTGACCGCCGCGAGCAGGTGCTCGACTCCATGACCGCCTATCAGATCACCGAGCTGATGGAGGGCGTGGTCCAGGCCGGTACCGCGACCGTGGTCAAGGAGGTCGGCAAGCCGATCGCCGGCAAGACCGGTACGACCAACGAGGCCAAGGACGCCTGGTTCGTCGGCTTCTCGCCCGACGTCGCCGTCGCCATCTATATGGGCTACGACAAGCCGCGCGCGCTCGGCAGAGGCAACGCTGCGACCGGCGGCCATCTGGCTGCTCCCATCGCGCGCGATTTCCTCAAGCTCGCACTCGCCGACAAGCCGGCGGTTCCGTTCAAGGTGCCGGCCGGCATCAAGCTCGTGCGCGTCGTCGCCAAGAGCGGCATGCGTGCGGGCCCGGGCGAGACCGGCGGGACCATCCTCGAAGCCTTCAAGCCGGGCACGGCGCCGCCGGACAATTATTCGGTCATCGGCGTTGCCGACGCCGACGGGCGCATGCCGGCGTCGCAGCAACAGCAGCCGGATTCCGGCTTCTTCATGCGGCCGGGCACCGGCGGGCTGTACTAAGGCTTAGGACAAGACAGACGTTTGTCGCAGCGGCGGTTGCGCTTTGCAGCCGCCGCCGCTACATCCCCATCCGCGCGATGAGTTATCGCGCTTTATTTCTTGTTTGCGCACGCTCCTTTCGGGAAACCGCTGCACGCCTTCCCGGATCATGCGCTAGCACGCGGAACCGATTCCGCGAGACACGAGAACGACATGCGCGCCGAAATCGAACGGTTGGTAGAAGAGATCAAGCAGTCAGTCGGGCTGCTGAGGAGGCATCTTTGACGTCGAGAAATCGACGGCGCGCCTCGCTGAGCTGAACAAGCTCGCAGAAGATCCCAACCTCTGGAACGACCCCCAGAAGGCCCAGAAGCTGATGCAGGAGCGGACCTCGCTTGAGGACTCGCTCTCGGGCATCGGCAAGGTCGAGCAGGAGCTCGAGGACGACATCGGCATGATCGAGCTTGGCGAGGCCGAGGGCGATGACGGCGTCGTCGCCGAAGCCGAAGCCGCGCTGAAGGCCCTCAAGAAGGAAGTCGCGCGGCGCGAGCTCGAGGCGTTGCTGTCGGGCGAAGCCGACCGCTTCGATTCCTATCTCGAGGTCCATGCCGGCGCCGGCGGCACCGAAAGCCAGGACTGGGCGCAAATGCTGCTGCGCATGTACACGCGCTGGGCGGAGACGCACGGCTTCAAGGTCGAGTACCTCGAAGAGTCCGAGGGCGAAGAGGCCGGCATCAAGTCCGCGACCATCCAGGTCTCCGGCCACAACGCCTATGGCTGGCTCAAGACCGAAGCGGGCGTGCACCGCCTGGTGCGCATCTCGCCGTTCGATTCCAACGCGCGGCGGCACACGTCTTTCTCCAGTGTGCAGGTGTTCCCGGTCATCGACGACAGCATCAAGATCGACATCAAGGAATCCGACGTCCGCACCGATACCATGCGCTCGGGCGGCGCCGGCGGTCAGCACGTCAACAAGACCGAATCTGCGGTGCGGCTGACGCATATTCCGACCGGTGTTGCGGTGGTCTGCCAGGCCGGCCGCTCCCAGCACAAGAACCGGGCCCAGGCCTGGGACATGCTGCGCGCTCGTCTCTATGAAATCGAGCTGAAAAAGCGCGAGGAGAAGGCGGCCGCCGACCAGGCAGCCAAGACCGATATCGGCTGGGGTCACCAGATCCGCTCCTACGTGCTGCAGCCCTACCAGATGGTGAAGGATCTGCGCACGGGCGTGCAGACCTCCGACACCTCGGGCGTGCTCAACGGCGAGCTCGACGACTTCATGGCCGCAACGCTGGCGCAGCGCGCCTTCGGCACCCCTGGCGCCGACATCGAGGATGTGGATTAGCCATGGCCCGCGTCGCCTTCATCGGGCTTGGACGGATGGGCCATGGCATGGCCGGCCGCTATCTCGATGCCGGCTTCACGGTGACGCTGTGGAATCGCAGCAAGGCCAAGGCTGAGGATTTGATCGCCCGCGGCGCGCATTGGGCGACCTCGCCCGAGGATGCTGCGATCGATGCCGACGTGGTCGTGACCATGGTTGCCGACGACGAGGCCTCGCGCACGGTCTGGCTGGGGCCGAAGGGCGCGGCCAAGACGGCCAAGGCCGGCATCATCGCGATCGAATGCTCCACCGTCTCCTATGACCATGCGCGCGAGATGGGCCGCGAGCTGAATGCGCGCGGGCTGATCTACATCGACTGCCCCGTGACGGGATTGCCGGATGCTGCAGCAAGCGGAAAGCTGACGCTTTTGGTCGGCGCAGATGCAGCCGATCTCGAACGCGCGCGGCCCTATCTCGAACCGATCGGCTCGACCATCCGCCATTTCGGCGCGGTCGGCTCCGGCACGGTCTACAAGCTCATCAACAATCTGATGGGCGCGATCCAGATCGCCGGGCTCGCCGAGGGCCTTGCGATCGCCGAGCAGGCCGGGCTCGACATGAACCTGGTGCTGGAGTCGATCCTTTCAGGCGTTGCCGCAAGCCCGCAGGTGCAGCGTCATTCCAAGCGCATGGTCGCCCGCGACTTCGGCGGCGCGACGTTCACGGCGGCGCTGCGGCACAAGGATGCCGCTTACGCCGTGAAGCTTGCCGAGAGCCTGCTCGCCGACAAGCCGCTGGTGGCACGCGCCGCAGTCGAATCCTACGCGCGCGCGAAGGCTGCGATGCCTGATGACGACGAAGGCAAGATGATCGAGCTGGTGTCGCGGCCGAAGAAGCCGTCCTAGCCGGTCGCATCAACATGGGGCAGCCTCGTTCGCCCTATCGCTTCTGAACACGGGAATTCCAGACCTCATCGGAAATCGGGTGGCAAAGCGCGTCGCGCCGTACTAGGCGGAGGTCAACTGCCGATGTGAGACGCCATGCCCCCGAACGATTACAGGATCGACGCGCGAGACTGGTCGCTGCTCGGCGTGCTCTCGGTCCTCTGGGGCGGCTCGTTCTTCTTCAACGGTGCGGGCTTGCGGGAATTGCCGCCGCTCACCCTGGTGTTCCTGCGCGTCGCGCTGGGCGCGGCCATTCTCCTGCCGCTCCTGCGCGCGCAAGGGATCGGTTTTCCCAGGGGCATGACAGGCTGGAAGCCGTTCGTTGTGATCGGGCTGTTCAACAACGTCATCCCGTTCTCGCTGATTGTGATCGGCCAGACCTTCATTCCCAGCGGACTAGCTTCGATCCTGAATGCCACCACGCCGCTGTTCACCGTGATCGTCATGGCGTTGGCGGGCGAGGAAGCCTTGCAGATGCGGCGGGTCGGCGGTGTGGTTCTGGGCGTCGTCGGCGTGGTCATCCTGCGCGGATGGGGCATCGAGACGAGGCCGGGGCAGGGGTTCGGCATTCTGCTCTGCCTCGGTGGCGCGTGCAGCTATGGCTTCGCGGCGTTGGCGGCGCGGCGGCTGTTGAAGGACTCAGCTCCGCTTGGAACGGCGACTTTTCAACTGATGGCCTCAACGGTGATGATGGCGGTTGTCGCCGGCGTCATGGAGCAGCCATGGCATCTGCCGATGCCGGGCCTCACAACCTGGCTCGCGGTGCTCGGCCTTGCCGGCCTGTCGACGGCGCTCGCCTACATCGTCTTCTTTCAGATCCTGCGTCGCTCGGGCGCGACCAATGTCATGCTGGTGACGCTGCTCATTCCCGTTACCGCCATCCTGCTGGGATGGCTGGTGCTGGGCGAGCCGATCTCCATGCGCGAGATCGCGGGCGCCATCGTCATTGGCAGTGCGTTGCTCGTGATCGACGGGCGCGCTCTGAGAATGCTGCAGCGCGTCGCGTAAGTTCTCGCTCCACCGTTTCACCTCGCGGAAAATCGTATCGCTTGCCAGCGTCAAGCCTGCTTGCGACACTCTCCGCAAAACAAGACTACAAAACACAGGGGAGAGAACGATGCCGGGTCGTCGCAGGAGCCTTGCTGCCCTCGCCATGCTCGCTGCCGGAGTGCTGGTCACGGCACCGGCATTGGCGCAGAAGAAGTACGACCCCGGCGCCAGCGACACCGACATCAAGATCGGCAACATCATGCCCTATAGCGGGCCGGCCTCGTCCTATGGCGTGATCGGCAAGACCGAGGCCGCGTTCTTCAGGATGATCAACGACCAGGGCGGCATCAACGGCCGCAAGATCAACTTCATCAGCTATGACGATGCCTATTCGCCGCCGAAGGCGATCGAGCAGGCGCGCAAGCTGGTCGAGAGCGATGAGGTCCTCTTGATCTTCCAGCCGCTCGGCACGCCCTCGAATTCCGCGATCATGAAATACATGAACGCCAAGAAGGTGCCGCAGCTCTTCGTCGCCTCCGGCGGCACCAAGTTCGGTGACCCCAGGAACTTTCCCTGGACCATGGGTTTCCAGCCCAACTACCAGAGCGAGGGGCGGATCTACGCAAAATACATCCGCGATCATTTCCCCGACAGCAAGATCGCGGTGTTCTGGCAGAACGACGACGCCGGCAAGGACCAGTTCAAGGGTCTGAAGGACGGGCTCGGCGACAAGGCCGGCATGATCATCGCCGACAAGTCCTATGAGGTCAGCGATCCCTCGATCGACTCGCAGATCGTCGCACTGCACGATTCCGGCGCCGACATCTTCTTCTCCTGGGCCGCGCCGAAAGGCTCGGCGCAGGCAATCCGCAAAGTCGGCGAGCTCGGCTGGAAGCCGAAGTTCTTTCTCGCCAACACCGCAACCTCGGTTGCCTCGGTGCTCAAGCCCGCCGGGCTCGAATACGCCAAGGACATCATCTCGACCGTCTATCTGAAAGACCCGACCGATCCGACCTGGGACAAGGACCCGGCCGTGGTGAAATGGCGCGCGTTCATGGACAAGTATTATCCAGACGGCGACAAGGCCAACGCCAATAACGTCTATGGCTATGTGCAGGCGGAGGCGATGGCGCAGGTGCTCAAGCAGTGCGGCGACAATCTCACCCGCGAGAACGTCATGAAGCAGGCCGCGAACCTGAAGGATTTCCACACCGACCTGATGCTGCCCGGCATCATGGTCAACACCTCGTCCGATGATTACTTCCCGATCGAGCAGATGCAGTTGATGCGCTTCAACGGGCAGGCCTGGGAGCTGTTCGGCGACGTCATCACCGGCGAAGTCGGCCACGAGCGCGGCCAGTAGTCACGGCGGGCCGCCGGCATTCGGTGGCGGTTTTGGTCGTCCCGGCGGCGGCCGGCGGTGATGGCTGTCTACGCCGAAGAGAGTAGCGCGAGCCTAGCCCGCGCTGAGGCGCACGCCCGCGCGCAGGAACTTCTGCGGATCGATCGCTTCGCCGTCGATGCGGGTTTCGTAGTGCAGATGCGGACCGGTGGAACGGCCGGTCGAGCCGACGAGACCGACGACCTGGCCGATCTTCACGACCTCGCCGACCTTGACGTTGATCTCGGAGAGATGGCCGTAGCGGGTCGCAAGTCCGTTGCCGTGATCGACCTCGATCATGCGGCCATAGCCGCCGGACCAGCCGGCCGAGATCACCTTGCCGTTGGCGGTGACGCGGACCGGATCGCCCGTGGCGGCGCGGAAGTCGAGGCCGGTATGCATCGCCGGCCGGCCCAGGAACGGATCGCTGCGCACGCCGAAACCCGAGGTGAACTCGACCTCGCCGATGACGGGCTTGCGATAGGGCACCAGCGCCAGCGTGCGATTGAGGCGATCCATCTCGGCGCGGCTGACGTTGATGCGATTGAGCTGCTTCTCGAACGGCCCGGCATTGGCGGTCAGCTTGACGGGCACGAACGGCCCGCCCATCGCGGTCCGCGGCACGGCGGCTTCGAGGCTGGCGAGGTTCAGGCCGAGATCGCTGACGACGCCGCGCATCCGGCGCATGCGCGAATCCATGCCTTCCTCGACGGCGCTGAGCGCCGCCATCTGACGACGCTCGACCTGATCGAGCGAGGTCGTGAGGCGGACCAGGACATTGTCGAAACCCTGGTTCTTGGCGAACTGATTGGCCTGTGGGGCCATGACGGCCGGCGCGCGCGACTCGAGCCGCGCTTCGCGATCCGGCGGCGCCACGAAGATCACGGTGTCGCTGATCGGCGACGGCTTTGGCGTGCCCTGCGTTGTGCTCTGGCCGGACTCGCCACGCTGCGGGGTCGAACGGGGAATCGAGCCTGTCACGTCAGGCATGGCCCCGAGCGCCGTGGCCCGGGACTCCAGCGCCGTCTGACGCTTCATGATCTGGTCGAGTTTCTGGTCGAATTGCTCCTGGTCGAGCAGCTGGCGGCTGGTGGTGCGATCGACCTTGGCGCGCAGCTCGGCGATGCGGTCCTCATAGGCGTACTGCATCTCGGCCTGGCGGGCGATCAGCCGGGTCAGGACGTCGTCGCGAAAGGCAAAGTACGTGGCGGTCGCGGCCGACCAGAGCCCGAGCAGCACGACGGTGCCAACCACGATCCAGAACACCACGGGCCCGAGGCGGACCTGCTTGCCGTGATGGACGATGGTGTAGGCATCGTCGGTCGCGGGAAGAGGAATTGCGGCTGCCGCCGCAGTGGTGGGACGCCGAGGGAAGGCCCGTCCGTGGTCGTGAGGATGATGTTGGGGGTACTGCGAGTATTGGGCAGAACTTTTCGACATCGGCACTCCCGCGCCGGTCGGATGAGTCCGTACGGCCTAATTGCCGCAGCAATCTGGGCCGGTCATGGTTAATTTTCCGGAAATGGGAACAGTCGTATTTAAAGGACTGGTTAAAGACTTCTTGCCGCTTCCAGCACCTGATCGGCATGGCCGTCGACCCGGACGTTGCGCCAGATCCTGGCCACCTTGCCGTCGTTTCCGACCAGCACCGTGGTGCGAAGAATCCCAAGGAAGCTCTTGCCGTACATGGATTTTTCGCCCCAGGCGCCATACGCTTCCAGCATCTCGTGCTTCTCGTCCGAGATGAGCGGAACGCCGAGGCTGTGCTTGTCGCGGAACTTCTCCTGGGCCTTTAACGAATCCGCGGAAATACCGATCACGGCCGTACCGGCCGCGGTGAAGGCGTCGGCGAGGCGCGTGAAGTCGATGGCTTCCCTGGTGCAGCCGGGCGTATCGGCGCGGGGGTAGAAGAACAGGACGAGCTTGCGGCCGGCATAATCCGACAGCGTGACGGCGCCGCCGCCGTCGCGGGGCAGGCGGAAGGCGGGGGCCTTCTGCCCCTCGGCCAGGACCGGCTTCGCCGCGGACGCGGGGGCCGATCTGGAGGAATTTAACTGTTTCGATGCGGCGCCATGCGATGCTGCTTTTGCTATGCTCGCGGGGGATTTGCTTGCCGGTGTCCGCTGTGTTTTCGCGGACTTTGTTTGAGTCGTAGCCCGGGTTTTCGGGGCCTTCTTTTTAGCCGCTGCAATGCCGGAGGGCGTCTTGGACGATTTCTTTTGGGATTTCTTGGACATACGCCTTCCTTTCGACGCTTTCGGCGGGTCAACCAAAGCGGTATTGCAGCTCTCGTCCGGTGTGCCGGAATCGTGCCCTCGGCTGGGCAAGTCTGATGGCGCCGGAGTATGGTTACAAGGAATTCCACGCACCACCCCACTGCTCGTTGAACGCGCTCCCGGGGCGAAATGACGAACAGCAGGAATATTCGAGGTATGGCGGCAATGCCGGCGCCGGGGCCTTCGCTCCCGGTCGACGGCTGCGGTCCCGGCGGCGCTCAATCCCACGATGGGCGCCTGTATCGAGAGGCAATGGCAAGGAATAAGTCGCCCCAGGATTACAATCGGGATTTCGATCGGCGCGGCGGTCATTCAGAGCCGCAGGAATGGGACGACGCCGACTGGGACCCGGATCAGGAAGCAGCGGCGGGCTATCGTGCGCGCCGGCTGTTGTCGCGTTCCAATTCGGGCTTCCATCGCTTCGGTGACGGGATCGGATCGTTGCGCCGCTGGCTGGGCGGCGGTCGCTGGCTGAAGCGCATGGCCATCGTCGTCAGCGCCCTCGTCGTGATCTTCGTCGGCTGTTTCGGCGCGCTATGGTGGCGGCTCGGCGCCGGCCCGATCAATCTCGACATCGCAACGCCGTGGCTTGCGGCGGCGATCGAGGACAATATCGGTCACGGCAACACGGTCGAGGTCGGCGGCACACAGATCGAGCGGGCCGGGCGAATCCGTATCGCCGTGCGCATCCGCGACATCATCGTGCGCGACCAGGACCATGCCATCGTCGCCACCGCGCCGAAGGCTGAGGTGAAGCTGTCGGGTGCGGGCCTGCTGATGGGGCACCTGCGCGCGGAAAGCCTCAACCTCGTCGATGCCGAGCTCGCGATCCGCATCGCGCCGGACGGCACCGTCACCGTCTCGGCCGGCGATACCGCAAAGCCGCTGGCCACCGGCGTGGCCTCCAAGAAGGACGCGGGCCTGCCGCCGACATTCCCGCGCAATGGCGTGCCCCCGCCGCCGTTCGCGACCGCGCCGGCAAGCCCGGACGCATCCCAGGCGGCGCCTCAGGCGACTGCGCAGAGCGGCATTCTCCAGGGCCTCGACTGGCTCGACAGTCTGAGCATGACCGGCCTCGACGGCCAGAACCTCAACGAGATCGGTCTGAAGAACGGCAATCTGATCGTCGACGATCAGCAGCGCGGCAGCAAATGGTCGTTCGAGAACATCACGCTCAGCCTGCGCCGGCCGAGCCGTGGCGGCGTCGCGCTCAGCCTCGGTGAGGAGGGCGCGCGCCCGTGGTCGCTGCGTGCCACGATCGGCCCCGCCGAGAACGGTGTGCGCTCGGTCGACATCCGCGCCGACAAGGTTTCCACCGCCAACATCCTGCTGGCGTTGCGGGTCAAGGATCTCACCTATACCGCCGACCTGCCGCTGACCGGCGAGCTCAAGGGCGAGCTCGGCCGCGACGGCGTGCCGACCTTCTTCCGCGGCAAGGTCATGGTCGGCGCGGGCAACATCATCGACACCGACACGCCCGATTATCCGATGGCGATCGACTCGGCCGAGATCAATGTCGAGTGGGACGCCAACCGGCGCGTGCTGGTCGCACCGTTCAAGATTCTCTCGGGCGCGAACCGCCTGACGCTGCTGGCGCATCTGGAGCCGCCCAACGGCAACGTCAACGACTGGCAGCTCGGCTTCAGCGGCGGATCGATCCTGCTCGGCGGCATCGACAACGAGCCGCCGCTCGTCTTCAACCGTATTGCGATCGGCTTCCGCTTCGACACCGACCACAAGCGCCTCCTGCTGACGCAGGCCGATATCAGCAACGGCGAGATCGGCGTCGCCGGCACCGGCGCCATCGACTATTCCGGCGAGCCGCGGCTGACGCTGGGCTTCGCTGGAACGCCGATGTCGGCCTCCGCGCTGAAGCGGATGTGGCCGACGCTCGTCGTCCCCGAGCTGCGCGAATGGGTGATCGAGCGGATTGAGCGCGGCACGCTGCAGCGCATTGAGATCGGCGTCAATTCGCCGACCAGGAACCTGCCGCGCAAGGGGCCGCCCATTCCCGACGACGGCCTGTCGGTCAACATCGTGGCAAGCGGTGTCGCGGTTCGTCCCGTGGACGGCATGCCGGTCGTGCACGATGCTGATCTGAAGGCGCGCGTGACGGGGCGTACAGCGACCGTGAATATCGGGCAGGGCGTCGCCGACACGCCGGGGGGCCGCAAGCTCACGTTCAGCGACCTCGTGTTCGAAGTGCCGGATATGGCGCCGAAACCCTCGCCGTCGCGCACCAGATTCCGAGTCGAGGGACCGGTCGCGGCTGCAGCCGAAATCCTGTCCAACGATCGCTTGAGCGATCTATCGGCAACCTTTGTCGATCCCAACACCAGCAAGGGGACGTTCACGGCGAACATCCAGCTAGGCTTGCCGGTCAAGGGCGCGCTGACCAAGTCCGACACTGTCTACAACGTCACCGCCGATCTCAACGGCTTCTCGGCCGACAAGCTGGTGATGAACCAGAAGCTTGAAGCCAACAACCTCAAGATTGCCGCCAACAACCAAGGCTATCAGGTCAAGGGCGACGTCAAGATCAACGGGCAGGCCGCCTCGCTCGACTATCGCAAGCCCGCCGAGGGCGATGCCGATGTCCGCTTGCAGGCGACGCTGGACGATGCGAGCCGCGCGCGTCTCGGCTTCGATCTCAGCCCCGCCGTCAGCGGCTCGTTGCCGATCAAGCTCTCGGGCAAGATCGCCGGCGGCGCGGACCAGACCACGAAGCTCGGCGTTGAGGCCGACCTGACCTCGGTCAAGCTCGACAACATCCTGCCCGGCTGGGTCAAGCTGCCGGGCAAGTCGGGCAAGGCCAGCTTCAAGGTGGTGCCGACGGGGCAATCGACGCGCTTCGAGGACATCGTCATCGAAGGCGGCGGCGCCTCGATCAAGGGCTCGCTCGAGGTCGATCCGAACGGCGACCTCATGAACGCGAACTTCCCGGTCTATGCGCCGTCCGACGGCGACAAGGCGTCGTTGAAGGTCGAGCGCAGCCAGGACGGCGTGGTCCGCGGCACGATGCGCGGCGACGTGTTCGACGGCCGCGGTTTCCTGAAGTCGGCGATCTCAGGCAATTCCAAGGACGATGCCAAGAGCAAGATGAAGAACGTCGATTTCGACATCGACGTGAAGCTCGGCGCCGTCGCAGGCTTCAACGGCGAAGCCATGCGCAGTGTCGATGCCAAGATGTCGCGGCGGAGCGGTGCCATCAAGGCCTTCACGCTGAGCGGCAAGATCGGCCGCGATACGCCGGTGGCGGCCGATCTGCGCGGCGGCCGCGCCCAGGGTGCCCGCGAGGTGATCTATCTCCAGACCAACGATGCCGGCGCGCTGTTGCGCTTCACCGACACCACCAACAAGGTCTTCGGCGGCCAGATGGTGGTGGCGATGGAGCCGCCGACGTCGGAGCCTACGACCAGGGAAGGCCTGATCAATGTGCGCGACTTCACGGTCAAGGGAATGGATCAGCTCGATCGCGTCGCGGCAGGCGGTCCCAATGGCGCGCAGAGCGGCGTGGCCTTCACGGCGCTGCGAGCGGAGTTCACCCGGCAGAACGGCGCGCTCACGATCCGCGACGGCGTCGTCAAGGGACCGATGATCGGCGGCACCATCGAAGGCTCGATCGACTATCCCGGCAACCAGGTCTGCATGAGCGGCACCTTCGTGCCGGTGTACGGCGTCAACAACATCTTCGGCCAGATCCCGTTGTTCGGCATTTTCCTCGGCGGCGGCAACAACGAGGGATTGATCGGCGTGACCTATGAGGTCGTCGGCACGCCGGCCGCGCCCGTGATGCGCGTCAATCCGATCTCGGCGATGGCGCCCGGCCTGTTCCGCAAGATATTCGAATTCAACACCGGCAAGCAGAACACGCCATTCGACGAGCAGTTGCCGTCGGCGCAATCCGGCGACAGCCCGACGGGATCAGCAAGACCGCTGTCGAGCGGTTGCAGCCTCGCGCGGCGGTAGCAGCGAAGCCTGAGTAGTCGTCATGCCCAGGCATAGCCGTCCGGCGTCGCTTTCGTTCGCCTATGCCCGGGCATCCACGTTCCTTGTGCGGGGCTAAACGTGGATGGCCGGGACAAGCCCGGCCATGACGAGTGCGGAGGTTTGGGCGTCCGGAAACTTACGCCGCGCGGACGCCGGCGAGGAACGTGCCGACTTCGCCGGAGAGCTGCTCGGCCTGCTTGGAGAGGCTGCTGGCTGCCGCGAGCACCATGCCGGCGGCGTTGCCGGTCTCGTTGGCTGCGGTGCTGACGCCGCCGATATTGGTGGTGACCTCCCTGGTCGCCTCTGCGGTCTGCGAGACGCTGCGCGCGATCTCGGCGGTGGCGGCACCTTGCTCCTCGATGGCCGCGCCGATCGAGGTGGCGATGCGGCTGACCTCCTCGATGGTGGCGGTGATGCCGCCGATGGCGTCCACGGCCTCCTTGGTCGCGCCCTGGATCTGGGCAATCTTGTCGCCGATCTCGCGGGTGGCCTCCGCGGTCTGGCTGGCGAGTGACTTCACCTCGGATGCAACGACCGCAAAGCCGCGTCCGGCTTCACCGGCACGCGCGGCCTCGATGGTGGCGTTGAGGGCAAGCAGATTGGTCTGCGCCGCGATGCTGGAGATCAGCTCGGCAACGTGCTCGATCTGCTGGGCGCCATCAGAGAGTGCGCGCACGATGGTGTCGGTGCGGCGGGCGCTGTCAACGGCGCGCCCCGTCACCTCGGCGGATTGCGCCACCTGGCGGCTGATCTCGGTGATCGAGGAGGAGAGCTCCTCGGCCGCCGCCGCGACGGTCTGGACGCGCTGGCTGGCTTCAGTGGCGGCCGAGCCGACCAATGCGGCGCGGCGGTTGGTGCCTTCCGCGGTGGACGACATCGACTTGGCGGTGGTCTCGAGCTCGCCGGAGCCCGAGGCCATCAGGCCGACGAGCTGGCCGACGGATGCATCGAAGCGGTTGGCGAGCGCGATCAGGGCATCGCGCTTCTCCTGCTCGCTGCGGGTCTTGGCGGCGACCTGCTCGGCCTCGAGCGTGCGCGCCGTGAGCGCCGTCTGCCTGAACACTTCCAGCGTCTCGGCCATGCGGCCGATCTCGTCGCCGCGGTCGGTCTCCTCGACCGGCTTGTCGATGGCGCCTTCGGAAATCTGCTGCATGCGGTTCTTCTGGCGGTCGAGCGCGCCGAGCACGTCGCGGGCGATCAGCCAGGACAGCGTCGCCATCAGCAGCATCAGGCCGGCGCCGATGACGGCCAGCTCCAGCGTCAGTGCGCGCACGTCGGCGTCGATGTCGTCGATATACAGCCCGTAGCTGATGGTCACGTTCCAGGGCGCGAATTTGCGCGCGAACACAGTCTTGCGGACCGGGTCGGTCTGTCCGGGGCGCGGATAGAGATAAGAGGTCACGCCGCCCGGCGCAGCCTGATCGGCGGCCTTGAGAATGGCGTCGGCGATCAGCACGCCATTGGAATCCTTGGCGCCCGTGATCTTGCCTTCGAGCTGCTGATTGGCGCCGTTCACCACCAGGGACGTGTCCTGATTGTAGACCACCGGATAGCCCTGGCCGCCATTGAAGCTCATGCGACGACCGCGCTGGTGGAACAGGGACTTGGCCTCGGCTTGCGTCAGCTTGCCGGCGGTCACCTCGTCCTGAAGCGATTGCGCGTAGTTGTAGAGCAGCTCCACCGCGGTCCGCATCTGCTGGACGCGGTCTTCCATCATGCGGCTCTTGCTGAGGACGGTCGATACCCCGATGATGGCCGTGACCGTGAGCGCCGCGAGGCAGACCATGCTGGCCAGCTTGGTGCGGATCTTCAGATGACTCAGCAGCCTCATCGCAGCCTCTACGGAATGGTCATGATTGCTCGCATCGGTAGCAGGAAGTTCTTACCAATCATGAATGGAGGCATGCGGCGGCCTGCCGCGCGGAACGGCGTTCGCAGGCTTATGCGCAACCGTGCAGGCACATCGCCATGCGCCGGGAGGCGCCGGTTCATGTGCCGGAGAAAATCGATCTTGGACTTTGGTGGCTACAGAGCCTGGCTGGACCTGCAATGAATCGATTCGTTCATCGCATCATCATGTCCGTGCTGCTCGTCGCGGCCCTCGTTCTCATCTGGAACGTGCTGGGGGCGCGCTAGGACGGCACCGGCAGATCTGCGGGTGCCGTCCTGCTTGCGGGTCGATCCGCGGGCGCGTCAGCGCCGGGCGTAAGCGCCATCCGATGCGTCGCTCTCCTTGCCCATGACGGCATCGACGCTGATCGAGCCGCCGCCGGCTGCCGAGAGATAGAGGCAGGCGAAGCAGAACAGGATCGCGGCGGTACCGCCATTGAGCAGCGGCAGGAACACCGGCGAGCCGGTCTTGAGCATGTGGCCCATGAAGTAGGCGAAGGCCATTTCGCCCGACAGGACGAACGCCGTGAGCCGCGTGAACAGGCCGAGCATCAGGGCCGCGCCGAGCACCAGCTCAAGCGTGCCGGCCGCGTAGATCAGCGGCGGAATGTCGGCGAAGTAGGGAAGCGCCGGAAACTTGAAAAGTTTTGCGACGCCATACTGGAACAACAGCAGTCCGGTGACGAAACGAAACAGGCTGAGCAGAGCCGGTTGATAGCGAGAGAGATAGTTGAAGTTCATGATTTGCGCCCTTCCATCCACAATTCCCAAGCGACTTGAATCGCATTCGGTTCCACCCTGCAAGCCGTAGGCGCGTAATCCGCGCTGACTTTTTCGTCATGTCGGACAAAACGCCGCAGAACCCGGCGAGTTCGGATTATTCGCGAGTGGCCATGTCGCACGCGCCCGTAATTTCCCGGTGGCGCGGAGGGGTGCAGGTTACCTCGGGCACACCTACCGCCGCAAGGCGGGGACAACCAGGAATGGAATCATCCCGAGCACCACACTCGCAAGTGCGAAGGCGAGCAACGCGTTGTAGCCGTGGGTCGCGTCGTGGATCAGGCCGCCGCTCCAGGAGCCGAACGCCGAGCCAAGGCCACTGCCGATCGAGATGGTGCCGTAGATGGTGCCGATCCGCTTGCCCTGAAAGATCCGCATCGCGGTCGCGCTGATCAGCGGGCCGCGCGAGCCCATCATGCTGCCGAAGCAGACGACGAAGCCGGAGAGCACCAGGGTGTTGGGGAAGTATTGCAGCAGCCAGAGCAGCGCGATGCCGAGAATCGAGATCGCGTAGCTCAACAGCACTGACGGCCGGCGCCCGATCAGGCCGTCGAGCGCGGAGACGCCCAACATGCCGAACACCAGCACGACGCCGGAGAAGCCCCAGGCCGTCGCGGCCTGGAGCGGTGGAAAGCCGGCGTCGATCAGATAGGCCACGATCTGCGCGGCGATCGCATACATGCCGACGGCGGTGAAGAAGAAGGTCGAGAACAGGGCCCAGAAGGCGTGATGGCGCATCGCGCCGAGAAGCGTCCAGCCGTTGTCGACGAAATCAGGATCGGTCTTCTTCACCACATGCGGCGAGCCCGAGGCGAACAGCCGCCACGGCAACAGCAGCAGCGGCACCAGCAGCCCCAATGCTGCAAAGCCGAACAGCTGATAGGTGCCGCGCCAGCCGAGATGGTCGATCAGGAGCTGCGAGGCCGGCAGCAGCGCCAGCACGCCGCCGCCCATCGCCGAATACACCACCGACATCGCGGTCGGCAGGCGCGGCCCGAACCAGCGACCGAGCAGGATCGAGTTCGGCACGATGCCGATGAAGGCGACGCCGATGCCGACGCATAGGCCGATCGAGAGCTGGAACTGCCACAGATGCTGTGCGTGCGCCGCAATCAGGAACGCCGCGCCGAGCAGCGATAGCCCGAGCGCATAGACGATGCGCGGTCCGGAATGATCGAACAGCCGTCCGACGAAGGGGGCGGTGAGACCGCTCGCGAGCCAGGTGAGCGAATAGACCGAGACGATCTGTGCGCGGTCCCAGCCAAAACTTTCGGAGATCGGCTTCAGGAAAACCGTAAAACTGTCGCCGAGCCCACGGCCCAGCACGGCCAGCGTGAAGCACAGAGCGAGCACGGTGAGGGCGATGCGCACGGCGCCTTCCGGCGTCGCCGCGATATCCTTCTTGGACGTTTCCGCAGTCGTTTTCTTGGGCGTATTCTGGTCCATTGCCGGTCAGGGAGCGCGCTTCGGCACGCCCTGACAAGCAGCGAAAAGCTCATACGCCTATGCAGGCTTGAGGAGGATGTGCTTCTTCTTGCCGAACGACAGCTTGATCACGCCCTCCGGCGTCAGATGGGCTGGTGAGAGCACCATCTTCTCGTCGGTGACGGGCTCGTCGTTGACGCGCAGACCGCCGCCCTTGATCTGGCGCCGCGCCTCACCGTTGGAGGTGACAAGGCCCGCCTTGACGAAGGCGTTGAGCACGCCGAGGCCGGCGTCGAGTTCGCCGCGCGGAATTTCCACCGTCGGCAGGCTTTCGGCGAGCGCGCCTTCCTCGAAGGTGCGGCGCGCGGTTTCAGCCGCCTCATTCGCTGCGTCGCGGCCGTGCAAGAGCGCGGTCGCCTCAGTCGCAAGCACCTTCTTGGCTTCGTTGATCTCCGAGCCTCCGAGCGCCTCGAGCTTCTTGATCTCGCTCATCGGCAGCGTCGTGAACAGCTTGAGGAATTTGCCGACGTCGGCATCCTCGGTGTTGCGCCAGTACTGCCAGAAGTCGTACGGCGAGAACTGGTCGGCGTTGAGCCAGACCGCGCCTTGCGCGGTCTTGCCCATCTTGGCGCCGGAGGCCGTGGTCAACAGCGGCGTCGTCAGTGCAAACAGCTGGTGCGTGCCCATGCGGCGGCCGAGATCGACGCCCATGATGATGTTGCCCCACTGGTCCGAGCCGCCCATCTGCAATTTGCAGCCGGTGCGCTTGGCGAGTTCGACGAAGTCGTAGGCCTGGCAGACCATGTAGTTGAACTCGATGAAGCTCATCTCCTGCTCGCGCTCGAGGCGCAGCCGTACGGAGTCCATAGTCAGCATGCGGTTGACCGAAAAGTGCCGGCCGACGTCGCGCAGCATCTCGATCCAGTTCAGCTTGGTCAGCCACTCCGCATTGTCGAGCATGACGGCGTCGCTCTTGCCGTCGCCGTAACGCAGCACCTTTGCGAACACGCCGCGGATCGATTCCTTGTTGGCCTCGATCTCGGCGACGGTGCGCATCGCGCGGGTCTCGTCCTTGCCGGAGGGATCGCCGACCATGGTGGTGCCGCCGCCCATCAGCGTGATCGGCTTGTTGCCGGACTGCTGGAGCCAGTGCAGCATCATCATGGTCAGGTAGTTGCCGATATGCAGCGAGCGGGCGGTACAATCGTAACCGACATAGGTGGTCGCCTCGCCCTTGGCGGCGAGCGCGTCCAGCCCCTCGAAATCGGAGCACTGGTGGATAAATCCACGTTCCTGCAGGGTGTGGAGGAAATCCGATTTGAATGCAGTCATTTGTCGGCGTGCCTGACAATTCTTGGTTTACTGTTTTGGGGGCAATTTAAGGATCTACCGTGGGAACTCGATTGCCGCCCGCCACTTGGCGCTGAGGCATTATAAGATGTGTCCCTCTGGCACAAGATCGGCATGCCAGAGGGGGGTATTGAGGACGCTGATCCATGATGTTGACGGCACTCGGTTTGATGAGCGGCACCTCGCTGGACGGGGTCGATGTCGCGCTGATCGAAACCGACGGAAAGCTGGTGAAGGGGTTCGGACCGTCCGGCTACCGGCCTTACAGCCCGGCGGAGCGCAACCTGCTGCGTCAGGCGCTGAGCGAAGCCGTACACCTGCCGCAGCGCGATGCCCGGCCCGGGATTTTGGCCGCGGCCGAGCGCGCGGTGACGCTGGCGCACGCCGAGGCGGTGGCCGCCTTCATCGCCCAGAACCGGATGAAGGCGGAGGATATCGACATCGTCGGCTTCCACGGCCAAACCGTGCTGCATCGGCCCGAGAAGCGGCTGACGGTGCAGATCGGCGATGCGCCGGCGCTGGCGAAGGCGATCCATATCCCCGTGATGTACGACTTCCGCGCCGCCGACGTCGCGGCCGGGGGGCAGGGCGCACCTTTCGTGCCGGTCTATCACCGCGCGCTGGCCCATTCGCTGGCGCGTGAAGGGCCGATCGTCGTGGTCAATATCGGCGGCGTCTCCAACATCACCTATATCGACGGCAACGACACGCTGATCGCCTGCGACACCGGGCCCGGCAATGCGCTGCTCGACGATTTCATGTACCGCACCATGAACCAGGCGTTCGATGCGGAGGGCAAGTTTGCCGCGCTCGGAACCGCCGACCAGGCCTGGATCGCGCGGGCACTGGAGCTGCCGTTCTTCGCGGCGCCGCCGCCGAAATCGCTCGACCGCAACGACTTTGCCGCGTTGAAGCTCGGCGATGTCTCGCCGGCCGACGGCGCCGCGACGCTCACCGCCTTCACCGCGGCGGCGATCGCCCGCATCATCCCGCTGCTGCCGCGGCGGCCGCGCAGCTGGATTGTCTGCGGCGGCGGCGCCCGCAACCTCACCATGCTGCGGATGCTACGGGAGCGGGTGGGCTCGGCCACCGTCGAGCCCGCCGAGGCGCTTGGCTGGGCCTCCGACGCCATCGAGGCGCAAGCCTTCGGCTTCCTCGCTGCGCGTGGCCTGAAGGGCCTGCCGCTGTCCTATCCGGCGACCACAGGCGTGCCGATGCCGATGACGGGCGGGGTGATCGCGCGGCCCTGAGGTCCAGGCCTTACGATCACGGGCGGTTGATGCAGATGCATTGATCTTGACGAGTACATGCAGTTGCATCTATGTTTGATGCAGTTGCATCCAACCACCGGGATCATTGCCATGACCGCTTCACTGAAACTCATCAGCCACAAGCTTTGCCCCTATGTGCAGCGCGCCGTGATCGCGCTCAACGAGAAGGGCGTGCCGTTCGAGCGGATCGACATCGATCTCGCCAACAAGCCCGACTGGTTTCTGAAACTCTCGCCGCTCGGCAAGGTGCCGGTCTTGGTGGTGACGACGGAGAAGGGCGAGGTCGCGCTGTTCGAGAGCAACGTGATCTGCGAGTACATCGAGGAGACGCAAGCAGGCCTCAAGCTGCATCCGGCGGATGCGTTGAAGCGCGCCGAGCATCGCGCCTGGATGGAGTTCGGCTCGGCGATCCTTGGCGATCTCTGGGGCCTGGAGACGACGACGGATCCGGCGACATTCGAGAGCAAGCGTCAGGCGCTCGTCGCAAAGTTCGCGCGGGTCGAGGCTGCGCTCGGCGCAGGCCCATTCTTCGCTGGCGAGGCGTTCAGCCTGGTCGATGCCGTGTTTGCCCCGATCTTCCGTTATTTCGACCTGTTCGACGAACTGACCGAGCACGGTATCTTCCGCGATGTGCCGAAGGTCCGCGCATGGCGCGCGGCGCTTGCGAAACGTCCGAGCGTGCGTACCGCAGTCGGTGCGGACTATCCGCAATTGCTGCGCGCTTTCCTGGTGCGCCACGACGCCCACCTGCTCAAGCTTGCCGCCTAGGGACTATGCCGATGTCGCCATCCGGCATTGGTGCGGCCGGCGCTTTTCTTATCGGCATCGTCTGGCGTCACTTATGCTCTTGAGCGCCGGCAAGGCGCAGGCACCGTCGCCGAGACCCGCTGTGAGGGGCACAACCCATCTCAGACATTGTCATGAGATACGCCACCTGATGCAAGCGCCGATTTCGTCAACGCCTCAATGGCCGCGACGGCCGCCGTCAATCCGTCCTCTTTGGCAACTGATGCGCCGAGTACGGCCGCATTGTCGCGCATGGCGCTCTTACCCGCTTCGGAGATGGCGAGGGACAGCCGGTCAGCGCTCAGTCCCTTGGCGGGAACTGGCGCTGGTGCGGCGCCCACCCGCAGCAATCGATTAGCCCAAAAGAATTGGTCGCCAGCGAACGGAACGACGACGGAGGGAACGCCGGCGCGGGCGGCGGCATGTGCTGTGCCTGCGCCACCGTGATGGATGATCAGGCTTGTCTTGGGAAACAGCCAGCCATGTGGCGCTTCTGCCAATAGATGGACATTCGTAGGCAAATCAGCCGCGTCTACATTGCCCCAACCAGGATACAGCAACGCGCGACGCCCCCGAAGCGCCTCCAGCACTTGTGTCATCAGGCTCGGCCCGCCCAGGGCCGCCATGCTTCCAAAGCCAAGATAGATCGGCGGTTCGCCGGCAGCTAAGAATTCAGACAAGTCCTTCGGCGGGATCCACTCGGCGACGGGCGCAAGCCATTGACCGCAGACCGTTGCGTTTGGGGGCCAGTCGGCGGGCGGCCGCACGAGACTGGGGGAGATTCCGTAGAGCATCGGATGCTCGTTCCACAGACGTCGGCGAGCAGGCAAACCACACGCCGCGGCGCGGGCCGCGTTGATGGATGGTTTGAAGGCGCGCCAGATCAACGCATTGATTAGCTTGTGGCTCGCTCTGTTCAAGAAACGAGGCACGGCGCCCGGGTGCAGGAAGGGAGAAGCGAATGCGCTGGTCGGCGTGATTGGGATGAGGCCGGTGCCGATTGCGGGCACCCGTAACGCCTCCGCGGCGGAAAGTCCGATAAACGCTGCGAGCCCGCCAAGAACAATGACGTCACACCCTTGCGCAACTGCGGTTGTCGTGCGGAGCCAAGCTTCGGAATTTGTGGCGGCGAGACGCGCAAAAGCTCTCGCGGTCTCGGTGAAACCACCGCGCCGTGCTTCGCGCCGCGCGTCTTGGAGCAATATGGCGCGTATGTCGCCGGCGAGCGCTGTGGTGGTGATATTCAAGTCAGCAGCGTAGCCCAACGTAGCGGCGTCAGCGAGCAGATGGGCTTCGTGGCCGGCATCCACCAGGGCCCTACACAGCAAGGCCATAGGGCGCGTATCGCCCTCGGTGCCATATGTGACGACGGCAAATTTCATCTTGCGCTACCCCGGGACAGAAGTTCTCCAGAAAACAGGCGTGAATTGATCTCCGGCGCGCCAGACGCGTTAGAGCTCCGCGGCCATCTTCGCCAGCGTCGCGATCGTGTTCATGTTGCGCGGTGCCGGTTTTCGCGGCGGGGATGACGAGCTTCGATGTCCCCATGCCCTCGCCATAGTGGACGTAGATCTCGCGGCGGCCGAGGCGCAGCTCCTCGTTCTTCTGGCCGCGAATCCCGGACAGCGTATCCGCGGGCGGGGCCTTGTCGAGGAAGATCGCAACCGTGCGGTTGGGCGCGGCTTTCGGAAAGGGATTGTCGGCCGCGACTTGCGCCATTGCGGCGGCGCTGCGCACGAGCACGCCAACCGGCGCACCGGCGTAGGCGTGGAGGCGCTGTTCGAGTGCGCTCTTGATCGCGGCTTCTGATTTGCGGCTGGTGAAGACGACGTTGCCGCTCGCAATATAGGTGCGCACGGCGGCGAAGCCGAGCTCTTCGCACATCGCCTTGAGCTCGGTCATCGGCAGCTTGCCGGTGCCTCCGACATTGACCGCGCGCAGCAGGGCTACGAACGCGGCCATGTCGATCTCAGCGCACGTTGGCGAGACGCATGTCGAGATACGCCGTGATGGTTTCCATCAGCGGCTCGAGCTTGGCGTCGAAGAAGTGGTTGGCGCCGGGGATGACCTGCTGGTCGATCACGATGCCCTTCTGCGTCTTCAGCTTCTCGACCAGCGTGTTGACGTCCTTGGGCGGCACCACCGCGTCCTTCTCGCCATGCACGATCAGGCCCGACGACGGGCAGGGCGCGAGGAACGAGAAGTCGTAGAGGTTGGCCGGCGGCGCGATCGAGATGAAGCCTTCGACCTCGGGACGGCGCATCAGAAGCTGCATGCCGATCCAGGCGCCGAAGGAGAAGCCGGCGACCCAGCAGGCACGCGCTTCGGGGTTGATGGTCTGCGCCCAGTCGAGCGCGGCCGCCGCATCCGACAATTCGCCGGTGCCGTGGTCGAACGAGCCCTGGCTGCGGCCGACGCCGCGGAAATTGAAGCGCAGCACGGAGAAGCCGCGATGCGCGAAGGCGTAGTAGCACTGGTACACGATCTGATGGTTCATCGTGCCGTGAAACTGCGGATGCGGATGCAGGATCATCGCGATCGGCGCGTTCTTCTGCTTGGCCGGGTGATAGCGGCCCTCGAGGCGGCCAGCGGGGCCGGCGAAAATGACTTCAGGCATGACGGTCTCTGATTGAGTCCCTTAGAGGTGATCCCTGCACAATCAACCGATTGTGGCTCCATCAGCCGTTTTCGCCGACGAAAGCACGAATGATGGGTGAAGAGGCGCCCTCGGATGATGCGCGAGTGCGCTGAACTGACGCGCGCCTTCTAACACGAGGCAAGGGTCAAAAAGCAAGCTTCTTCGACATCTCCCAATGCACTCAAGAGCTTAGCCGGTCATCGCCGCGCCATCTGAAGCGTGCCGCAGGTGGCAGGCCGCAACCAGCCTCCAGCGAAGCGCCGACAAGCGCCGCCTGGCGTGCCGCTCAACCGATTGGAATCATGATTATTTATGGATCGAGCGCCAATCCCCGGCGACGATTTACGCCGGCGCAATGCGGCCTCCGAGCGAAGCCACAGCCGGGCGATAGCGCCGGCTGCCTCCGAGCGTCTGCCCGGTGTCGAAGGTGAGCTCGAAATCCCCCGAAGCCTTGAGGTCCACGCCGGTCACCCGTTCGAGATTGGCAAGCTTGGTCCGATGCACGCGAACGATGGCGAAGCGCGCCAGCTCGCCTTCCGCCCCCGCGAGCGTGCCCCGGATCAGGTGGTGGGTGCCGTCGGCGAGGCTGTATTCGATGTAGTTGCCGGCAGAGGCGACCCAGAGAATGTCGCGCGGAGCAACGCGGATGCGGCTGGTGCCGTCCCGCAGCCAGATCAGATCGGAGGACAGAGGCTGTTGCGAGGCGGTCGGCCGGGACAGAGCGGCGAATGCGGCATTCTTGAGCTCACGCCGGCTTTCGAACAGCCAGAGCGTACCGCCGATCAGGGCAACGGCGACGGCGTCCTTGCGGAATTCGTACAGGACCGTCGCAAGCGAGAAGTGGAAGTCGTAGGTGCTCCCGGCGAGCCAGAGCGCGAACTTCCGGACCGAGACCATGCCGGTGATGTGGAGGGTGGAGAAGCCGAGCAGGGCGATCGCTCCGATTCCGACCTGCGCGGAAAGGCCCGGTGTCCGGCGCATGCGGCGGACCGCCAGTACCAGTATCGGCAGCAGCAACAGGATGACGGCGACGCTCGACATCTCCCAGAACAGCCGTCGGCCGACGTCATAGCCATCGCCGCGCCACGCGGCGTCCTGCGCCCCTGAGAGCGCGTTGACGATTCCGATCGCGAGAGCGACGGCGGCAATCGCGACGAACATGGTCCAGTCGCCGCCGCTGATCCCGAAAGGCCTGCCGCTCGTCCCAGCCGGCGGCGTCTCATCCCCTCGCGTCCGATCCTGATCCCGAACCGGTTCGACGCGCTCCGTTTGTCGGGCATTTTCGGTGTCAGCCATGGCCCCAAAACCGCGTTTGTCGTCCCGTCAAGGAGCAGAAAACCATGTCAACACCGCAGCAACTCTCGCCCCCGGAACGACGCGTCGATCTGGACTGGGTGCGGATCTTAGCCTTCGGGCTTCTGATCTTCTACCACGTCGGCATGCTCTACGTGTCCTGGGGGTTTCACATCAAGAGCGTGCACCGGCTGACCTGGCTCGAGCCGGTGATGCTGGTGCTCAATCCGTGGCGGCTGTCGCTGCTGTTCCTTGTCTCCGGGGTCGCCAGCCGCTTCATGCTGGGAAAGTACGGGCTCGCCGGCTTCGCCCGCGCGCGGTCGGCGCGGCTCTTGATCCCGCTGATCTTCGGCATGCTCGTAATCGTGCCGCCGCAATCCTACCTCCAGATCGTCGAGAGCCTCGGCTATCCCCAAGGCTTCGTCGATTTCTACATCCACCACTACCTGGCGTTCGGCTCGCAATTCTGTCCGAACCCCTGCATCGTGCTGCCGACCTGGAACCATCTCTGGTTCGTGGTCTATCTCTGGGTCTACACCATAGCCCTGGTCGGCGTGCTGTCCCTGTGGCCGGCGGGCGCGGATTGGATCGGCGAGAGGGTGGCGGCAGCGCTCGCCGGGCCATGGCTGCTGGTGCTGCCGTGCCTGCTGTTTGCAGCCTGGCGGCTGTTTCTGTCGCCGGTCTTCCCGTCGACGCATGCGCTGTTTGGCGACTGGTACAACCACGCGGACCATGCGACCGCGTTCCTGATCGGCTTCCTGCTCGCACGCCAGGACAGCGTCTGGCGCGACATCGAGCGGCATCGGTGGGCGGCGCTGGCGCTTGCAGCCGCCTGCTTCGCCGCCTTCGTCCTCGTTTATGCCGGCTTGTTCCCGCGGTCGTCGATGCTGAGATGGTTCGCCGGCTCGGTCTATGGCTGTTACCAATGGCTGGCGATGGCGGCGGTGCTCGGCTTTGCGCGACGCCATTTGACGGCCGACAGCCCCGTGCGCCGCTATCTGACCGATGCGATCTTTCCCTATTACATCGTGCATCAGACCGCGATCATCGTGATCGCGCACGCGCTGCGGGACAGTGGGCTGTCAGCCGGAAGCGAAGCCGCAATCGTAATTGCCGGCACCGCGCTCACTTGTTTCGCCAGCTACGAGATTGCGCGCCGGATCGCCTGGCTGCGTCCGCTGTTCGGATTACGGATGGAGACCCGGTCCTCGGCCGGGATCGCGCGAGAGCAGCCGGCCTGATCTGCGCCGGGTTCCGATTGGCGCGATGGCAAAAGGTGCTAAGAGGGCCAGATGCCGACCCGCGTCTATCTCGACTGGAATGCGACCACGCCGCTGCGCTCCGAGGCGCGGGCGGCGATGGTCGCGGCCTATGACCTCGTCGGCAATCCGTCTTCGGTCCATGCTGAGGGGCGGGAGGCGCGACGCCTCGTCGAGGAAGCGCGCTCCACTTTGGCGAGCGCTGTCGGCGCCCTACCGCGGAATGTCGTATTCACCTCCGCCGGAACCGAGGCCAATGCGCTGGCGCTGTCGCCCGGTCTGCGGGGGCCATCCGGCGGCCCCGTCGAGCGGCTGCTGGTCTCCGCCGTCGAGCATGCCTCGGTGCTGGCAGGCGGCAGGTTCCCGGCGGACAAGGTCGGCCATATCAGGGTGACGCGTGCCGGCGTGGTCGATCTCGACCACCTCAAGGCGCTGCTGAAGGACGGCCCGCCGACGCTGGTGTCGATCATGGTGGCCAACAACGAAACCGGCGCGCTCCAGCCGGTCGCGGAGGCCGCCCGGATCGTTCACGACGCGGGGGGCCTCCTGCATGTCGACGCGATCCAGGCACTGGGCAAAATTGCGTTCAATATTAATGCGATAGGCGCGGACCTTGCGACCTTTTCTGCACACAAGATCGGCGGGCCCAAGGGCATCGGCGCGCTCGTCGTGGCGGAGGGGGTTTCCGGGGTGGAACCGTTGCTCAGAGGGGGCGGGCAGGAGCTCAACCGCCGGGCCGGAACCGAGAATGTCGCGGGCATTGCCGGCTTCGGCGCGGCGGTGAAGGCCGCGCTTCAGGCTTTGCCGGAGGATGCGAAGCAGATGGCAACCCTCAGAGATCGCTTGGAAAATGGCATCCGGGCGATCGCCGGCGCGACGATCTTCTCTGACAATACGGAGCGGTTGCCAAATACCATCTTGTTCACCGCACCCGGCCTGAAGGCCGAGACCGCGGTGATCGGCTTCGACCTCGAAGGCATCGCGGTTTCCTCCGGCTCGGCGTGTTCTTCGGGCAAGGTCCAACCGTCCCACGTGCTGTCCGCCATGGGATTCGACCCCTCGGTCGCCCAGGGAGCGGTGCGCCTCAGTCTGGGCTGGTCTACGGAACCGGACGACATCAATAGGGCGTTAGAGGCTTGGCGAAAGCTTGGTAATACCCTACTTAGAGGGTAAGCGACGAAACACGGCTTGAACGGTTCTAAGCGCGTGCTTTCGGCCAGAAAACATCGTAATACTCGTCCGACTTTGATCCACCGCGGTCCTTGAAACCGCGAGCGGAGGATAGAATGCCAGCCGTGCAAGAGACGGTCGAGCGCGTGAAGCGCATCGACGTCGATCAGTATCGTTATGGGTTTGAGACCCTGATCGAGTCCGACAAGGCCCCCAAGGGGCTGTCGGAAGAGACCGTCAAGTTCATCTCCGAGAAGAAGAACGAACCCGCCTGGATGCTCCAGTGGCGGCTCGAGGCCTATCGGCGCTGGCTGACCATGACCGAGCCGACCTGGGCGCGCGTCGACTATCCCAAGATCGACTTCCAGGACCTCTATTACTATTCGGCGCCGAAGCCGAAGAAGACGATCAGCTCGCTCGACGAGATCGATCCGGAGATCCTCAAGACCTACGAGAAGCTCGGCATTCCCTTGCGGGAAGTCGCGATGCTCGAAGGTGTCGAGCCCAAGGTGGGCGAGGAAGACCCGGCCCGCCGCAAGATCGCGGTCGACGCGGTGTTCGACTCGGTGTCCGTTGCGACCACCTTCAAGGCGGAGCTGAAGAAGGCCGGCGTGATCTTCATGCCGATCTCGGAGGCGATCCGCGAGCATCCCGAGCTGGTGCAGAAATATCTCGGCTCGGTGGTTCCGACCTCGGACAATTTCTACGCGACGCTGAACTCGGCGGTGTTCTCCGACGGCTCGTTCGTCTACGTGCCGCCGGGCGTGCGCTGCCCGATGGAGCTGTCGACCTATTTCCGCATCAACGAGCGCAACACCGGCCAGTTCGAGCGCACGCTGATCATCGCGGACAAGGGCTCCTACGTCAGCTATCTCGAGGGCTGCACCGCGCCGCAGCGCGACGAGAACCAGCTGCATGCCGCCGTGGTCGAGCTCGTGGCGCATGATGACGCCGAGATCAAATATTCGACGGTGCAGAACTGGTACCCGGGCAACTCGGAAGGCAAGGGCGGCATCTACAATTTCGTCACCAAGCGTGGCGACTGCCGCGGCCACCGCTCCAAGATTTCCTGGACCCAGGTCGAGACCGGTTCCGCCATTACCTGGAAGTATCCGAGCTGCATCCTGCGCGGCGATAATTCGAGCGGCGAATTCTATTCGATCGCGATCTCGAATGGCTACCAGCAGGTCGATTCGGGCACCAAGATGATCCACCTTGGCAAGAACACGTCGAGCCGGATCATCTCCAAGGGCATCGCCGCGGGCAAGTCGCAGAACACCTATCGGGGGCTCGTGACGGCGCATCGCAAGGCGACCGGCGCGCGCAACTTCACCGCCTGCGACTCGCTGCTGATCGGCGACAAATGCGGCGCGCACACCGTGCCGTACATCGAGGCCAAGAACTCCTCGGCGACGTTCGAGCACGAGGCGACGACCTCGAAGATCTCCGAGGACGTGCTGTTCTACTGCATCCAGCGCGGTCTTTCGCAGGAAGAGGCCGTCGGCCTCGTCGTCAACGGCTTCGTCAAGGACGTGCTCCAGCAGCTCCCGATGGAGTTCGCGGTGGAAGCGCAGAAGCTGATCTCGATCTCGCTTGAAGGGTCGGTCGGTTAACACCGACCCTCGCGGCGCGCCTCGGCGCTCCATGCATCATTTGAATAGACTGGACACCAAAATGGCTTTGCTTGAAGTGAAAGACCTGAAAGTTCGTGTCGAGGAGCGTGAGATCCTCCACGGGCTGACGCTGACCGTGAACGAAGGCGAGGTGCACGCGATCATGGGGCCGAACGGCTCAGGCAAGTCGACGCTCTCGCACGTCATCGCCGGCAAGCCCGGCTATGAAGTCACCGACGGCCAGATCCTGTTCAAGGGCGAGGACCTCCTGGAGATGGCCCCCGAAGAGCGCGCCGCCAAGGGCGTGTTCCTGGCGTTCCAGTATCCGGTGGAAATCCCCGGCGTCGCCACCATGAATTTCCTGCGCACCGCGCTCAACGCGCAGCGCAAGGCGCGCGGCGAGGATGAGTATTCGACCCCCGACTTCCTGAAGAAGGTCCGCGAGGTCTCGAAGTCGCTGAACATCCCGCAGGACATGCTCAAGCGCGGCGTCAACGTCGGCTTCTCCGGCGGCGAGAAGAAGCGCAACGAGGTGCTCCAGATGGCGCTGTTCGAGCCGAGCCTGTGCATCCTCGACGAGATGGATTCCGGCCTCGACATCGACGCGCTCAGGATTGCGGCCGACGGCGTCAACGCACTGCGTTCGCCGAAGCGCGCGATGGTCGTGATCACCCATTATCAGCGGCTCCTCAACTACATCGTGCCCGATTTCGTGCACGTGATGTCGAAGGGCCGTGTCGTGAAGAGCGGCGCTAAGGATCTGGCGCTGGAGCTGGAAGCGTCCGGTTACACCCAGTTCGAGGACGCGTAAGGATTTTTGGGATGAACGTTGCTGTGGCAAAGACCGGAAGCGGCCGCGCGGTGAGCGATCTCTTCGCCAGCGCCGAAGGCCGGCTGCCGGGTTCGCCGGCGGTCATTGCGGCGCGCCGCGAGGCGTTCGAGACCTATGAGCGTCTCGGCCTGCCGCACCGCCGGATCGAGGAATGGAAATACACCGATCTGCGCGCGCTGGTCGGCGAGGTGCTGCCGCTCGCAGCCGCGCCCGATGCGGCCGCGCTGAAACGCGCCGCGGACGCCGTGAAGGCGCATGCGATCGCTGGCACCCGCAAGCTGGTGCTGGTCGATGGCGTGTTCGTGGCTGATCTTTCCGACGTGAAGGCGCTCGTCTCCGAGGTCGGCCTCAAGACGCTCCGGGAGACGCTGGAGAAGGATGCCGCTCTCCTGAAGACGGCGTCCACCGACGCCGTGATCGCGCTGAACGCGGCGATGGCGACCGATGGCGTCGTGCTGTCGATTGCCGATGGCGCGCAACTGTCTGCGCCGATCCAGATCATCCACGTCGCGATGGCTGCGTCAGCTTCGGCCTTTACCCGCTCGCAGGTCGCAGTCGGGAACGGCGTTCGCGCCACCATCATCGAAAGCTTCGTGGCGGCCGGCGCCAAGGCCTACCAGGTCAGTGACGCCGTGATCGTGACGATCGGCGACAACGCCGACGTCGCGCATATCCGCCTGTTGGATGATGCGCCCGACGCGGTGAACATCACCTCGCAATTCGTCACCGTCGGCGCCAACACCAAGGTCAACTTCTTCAACATGACCACCGGCGCGGCTGTCAGCCGCCTCCAGGGCTTCATCACGCTGGCGGGCGAGGGCAGCGAGCTCGCGATCAACGGCGTGAACCTGTTGAAGAAGACAGAGCATGGCGACACCACGCTGGTGGTCGACCATGCCGTGCCGAACTGCGTCAGCCGCGAGATCTTCCGCGCCGTAATCGACGATCGCGCCCATTCTGTTTTCCAGGGCCGCATCATCGTCCGTCCCGACGCCCAGAAGACCGACGGCAAGATGATGACCCGCGCGCTCTTGCTCTCGGACGAAGCTGAAGCCGACAACAAGCCCGAGCTCGAGATCTTCGCCGACGACGTCTCCTGCGGCCACGGCGCCACTGCCGGTGCGCTCGACGACAGCCTTTTGTTCTATCTGAAGGCGCGCGGCCTGCCCGAGAAGCAGGCCCAGGCGCTGCTGATCCAGGCCTTTGTGGGCGAAGCGATCGAGCAGATCGCCGATGATGGCTTGCGCGAGCACGTGATCGGCATCGCCGAGCGCTGGCTGGAGCGGAGGTCATGAGCACGCATCCGGCAGTCAAGAACGGCGCCTACGACGTCGCGCGCGTGCGCCAGGATTTCCCGGCGCTGGCCATGCAGGTCTACGGCAAGCCGCTGGTCTATCTCGACAACGCCGCATCGGCGCAGAAGCCGAGCGCCGTGCTCGAGCGCATGACGCAGGCCTATACGAGCGAATACGCCAACGTGCATCGCGGCCTGCATTACCTCGCCAATGCCGCGACCGAAGCCTATGAAGGCGGCCGCACCAAGGTGGCGCAGTTCATCAACGCTGCCCGGACCGAGGAAGTGATCTTCACCCGCAACGCGACGGAGGCCATCAACCTCGTCGCCTCGTCCTGGGGCGGGCCGAATATCAAAGAGGGCGACGAGATCGTCATCTCGATCATGGAGCACCACTCCAACATCGTGCCCTGGCATTTCCTCAGGGAACGACAGGGGGCCGTGATCAAATGGGCGCCGGTCGACGACGAGGGCAATTTCCTCATCGACGAGTTCGAGAAGCTCCTGACGGCGAAGACCAAGCTGGTCGCGATCACGCAGATGTCGAACGCGCTCGGCACCATCGTCCCGATCAAGGACGTGGTGAAGATCGCTCACGCCCGCGGCATTCCCGTGCTGGTCGACGGCAGCCAGGGTGCCGTGCATCTGCCCGTCGACGTCCAGGACCTCGGCTGCGATTTCTACGTCTTCACCGGCCACAAGGTGTACGGTCCGACCGGCATCGGCGTGCTCTGGGCCAAGTACGACCATCTCGTCGCGATGCGCCCCTATAACGGCGGCGGCGAGATGATCCGCGAGGTCTCGCGCGATGTCGTCACCTATGGTGATCCCCCGCACAAGTTCGAGGCTGGCACACCCGCGATCGTCGAGGCCGTGGGCCTTGGCGCCGCCATCGACTACGTCAACTCGATCGGCAAGGAACGCATCGCCGCCCACGAGCACGATCTCACCACCTATGCCCAGGACCGGCTGCGCGAGATCAACTCGCTGCGGCTGATCGGGACGGCGCGCGGCAAGGGTCCGGTGATCTCCTTCGAGCTCAAGGGCGCGCACGCCCACGATGTCGCCACCGTGATCGACCGCCAGGGCATCGCGGTGCGCGCCGGCACCCATTGCGTGATGCCGCTTTTAGAGCGGTTCAACGTGACGGCCACATGCCGGGCCTCGTTCGGCATGTATAATACGCGGGAAGAAGTCGATCATCTGGCACAGGCGCTGTTGAAGGCGCGGGATTTGTTCGCATGAGTGACACGGCCGAAATCAAAGCCAATCCGATGGAAACCCGGTCGGCGCTGCCGCCGGAGGAAACCGAGCGGCTGACCACCGAGATCATCGCGGGCCTCAAGACCGTGTTCGATCCGGAGATTCCGGCCGACATCTACGAGCTCGGCCTGATCTACAAGGTCGAGATCAAGGACGACCGTTCCGTCGACGTGCAGATGACGCTGACGACGCCGAACTGCCCCGCCGCCGGCGAGTTGCCAACCATGGTCGAAAATGCGGTCGCCAGCGTCCCCGGCGTCGGCGTGGTCGACGTCAAGGTCGTCTGGGAGCCGCCGTGGACGCCCGAACGCATGAGCGACGAGGCCCGCCTCGTGCTCAACATGTGGTGACGCGTACGTTCTGCTTTTCATTCCTGGCATTGAATTTGCTCCGCAACGGACCACATCACTGACATGACACAGGCAACACCAGCATCCTCCACCCCGAAGCCGCGGCGGCCCCGCCCGCAGGTGATGCGGCTGACGGATGCCGCCGCCCAGCGCATCAGCGAGCTGACCCAGCGCGCTGATTCCGAGATCGTCGGCCTGCGCGTCGGTGTGAAGAACGGCGGCTGCGCCGGCCAGTCCTACACCGTCGAGTATGCCCATGATGTCCGCCCGACCGACGAGGTCGTCGAGGACAAGGGCGTCAAGATCCTGGTCGATCCCAAGGCCGTGCTGTTCCTGCTCGGCACCGAGATGGACTACAAGGCGGACAAGATGCAGGCCCAGTTCGTCTTCAACAACCCCAACCAGGTCTCCGCCTGCGGCTGCGGCGAATCGGTCGAGCTGCGGCCGGCGAAGATCGACGGGTAGCGTCGCTTTCGCCAACCACTCTGCCGTCGTCCCGGCGAAGGCCGGGATCCATACCGCGTGATCTCGCGGTGACGGACGGTGTCAGTACCGACGCTGGCGCGACCAACGGTCATCGCTAAACTACCTCCTGTGGTTATGGGTCCCGGCCTTCGCCGGGACGACGATGGAGAGGTATTTGGGCCATGGACCGCGAATTTCTGATCGACCTGTTCGCCGATTTCGGCCCTGTCACCATCCGCAAGATGTTCTCCGGCTACGGCATCTCCGCCGACGGCACCAACTTCGCGCTCGCCTTGCGCGCCGGCCTGTTCCTCCGCGCCGACGAATTGACCATCCCGGACTTCGAGACAGAAGGCTCAAAGCCGTTCCAGTACTCGACCCGCGCCAAGACCGTAACCGTCAACTCCTATTGGGAGCTGCCCGCGCGGCTGTTCGACGATTCCCAGGAGCTTGCGCAATGGGCGAGGGCGGCGCTCGCCGCCGCCCAGCGCGCCAAGGTGAAGCAGCGGCCCAGGGGTAAGAAGGCGTCGAAGAAGGCGGCGACCAAACCGGCGAAGAAAGCCGTCAAATCTGCCAAAGCGCCGAAGAAGGCGGGCAAGGAGAGCCCGGTCCGCAAGCGCGCCAGGCGAAGGGGCTGAGCTCAGTCCGCCGCCTTGGTCAGGCCAACCCTCATGTCCTTGGCCACGAAGACGCAGGTGCCGTCCGCAAGCACCCGACCGTCGGCAATGCCGAGCACCAGCTTGCCGCGCCGGACCTGGCGCATGGCGACCTCGTAGCGCACGCGCTGCGCGTCCGGTGTGATGGTGCCCGTGCACTCGACTTCTCCGACGCCGATGGCGCGGCCTTTGCCCGGTGAGCCCGACCAGCCGAGCCAATAGCCGATCATCTGCCACATGGCATCGAGCCCGAGAGAGGACGGCATCATCGGATCGCCGCGAAAGTGGAAATCGAAGAACCAATGGCCCGGTACAATATCGAGCTCGCCGACGATATGGCCCTTGCCGAACGCGCCGCCGTCCAGGCTGATCTCGGAGATGCGGTCCATCATCAGCATCGGCGGTGCCGGCAATTGCGCATTGCCGGGGCCGAAATAGCCGCCTTCGCTCGATCGCAGCAGCTCGTCCCTGGTGTAGGACGGTTGCAGGCTGTGAAAATCATGGGGATTGGCCAAGGCGACAAGTCCTCCGGACGCTCGCACCGTAAGGTGGCGAGGAAGATGTTGCTCGTCGGGAGAGAATGTCAAGCGCGCATGGTCTTCTGCGCGCGGTGTCCGCGTCACGCCACGCGACTGTGGCTCTCGATGGCAAATTCCGGATCGGCTTCGCAGATCACGCGGTTGCGGCCGTTGCGCTTGGCGGCGTAGAGGCAGGCATCGGCGCGTTCGATCAGCGCGTCGGTGTCGTCGCCCGGCTTGAGCATGGAGACGCCGACGGAGATGGTGACGCGGCCGAGAATCTCGCCGGTCGATTTCTTCTTCAACTCCTTCGCCATGACGGCGCGGCGGATGTGATCGGCGACCGTGAGGGCCTGGCGCAGCGCAGTGTTGGGCAGCAGCACGGCGAACTCCTCGCCGCCATAGCGCGCGGTGATGTCCTGGCCCTTGATGGTCTGCTTCATGGACAGGCCGACCAGGCGCAGCACCTGGTCGCCGGTGAGATGGCCGTAGGAATCGTTGAACGACTTGAAGTGGTCGATGTCGAACAGCAGCAGCGACAGCGGCTCGCCTGATGCGAGCGCGCCCTGCACGGCCATGTCGATCATGCGGTCGAAATATTTGCGGTTGCCGAGGCCCGTGAGCGGGTCGGTCAGGCTCTCGGCGCGGATCGCCTCCAGGCTCTGCTGGAGATTGCTGATCTCGCTCCTGGACAGCGTCAGCCGGTCTTCCAGCGCCTTGTTGGTCTCGCGCATCTCGTTGGTCGAACGCATAAGCGTCTCGACGATCGCCTTGATCTGCTCGCGGCTCTTGGCCGACGACAGCCGTTCGGTCGCGCCCGACAGGCTGGCGTCATAGGAGCCGGTCATGCCGAGCGCATCGCTCAGCACCTTCATCACGTCGTCGATCTCGCCGATGACGCGCGCGCCGACCTTGTCGATGCGGTCGGTGGTCTTGATGTGGGAGAGATAGGTCTCGTAGATCTGCTCGAGATCGGCTTCGGTCAGCTTGCCGTGGCGGGCCAGCGTCTCGTTGATGATCTTGTTGAGCGGCGCGTTGTAGCCGGTGGCGTAGACGTACCAGATCTCGTAATTGCGGGGAATTGCGGTTTGGCGGAGCGAGCGGATCTGACCGAGCGCCACCTCGGCGAACGCCATCGTGCGTTCGTGTTCGTCGAGCACCTTGACCACGGAACATACCCCACAGCGGTCGGTGCGCCATCGACCGCGGCAATACTTAAATTATGTTCGTAGGCTAACGGACGATCGTGAACACCCCGTAAATATACGTTCACGAATGCGTCCGAAAAAGTGTGCGGAAGTCTGTCTCAATCGACCTGAAGCGCGTTGCGCTTCAGGCGCCGGCGGGGGAGCGGACCGGTCGCAACAGAAATGCCGGAAGGTGCGAATGATCGCCCGGCTCGGTGTCGACCTCGCGCTGGCGGCGCGGTTCGGGACGGCCGATCGACGGCACATGCGACGCATTGGCCTGCGGGCGCGCGCCGTGACGCGGCTCGGATGATTGCCTGGCTTCGCGCGGGGGCCTTGCCTCGCGTGCGGGCCTCGCCTCGGGGGCGGGCCGCGCTTCGGCAGAAAGCCGTGCCTCGCCACGCGCCTCGCGCGGCTCGTGGCTGCGCTCACGGTCGCGACCGCCGCGTTGCGGCTTGCCGCGTCCGCCGCGTGAACGTTCGCGGCCGCGCTGCTCGCGCGGACGGTCGGTCGCATCGCCGGCTTCTGCGTGGACTTCATAGTCGCCCTCGGCGCGCGGAATGCTCTGGCCGATCAGCTTTTCGATCGCGACCATCGACTTCTGGTCGAGCGGCGTGACGATCGAGATCGCCGTACCGCTGCGGCCGGCGCGGCCGGTGCGGCCGACGCGATGGACATAGTCGTCGGGATGGTGAGGGACGTCGAAATTGAAGACGTGGCTGACCTCGGGAATGTCGAGGCCGCGGGCGGCGACGTCGGAGGCGACCAGCAACGGCAGCTCACCCTTGCGGAACTGCTCGAGCGCGGCCATGCGGGCCGGCTGGTCCATGTCGCCGTGCAGGGCGCCGACGCTGAAGCCGTGCTTCTGGAGCGATTTGTGAACGATCGCGACTTCGCGCTTGCGATTGCAGAAGATGATCGCGTTCTTGAGATCCTTGGCCTCGCGCAACAGGCGGCGGAGCAATTCGCGCTTTTCATGCGCCTCGCGCCCGGCCGGGACCTGGGACTGCGTGACGGTGACGGCGGTGGTGGCGGGCTTGGAGACTTCGACCTTCTGCGGGTTGTGCAGGAAGGTCTCGGTGATGCGCCGGATTTCCGGCGGCATGGTCGCGGTGAAGAACAGGGTCTGCCGCGTGAACGGGACGAGCTTGCAGATGCGCTCGATGTCGGGGATGAAGCCCATGTCCAGCATGCGGTCGGCTTCGTCGATGACGAGCAGCTCGACCCCGGTGAGCAGGAGGCCGCCGCGCTCGGTGTGGTCGAGCAGGCGGCCCGGGGTTGCGATCAGCACGTCGACGCCGCGCGTCAGCTTGGCATCCTGGTCGCCGAACGAAACGCCGCCGATCAGCAGCGCGACGTTAAGCTTCTGGCCGGCGCCGTAGCGGTCAAAATTCTCTTTGACCTGTGCCGCGAGCTCGCGGGTCGGCTCCAGGATCAGGGTGCGCGGCATGCGCGCCCGGGCTCTGCCCTTTTCGAGGATGGTAAGCATCGGCAGCACGAAGGCCGCGGTCTTGCCGGTGCCGGTCTGGGCGATGCCGAGGACGTCCTTGCGTGCGAGGACGTGGGGGATCGCCTGTTCCTGAATGGGGGTGGGGGTGGTGTAACCGGTGGCCGCCACTGCGGCGAGGACTTTTTCGGATAGTCCGAGATTTGAAAAGGACATTGAGCCTCTGGTCGAAACCGCCGTTCGGAATCGAGGGTAATAAGGCTGGTCGCGTTCCACCCCGAAACGGCGCGCTCTCAAGGAAGCTGGGGGTGCTGACTCACGCGAACAAAGCGCAAGGCTCAAGAATCGCTCTTCGATCTGAGCCGCGTCGCCCCGGAACATAGGCGGGAATTGGCCAAAGTCAATGGAGCAGGCGCGGGAAGACCCTAAAAACCCTGAGGTTTTTGCCCAAATAGCGGGCCTGGCTGGGGTTTTCCGCCTCCGCCATTGGTCGGGCGGCGGGAGCGCCTAATGCCCTTCGGACCCCCGCGCCCGGAAGTCGCCGGGGGCCATGCCATGGGCGGCGTTGAAGACCCGGTAATAGGTCGCCAGGCTCTCGAAGCCGCAGGAGGTCGCGATGTCGGCGATCAGCCGCTCCGGCGTCTCGCGCAGCAGGCGGCGGCTTCTCTTGAGGCGCTCGTCGGTCACGGTCTGCGAGAAGCTCTTCTCGGCGGCCTCAAACAACATGTGCAGGTGACGCACGGAAACGCCGAGCAGATCGGCCACCATCGCCGGCGCCAGATCCGGGTTTTGCAGGTGGCGCGCGATCAGGCGCCGCGCCTGCGAGAGACGGGCGGTCCGCAGTGCAGCCTGTCCGAGCCGGCTGCCGGGGCGCACGATGCCGCGCTCGATCAGCGCCAGATGGGCCAGGGCCTGAACTAAGGAGGCCTGAACTAAGGAGGCCTGAACCAAGGAGCTCGCATCGGCCGCGTCGTCATCGCCAGCGGCGGCCTCGCCGAGATCGGCAAAGCAGGCCGCGAGCAGGGGCGCCAGAGCGGGGTCATTGAAGGTCTTCGGCGCGAGTTCGCGGATGCGCCTGTCCTGCGCCGGGATGTGGCTGACAGGGATCTTCAGGATGCGCAGGTGGAAGCCCCCGGCGCCGAGCGGCGCGGTGCGGTAGGGCAGGTCGGTATGGCTGGTGGCGAAGCTGCCATTGGCGATCGCGAAGTCGTTTCCGCGCATGCCGCCGAACCAGCCGCCGCTGCCCAGCTGCTGGTAGACGCAGATGCTGTCGCCGGGCGCGTAGGCGATGTCGGAGGTGCTGCGCTCGACCGTGTAGTGCGAAGCCTTCAGCTCGACGAGACCGCCGCCGCCGAGCTGGCGCAGCGAGAATTCGCCGAAGAAGTCCGCGCGCCGCTCGCGCTCGAGTTCGGCGGTGACGCCGAACAGGCCTTTGGCGCGCACCTCGCGCCAATAGTCGAAGCGGTCATGCGGCTCGACCTCGTCGGTACACCAGCGGTTCACGATAGCCCTCGTCCCCGAACGGAATTGCGCCTAAGAAAAAGCAGATTCCAGCTGTTCTTGCCATAGGCTCAGACGATGGAACCGGTGGCCTATGCCGGTTGAACCGCCGCTATGGCTGGACCGACTATGACAACAACGGCTGAAGGTCGCCAACGAGGGGCGCCGGCGGTAAGCCGTCCTGCAACGGGAATTTTTCGATGACGCGTCGGCTTTTCAGAATTCTGGCGACCCT
The DNA here is from genome assembly GCF_028128935.1 of Bradyrhizobium sp. CCBAU 11361. Classification (NCBI taxonomy): domain Bacteria; kingdom Pseudomonadati; phylum Pseudomonadota; class Alphaproteobacteria; order Hyphomicrobiales; family Nitrobacteraceae; genus Bradyrhizobium; species Bradyrhizobium sp. CCBAU 11361. The sequence goes on from NZ_LBJZ01000191.1 coordinate 62,684, forward strand.
TGGCCTCGCGGCGAGCCTGGGCGGCTTCGCGCTTCCCGCCCACGCCGAGAAGCGCGTCGCGCTCGTCGTCGGCAACAACGACTACAGGAACGTCCCGAAACTGCTCAAGGCGGTCAACGATGCCCGCACCATGGGCGACACGCTGAAGCAGCTCGGCTTCTCGGTGATGATCGCAGAGAACCAGAGCCGCCAGCAATTCTCCGAGACTCTGCTTGCGTTCGACCGGTCGATCGAGCCCGGCGACACCGCGTTCTTCTTCTATGCCGGCCACGGTTTCGAGATCGCGGGCCAGAACTATCTGCTGCCGACCGACGTGCCGGCGGCGACGGAAGGGCAGGAAGAGCTGGTACGCGACGCCTCCATCCTGGCGGACCGCATCGTCGAGCGCCTTCAGAACAAGAAGGCGCGGACCTCGATCCTGGTGTTCGACGCTTGCCGCAACAATCCGTTCGAACGCAAGGGGACCCGCGCGGTCGCCGGCGCCGGCGGGCTCGCGCCGATGACGCAGCTGCCCGAAGGCGTATTCTCCGTGTTCTCGGCCGGTCCCCGCCAGACCGCGCTCGATCGTCTCTCCAACGACGACGCCAATCCCAATTCGGTGTTCACGCGCACCTTCGCCAAGGAGCTGCTGCAACCCGGCGAGAACCTCGTGCAGGTGGCGCAGCGTACCCGCCGTCTCGTCAGCGAAATGGCCGACACCGTCAAGCACAGGCAGGTGCCGGTCTATTTCGACCAGATGGTCGACGACGTCTTCCTGAGCAGCGTCGCGAAAGACGCGGCTGCGCGCCCGGCCGATCCGCCGCCGCAGAAGCTTGCGGCCCTGCCGCCGGTGTCGGTGCCGCGCGTGCCGAAGGAGGAAACCACCAATGCGCCGATCGCGAGCTTCTCGCGCCACAATGGCGGATGGAGCGTGGTGTTCTCCTTCGCCGATCCGACGCTCGGCATTTCCTGGCGCATGGCCGGCAATGGCGATTTCCGCGAGACCGGATTCATCGACACGCTCGATCCGCGCACGCGCAAGCGGATGCCGAACCCGTCGATCGAATTGCCGCCGGATGCGCCGGCCGGCACCATCGAGGTCCGCTATGTCGATCAGTCCGGCGACATGCAGGGCCCGTTCCCGATCAGGTTCGATCCGGAGGCTGCGCTGATCCGCGACCAGCGCAAGATCCTGGACATGACCGCGACGAGCTGGCTGTCATTCCGCGAGTTCAACGGGCTGCTCGTCTACTACACGCACCTCGTGTCCTACCGCTGCGCCATCCGCGAGGTGCGCATCGGCATCGACACCGCGGTACCAAACCAGGTGCTGAAGATGCCGGGGTGCGACATGCGCGACCCCAGCGCGATCACCGCCGGCATGCCGCTCTACATGAAGCTCGCTCCGGCCACGCAGTTCGTCTCGGTGGAGCTGACCTATCGCGACGGCAGCGTGTCGGAGATCAAGAGTTTTCGCGCGGCGAACCGCAGCAACAACTGAGGTGTCGAGCGGGCGGCGCCGCTACGCGCGGCGCTTCCTGATGCGACGCTTGATGGACTCGACGGCTTCGATCAAGGGCGGAGCCAGCGAGAAGAACGCGCCCAACGCGATCGAGATGATGACGTGGCGAAGCAGGAGCTTCTCCTGCTCCTCGAATGGATAGCCGTTCTGGTCGATCGGCACCGGCGCAAGCGCGCCGGTTGGCCGCGGATGCGACTTCCGTGGCGGGATCATGATCACGACGAAAAGCACGTTGATCAGGATCCAGACGCCGAGCAGTATAAGGATCGTCCGCACTGCAATTTCCTGAAAGAAATCGAAATTCGCTGCAACGCTAACGGGCATTCACAGCTGCGGCAAATTAAACCTGCTTGCTGCACCGCACAGAAAACTTAAGTCGTAAACGGGATTTCTGCCGTGGAACCAGATTCATCGCACCCACCGCAGGGTTCCTCCGTGAAAGTCCGGTGTTGCATCGTCGGCGGCGGACCCGCCGGGATGATGCTCGGCTATCTCCTCGGGCGCGCCGGCATCGACGTCGTGGTGCTGGAGAAGCATGCGGACTTCTTTCGCGACTTTCGCGGCGACACAGTGCATCCCTCGACGCTCCAGGTGATGGACGAACTCGGCCTGATCGATGGCTTCCTGAAGCTGCCGCATCAGCGCTTGCAGAAGATGGACGGCCTGTTTGGCGGTACGCCGGTGCGGATCGCCGATCTGAGCCGGCTGCACACGAAGTACCCGTTCATCGCCTTCATGCCGCAATGGGATTTCCTGAACTTCCTGCGCGAGGCCGGCAAGCGCTTCGCCTCGCTCAAGGTGATGATGAACACGGAAGCCGTCGACCTGATCCGCCGCGGCGAGACGATCGCCGGCGTGCGGGCGACGACGCCGGAGGGACCGATCGACATCGAGGCGGATCTCACCATTGCCTGCGACGGCCGGCATTCGACGGTGCGCGAGCGCGCCGGTTTCGAGGTCCAGGAAATCGGCGCACCGATGGACGTGCTGTGGTTCCGCGCCGGCCGCAAGGCGGACGAGACGGAAAATGTGTTCGCGCGCGTCGAGCCCGGCAAGATGATGATCACCTTCGACCGCGGCGACTACTGGCAATGCGCCTATGTCATCGCCAAGGGGCAGCACGATGCGGTGAAGGCGAGGGGATTGCAGGCGCTGCTCGACGACGTCGTGCGGATGGCGCCGATCCTCAGAAGCGGGATTGCCGACGTGAAGAGCTTCGACGACATCAAGCTGCTCACCGTCGCGATCAACCGCCTGGCGCGCTGGACGCGGCCGGGCCTGCTTCTCATCGGCGACGCCGCGCATGCGATGTCGCCGGTCGGCGGCGTCGGCGTCAATCTCGCCGTGCAGGATGCGGTCGCGACCGCCAACCTGCTCGCGGACAAGCTTCAGCACGGCTGCCCGTCCGAGGATGAGCTCGACGCCGTGCGCCGCCGGCGCGAGTTCCCGGTGAAGATGACGCAAGCCATGCAGGTGACCGTGCAGAACAACATCATCAGCGGCGCGCTGCAGGGCGGCGACCGGCCGCTGAAGGTGCCGCTGATCGTGCGCCTGATCACCGCGCTGCCATGGCTCCAGGGCATTCCGGCGCGCCTGCTCGCGCTCGGCGTGCGGCCCGAGCACGTGCAGTCGAAGGCCGCGCCGGCATCGTAGCTCTGCAATTCGGTAGGGATAACGTCGTGTTAAATCGCGCGCGGCGCGTTGCGGGCGTGCAACAGCGCAAACGGATTCACGGACCGCAACCTGCCAATCCGGCATCTTAACTCTGTTGATTCAAATTTGAGTAAGACCTGCGTGTGAGCTTGCGCCCATCAAAGGACACGGGGTGTACCATGCGTAATAAATTGATTGCCGCCTTCGCCTGCACGACCGCTCTGGTTTCGACCGGCGCGGCGTCCGCCGCCGATCTCGGTGCGCGTTACACGAAGGCGCCGGCCTATGCCGAGCCGCTGTTCAACTGGACCGGTTTCTATGTCGGCGGCCACGTCGGTGGCGCATGGACCAACGAGCAGTTCATCAACACCGGGAACGGTGCGCCGTTCGCGGATCTTTCGCCCGGCCAAGGCTTCCGTCAGCGCAACTCGGGCGTCATGGGCGGCGCCCAGATCGGCTACAACTGGCAGGCCAACAACTACGTGTTCGGCATGGAAGGCACGATCTCCGGCCTCGACAACAAGGGCTCGTTCACGAACACCGTGTTTGGTGTCGGCCTCGACGATCAATTCAGCTGGCGCGCCAACGTGCTCGCGACTGTCGTCGGTCGTGCGGGCTTTGCCGTGCAGAACAACCTGTTCTACTTCAAGGGCGGCTATGCCGGCGTGAACAACCGTCTCTCGGTGGTCGACAATGTTGCGAACCCGTCCACGGGCTCCGGCGGTCAGACCCATTGGCACAACGGCTGGACGGTCGGTGCCGGCTGGGAATACGGCGTCACCCGCAACTGGATCGTCGGCCTCGAATACAACTATGCGGCCTTCGGCAGCCAGACCTATCAGCTCGGCGGCACCTCCGGCAACTACACCTTCGATGCCAAGCCGCGCGACATCCAGTGGGCCGTCGTGCGCGCGAGCTACAAGTTCGACGCGCCGGTCATCGCGCGCTACTGAGCAACGAACGACCAAGCAGCAAAAAAGACGATCACCGACAAATTCAAAGCCCCGGCATCGCCGGGGCTTCTTTTTTGCGTGCAGCGAGCGCGCGTCTCAGGCCATGACCGAGAATCCGCCGTCGACGGGGATCGCGGTGCCCGTGACGAAGTTCGAGGCGGGCGAGGCCAGGAACACCGCGATGCCGGCGAAGTCGTCGATGTCGCCCCAGCGCCCCGCAGGCGTGCGCGCCAGCACGCGCTCGTGCAGTCCCGACACCTGCTGCCGCGCGCCGCGGGTGAGGTCGGTGTCGATCCAGCCGGGCAGGATGGCGTTGACCTGGATGTTGTCGGGTGCCCAGGCATTGGCGCAGGCGCGCGTGTACTGCACGATGCCGCCCTTGCTCGCCGCGTAGGCCGTCGCGAAGCTGGCGCCGAAGATCGACATCATCGAGCCGATGTTGATCACCTTGCCGTTGCCGGACGCCTTCAGCGCCGGATAGGCCAGCTTCGAGCACACGAAGGCGCTGGTGAGGTTGGTGTCGATCACCTTGTTCCACTCGTCGAGCTCGAGCTCGTGCGGCGGCTTGCGGATGCTCATGCCGGCATTGTTGATGAGGATGTCGATGCGGCCGAACTCCTTGACGACGCGGTCGATCATGGCTGCGACCGCCGCCTTGTCGGTCACGTCGGTGGTGACGGCGATCGCCTTCACGCCGCGCTGGCCGAGATCGGCGACTGCTGCGGCCGACTTGGTTTCGTTGCGCCCGACCACGGCGATATTGGCGCCGGCATCGGCGAGCCCGTGCGCTAGGCCGAGCCCGATGCCGCCATTGCCTCCTGTGACGATCGCGACCTTGCCGCGCAGATCGAACCGGCTGGATGTCATGCTTTCACTTCCTGGTTTTTCTATTGGTTGCTTTGCCAGATCAGGACCAGCCCGAAGCCGGCCATGGCTGCGCCATAGCCCGCCCATTGCAGCTGGTTGACCATGAAGCTCGATCGCGGCCAGGGAACCGTGCCCGTGCCCTGTCCGATCCAGAGCAGCCCGACGGCGAGGACAAACAGGCCTGCGATCAGCAGAAATCTGCGCATGCGTTCCTCCCCGTTGGTCTGCTTCGTCGCGGCCCACGGGCATGAACGTTTGCCGCGGCCACGAAAACTTCCGGCCAGACTAGCCGTAGCTTCGGTCCGGATACAATGGTCGTGGATGCAAGACTGCCGGGAGAGGACGCATGCTCGCGCGCAAGATGATCCTGGGGACCGCGGCTGCGGCCGCGCTGGTTGCGGCCTATGCCGTCATTCCGCGTCATGCGGATCTGCGGGCGTTCGATCCGGCCGAAATGGCGCGGCTGGAGACTGCGATGTGGCGCGACTATTACGACAAGCGCTATGGCGCGCTGTTCTACCATCTCTACGAATCGACGCGGACGCAGTTCGGCTTTTCTCCGCTTCAAAGCCTGCATGTCGCGTTCAGCGCGGCCGAGGCCGCCAGGACGTTCCAGCCGACGCGGTCGCGCCGGGAGGCCGATGCGGCCCTGCCGGCCCTCGTGGCGTACTTCCGCAACTTTGGGCCGGCCGCGCCTGTGGCATTCGACGTCGAGGAGGCCGCCCGCCTCGAACTTGACTGGTGGCAGGCGCGCCGCGAAGCGGTGGCTCCGCGCGACTATGGCCTCACCATCGCGCGCGTGGCCGCGCTGACCTACGGCAGGGCCGCCGATGATCCCGGCATCAGACGGTTCGGCATCGCCCGGGCGGAAGCCATGGCGTTTCGCGATGCACGGGGTGAGGCGATCACCGATGCCGACTGGACGAGGATCGAGAATCAGCTCGGGGAGGCGTACCGGACGCTCAAGGCAAGTAGCGGCCGCTAGAGCTCGAGAGCCTCGCGCAACGAAAAAGCCCCGGACGATGCCGGGGCTTCGACGTCTGAACTTGCGTTCGGATCAGTACTTCGCGACGACCGGACCGGTCCAGTTGAAGCGGTAGACCAGCGAGGTCGAGATCGTCTGGTTCCAGCTGTTGGCGCGGATGCTGTTGACCAGCGGAACGTTGCCGGCGTCGAGCAGCTCGGTCTGCGTCTTGGCATTGTAGAAGGCCGAGCGATACTCGGTCTTCATGAACCAGCCGGGCGAGGTGATGCCGAAGATATTCAGGCTGTTCTCGACGCCGCCACCGACGAACCAGCCGTTGCGGTTGTAGCTGGCGAGATGAACGCCGACGGGCACGCCTGCGAGGTTCGTAAAGTTGGTCTGGCCGAAGTGAGCGCCGGAGTAACCGCCATTGACGTAGGAGAGAACGTTCGGGGCGACCAGCCAGCCGAGGCGAACGCCTGCGGCCCAGGAGTCTTCCAGCTTCTGGTTGCCGGTGATGCCGAAAATCGGATCCTGGATGGTGGCGCGGATGCTGCCGAACTGACCGTCAGCGAACACACCGGCGACCCAGGTGCTGTTGAACTGCCAGTCGTAGCCGAGACCGACGGTGCCGAACCAGCCCGAGCCACCTTGGCGCTGCGTGATCGTCAACGGCGTGCCGGTTACCGTATCAACGACGCTCTGGTCAGCGTTCGAGAGGCCACCGCCGCCACCACCGAAGATGTAGAAGCCGGTCCAGTTGGCGACGGGCGCCGCCACCGGGGCCTTCACGTAGGGGCGGGCCGCAAGGTCAGCCGCCGAGGCCGAACCGGTCATCGCCGCAACTGCGGTCAGAGCCAGCAAAATCTTCTTCATGATAAAATCCCCAACCTTGGTCTGTAGCAGGCGCGAGCGCACTGGAGTTCGTGTCGTCTGATGACCGGACTATAGCCCGTTCTCGCCGAAATGCTGTTGCCGGGCAGGCACACTCGCCGGAAAACGCCCGTCGGCTGGGCTTGGAGGTGGTGAATGTCGGATTCGCGAAAAGAGATGTTTTTTCAGTGTGTTATGTGAATTCGCAAAGCTTCGGTTCGGGTAAGGTTTCGTTAGTGAACTCAGCTTTGTTCGAAACGGAGGCAGTCCTGCCTCAGCCCTGGCGCCTGTGAGTCGCTGGCCGAGTCGCGGGATGCGTGCGGCGAGTCGCTGCGGCGTGGCGCATCAAGCGCCGGGACAGGGCGGTATCGTCTCCACCAATGAAAAAGCCCCGGACTTGAGCCGGGGCTTTTTGACGGGAGCGCGCGAGGTCAGACGTCCAGCAGATCCTCATTGGCAAACTCGGCCTTGTCCGAGATGAACGCGAAGCGCGCCTCGGCCTTGGTTCCCATCAGGCGCTCCACCGAATCCGCCGTGGTGTCGCGGTCGTCAGCCAGCAGGACCACCTTCAGCATGGTCCGCTTGGCCGGGTCCATGGTGGTCTCCTTGAGCTGCGCCGGCATCATCTCGCCGAGGCCTTTGAAGCGGTTCACCTCGACCTTGGCGTTGGCGTTGAACTCGCTCTTGATCAGCGCCTCCTTGTGCGCGTCGTCGCGGGCGTAGACCGACTTCGAGCCGTTGGTGAGCTTGTAGAGCGGCGGCACCGCGAGGAAGAGATGGCCCTCGTCGATCAGCCGCGGCATCTGCCGGTAGAAGAAGGTGATCAGCAGCGAAGCAATGTGGGCGCCGTCGACGTCGGCGTCGGTCATGATGATGATGCGCTGGTAGCGCAGATCCTCTTCGCGATATTGCGCCAGCGTGCCGCAGCCGATCGCCTGCACGAGGTCGGAGAGCTGGGCGTTCGCCGTCAGCTTGTCCTTGCCGGCCGAGGCGACGTTGAGGATCTTGCCGCGCAGCGGCAGCACGGCCTGGGTCTTGCGATCGCGCGCCTGCTTGGCGCTGCCGCCGGCCGAGTCGCCCTCGACGATGAAGAGCTCTGAGCCTTCGGTGCCGGCGTCGCTGCAGTCGGCGAGCTTGCCGGGCAGGCGGAGTTTCTTGCCCGCGGTCTTGCGCGCCGTCTCCTTCTCCTGGCGGCGGCGCAGGCGCTCCTCGGCGCGGTCGATCACGAAGTCGAGCAGCTTGTTGGCTTGGTTCGGATTGCCCGAGAGCCAGTGGTCGAACGGATCCTTCATCGCCTGCTCGACGATGCGCTGCGCTTCCGCCGTGGCGAGGCGATCCTTGGTCTGGCCCTGGAATTCAGGCTCGCGCACGAACACCGAGAGCATCACGGCCGCACCCACCATCACGTCTTCCGACGTAATGGACGAGGCGCGCTTGCCCTGGCCGACGCGCTCGGCGTGATCCTTCAGGCCGCGCAGCAGCGCGCTGCGCAGGCCCGATTCATGCGTGCCGCCATCGGGCGTCGGCACCGTGTTGGTGTAGGACGAGAGGAAGCCGTCGGCGTCCGCGGTCCAGGCGACCGCCCATTCGCAGGCGCCATGCGCGCCGTTGCGCCCCGACTTGCCGGAGAAGATGTCGGGATGCACCAGCGTGTCGGCGTGGATCGCGGCGGCGAGATAATCCTTCAACCCACCGGGGAAGTGGAACGTCGCTTCCGCCGGCACGTCCTCGACGCCCTTGAGCAGCTCGGGCGCGCAGTTCCAGCGGATCTCGACGCCGCCGAACAGATAGGCCTTGGACCGCGTCATTTTGAACAGGCGCTGCGGCTTGAACGCGGCCTTGGCGCCGAAGATGTCGGTATCGGGCTTGAAGCGCACGCGCGTGCCGCGGCGGTTGTTGATCTTGCCGAGATCCTCGAGCTTGCCCTTGGGGTGCCCGCGCTCGAACGTCATGCGGTAGAGTTTCTGGCTGCGCGCGACCTCGACCTCGAGAAGGGAGGAGAGGGCGTTCACCACGGAGATGCCGACGCCGTGCAGGCCGCCCGAGGTCTCGTAGACCTTGCTGTCGAACTTGCCGCCCGAATGCAGCGTGCACATGATGACTTCGAGCGCCGACTTCTTCGGAAACTTCGGATGCGGATCGATCGGGATGCCGCGACCGTTGTCGGTGACGGTGAGAAAGCCGTCGGCGCTGAGTTCGACGCCGATGAAGGTCGCGTGCCCGGCCAGCGCCTCGTCCATCGAGTTGTCGATGACTTCGGCGAACAGGTGATGCAGCGCCTTCTCGTCGGTTCCGCCGATATACATGCCGGGCCGGCGCCGCACCGGTTCCAGGCCTTCAAGCACCTCGATGTCCGCCGCGGTGTAGTCGGCTTCCGCGCCGCCCGCGCGTGGCGCCGCCTTGGCAGCGCGGGGCTTGGGCTCGTCGCCACCGAAAAAGTCGTCTTTTGCTTTGGGCTTCAACTGTTTGGACATGAATCTTGATGCGCTTTGAGGGCCGCGCTGGCGGCGAATCGGTTCGGGCGACTATGACACGGCTGGCCCGGAAAGGTCACCGCAGGGCCAGCCGGCGCCGGGGTTGGGAGCTAATCCCGGCGAATTTACGCCGCGGGTCGCTCAGTTGCCGGCAATTTGACAGCGAGGTCCACGCTCAGCCGGACTTTGTGACTTGATGTCACACAAGTCCCTGGCTTACCAGTCTTTTTCACTGAGCAGGACCTTGAGACGGGGCGAGAAGGCTATTTTTGCATGGAGCAGTTTGCGCACGCACTGGTCGACTTCGTGCGCGCGCACGAGGCTTGGGCGGCTCCGATCGTCTTCCTGCTGGCGTTCGGGGAGTCGCTCGCCTTCATCTCGCTGCTGATCCCGGCCTGGGGCGCGCTGGTGGCGATCGGCGCCCTCATCGGGGTGAGCGGCATCAGCTTCTATCCGGTGTGGATTGCCGGCGGCATCGGCGCGGCGCTCGGCGACTGGGTCTCCTATTGGTTCGGCTACCGCTACAAGGAGAAGGTCGCGCAGATGTGGCCGCTCTCGCGTTACCCGGAACTCCTGCCCAAGGGCGAGGCCTTCGTGCGCAGCTGGGGCGTGCCCAGCATCTTCATCGGCCGGTTCTTCGGCCCGTTGCGCGCCTCCGTGCCGCTCGCCGCCGGCATTTTCGAGATGCCCTATTGGAGCTTCCAGGTCGCCAATTTCGTCTCGGCGCTGGTCTGGTCGGCGGCGCTGCTGCTGTTCGGCGACGTGATCGCCAAGATCATGGAATGGATCTGGCGCGTGATCTGACGCCTGAACCTTGACGGGAACCAGATCTGGCCTTATAGCCGCGCGCCATGATCAACGCCGCGACCATTCTGTTCGCCCGTCGCCGCCGCCGCTCTTTAGCGGTTTGGGCGGTCGGTCGCGTTTGAGATCATCGTCTTTGCCGCTGGATCCGATCCGCGGCATTCTCTCTCCTGTCAGCGCGATCTGATCCGGCGGCCCCCCGAGGAGGCCCAGCAGGAGACCACGATGTACACGCCACCCTTTTTCAAGCAGGACCGCGCCGCGAGCCTGAAATTCGCAAGCGAGCGCGGCTTCGGCACGATGTGCGCCTTCGACGGCCACAAGCCGGTCGCCTCGCCGCTGCCGTTCTACCTGACCTATGCCGCTGACGGCACGCCGCAGGCCGCCTTTCATGTTGCCCGTCACAATCCGCTGCTAAAGCTTGCGGATGGCGCGACCTCCTGGCTGCTCGCGGTCAACGGCCCCGATGCCTATGTATCGCCCGACTGGTACGTCTCGCCGGATCAGGTGCCGACCTGGCTCTACCAGTCGGTGCATCTGAACGGGCCGGTGAAGCTGTTGTCGGACGACGAGCTGGCGGTGCAGATCGACACGCTCAGCGACAAGTTCGAGAACTGGTTGCTGCCGAAGAAGCCGTGGACATCGGCGAAGATGACGGCAGGCCGGCTGGAAGCGTTGAAGAAGGGAATCGTGGGTCTGGTCATGACGGTTGAAGAGGTCGAAGGCAGCTTCAAGCTCAACCAGCACAAATCGGACGCCGACTATACCGCGATCGCCAACGCGCTCGGTGCGCAACCCGCTGCCGACGCCAGAGAGATTGCACAACTGATGCAGGACGTGAGGCCGGAAGCCTTCGCGGCCGAAACCAACAAGCTCGAAAGGAGCGTGCCATGAGCCTTACTGAGACCAAACAGGCCCCGAAGGCGGGCGCAGCGACCAAGCCCGCCACCGTCTTCGTCGACGGCGGCTCCGGCACCACCGGGCTCGGCATCAACGAGCGGCTGAAGCTCCAGAGCGACGTTGTCGTGAAGACGATCGCCGACGACAAGCGCAAGGATCCCGCGGCGAAGAAGGCGCTGATGGAGGAGGTCGATCTCGTCATCCTCTGCCTGCCCGACGAGGCCGCCAAGGAGACGGTTGCGCTCATCGACAGCATGGGGGCGTCGGGCCCGAAGGTGCTGGACGCTTCCACCGCGTACCGGGTCGCGCCCGATTGGGCCTACGGCTTTCCGGAGCTGACGCCGGACCAGGCCGGCAAGATCAAGGCCGCGAAGAAGGTCTCCAATCCCGGCTGCTATCCGACCGGTGCGATCGCGCTGCTGCGGCCGATGGTCGATGCCGGCCTGTTGCCGCCCGATTATCCCGTCACCATCAACGCGGTGAGTGGTTATTCCGGCGGCGGCAAGTCGATGATCGCGAGCTTTGAAGACGGCAGCGCGCCGTCCTTCGAGCTCTACGGCCTCGGCTTCGAGCACAAGCATCTACCGGAGATGCAGCTCTATTCGAACCTGACGCGGCGGCCGATCTTCATTCCCTCGGTCGCCAACTACCGGCAGGGCATGCTGGTCTCGGTGCCGCTCCAGCTCGACGCGCTGCCAGGCAAGCCCAGCGGTGCGGACCTTCAGGCCGCGCTGGCCAAGCGCTACGCCGGCTCGAAATACGTCTCGGTGATGCCGCTCCAGAACGAGGCGACCAAGGGCGGCAAGCTCGAGCCGGAGGCGCTCAACGAGACCAACATGCTCGAACTCCACGTCTTCGCCAGCGACAAATATCACCAGGCGGTGCTGGTCGCGCGGCTCGACAATCTCGGCAAGGGCGCCTCGGGTGCGGCCGTGCAGAACATGCGGCTGATGCTGGGGCTACCGCAGGAGTAGGGCAGCCTCGCGCCCCGGACGCAGCGCAACGCTTCTTCGGAGTGATGCGCTGCAGAGCCGGGGCCGGGCGCAACGCGCCGTCACTCACTGCAAAACAATGTCGGCTGGAAACGGTCGAACAGGGCGGCCGGCGCAAACATTCTTGCGGGCCGCCACGGCCTCGCGGCGATACGTCTCGAGGTCGCCGAGCAAGCGGTCGGAGATTTCGCAGACGTCCCTATGGTCGTTCGCATAATCGACCACGGCGTTCCAGGCGCGCGAGGCACGGATATAGGCGTCGCAGCGATCCGACATCAAGGCGCGCGTCGTCGGTTTTGAGGCTTCGACAGCCTCGCTGCGCAGGCTTCGCAATTCAGGGCATGGCGCCTGCGCGCCGGCCTCGCGACATAATCCGGCGAGCGCGAGCACCGCGAGGACTGGCAAAAGGATCCGCATCGGGATTCCCCCGCTTCGGTTGTTACCGTGCGAGGATATCTTTGGATTGCAGCAGCGTCCAGCGACCCTCGACGCTGCTGTTTCAAACCACCTTGAAGATCGCCAGCGCCAGCACGGCCTGGGCGAGGAAGCCGACGGTGAAGGCCAGGGTGCGGAACACCGGGATTCCCATGGCGTAGACGATCAGATGTGCGACGCGCGACCAGAAATAGACGGCGCAGGCGAGCACGGTCCATTTCGTGGAATAGTCGATGGCGTTCAGGATCAGCACCAGCGGTGCGAACAGCACGAGGTTCTCGACGGCGTTGTCATGCGCGAACATCAGCCGGTTCGCCCACTCCGACTGCGGCTTGTCGCCGCGCGAGGGATTGGCCAGCGCGCCACTGAGACCTCGAACCTGGCAGCGGTTGATGGTGTAGGGGATCCAGAGGATCCCGGTCAGGATCACCGTCAGTGTCAGCCAGAACAATTCGCGCGTCATGGTGCGGTCCCCTCTCTCGTCGCAGTGCTGAAGGCGAGCTTATACAAGCGCAGGAGATTCCGCTATGCGCGAACCCTGACATAGCTGCCGGGCGCATCCTCGATCGGGGGGAGCGTCTCGCTGCCGACTGCGCGCGCCGGGACTTCCTCGGGATCGAGCTCGCCCAGCCATTGCCGCCAGTCCGGCCACCACGAGCCCTTGTGCTCGACTGCGCCCTTCATCCACTCGGCGACGTTGACGTCCTTGATGTTGTCGTTGGTCCAGTACTGGTACTTGTTCGAGGCGGGCGGGTTGACCACGCCGGCGATGTGGCCCGAGCCGGACAGCACGTATTTCACCGGGCCGCCGAAGAACTGCGAGCCGTACAACACCGACTCGGCCGGCGCGATGTGGTCCTCGCGGGTGGCGAGATTGTAGACGGGCACCTTGACCTTGGACAGATCGAGCAGCGTGTTGTCGAGCACCATCGTGCCGGTCGACAGCCGGTTCTCCAGATAGCAATTGCGCAGGTAATAGGAATGGTTCGACGCGGTCATGCGCGTCGCATCCGAATTCCAGTGCAACAGGTCGAAAGCGCTCGGCTGCTGGCCCTTCAAATAGTTGCTGACGACATAGGACCAGATCAGATCGTTGGAGCGCAGCATGTTGAAGGCCATCGCCATCTTCGAGCCTTCGAGCACGCCGGCGGTCTTCATGTCCTGCTCGAGCGATGCGATCTGCTCCTCGTCGACGAACACGAGGAGATCGCCGGCATGGGTGAAATCGACCTGCGCCGCGAAGAACGTCGCGGACGACACGCGCTGGCGGCGCTTCTCGGCGAGCCAGGCCAGCGTGGTCGCGAGCATCGTGCCGCCGACGCAATAGCCGGCGGTGTGCACCTTCATCTCGCCGGTGACCTTCTCGATCACGTCCATTGCCGTGAGCGGGCCTTCCTTCATGTAGTCATCCCAGCTCTTGTTGCCGAGCCGCTTGTCGGGATTGACCCATGAGATCACGAACACGGTGATGCCCTGGTCGACGCACCACTTGATGTAGGATTTCTCCGGCTTGAGATCGAGGATGTAGAACTTGTTGATCCAGGGCGGCACGATCAGGAGCGGGGTGCGCAGCACGTTCTCCGTGGTCGGAGAATACTGGATGAGCTGCATCATCTCGTTCTGGTAGATCACCTTGCCCGGCGTCGTCGCCATGTTGACGCCGACGACGAGATTGTCCGGGTTGGACTGGCGGATCTTCAGCATGCCCTTGCCGGCGGCGATGTCCTCGGCCAGCATCTTCAGGCCGCGCGCGAGATTTTCGCCGCTGCTCGCCACCGTCTCGCGCAGCACTTCCGGATTGGTCAGCACGAAGTTCGAGGGCGACAGCGCGTTGGCGACCTGCTGGACGTAGAACTCCGCCTTGCGGCGGGTCTGCGGATCGAGCCCCTCGGCGTCGCGCACCAGCTCCTGCGCCCATCTGGTGGTGAGCAGATAGAGCTGCATCACGAAATCGAAGAACTGGTTCGACTTCCATTCCGGGTCGGCAAAGCGCTTGTCGCGCGGCGACGGCGCGATCGCGGGCGGGGCCTCCTGACCGGCCATGCGGCGCGCCGCCGACCCCCAGAGGTCGAGATAGTCCTTGGCGAGCTTGGTCTGGAGATCGGAGGAGCGGGACGTGTCCGACAGCCAGTATTCGGCAACCGATGTGAAGGCCTTGACGGCTTCGGTGAGCTCGGCCGGCGGACGGTCCTGCACCTCGCCGCTCTCGCGCGGCTTGAGGAAGGCGGCCAGCGCCTTGCCGCCGCTCTCCATCGCCCGCGCGACATTCATCGCGAAGGCTTCCGCATCGAACTTCGTCTCGGGTTTGGGCGTGTCGGTCGTGGCCATACTCATGGGCAGAACAGTAACGATTCATTCCGTATTCGTCACCGCGAAGCTCGCATCTTTGACGTTAAACACTCTCGAAGATGTGTTGCACTGCGACAAATTTTCTTGGTTCCGTCACAATCGAGCCGCACCGCTCGGCTTGGTGGTGGCGGGGCGTTTTCTCGCTCGGACCATTTGGGCAGCAATGGTTTGAGCTTGGGCGTGGTCTTGGGTAAGGTTGCCCGGGGCCGTGCTTTGGGACGAGTAGGGGAATTTCCCAAGTGTTGGCGTTGAGGGACCTGCAAAAGTCGCTGCTGATCGGTGGCGCGCTGCTGAGCGTGGCGTTCGCGCTGGGCGGCTGTTCGAGTCAGCTCGCGGATATGACGCCTGCGGATGCGCAGGCGCATGCCCGGGAGCCCGGCAGCTATTTGCCGGTGCATGATCTGCCGCCGGAGCGCGATCAGGCGGTCATTCCGCCGGACCAGCGCGCCAAGATCGAGGCCGAGCTTGCCGCCGCGCGCGACCGCCAGGCGGTCGCCGCCAAGGACGCCAAATGAGGCGGTGCAAGGTAATCGCTGGCGCGACCGCCTTGGCGTGCTAAAAAGACCTCTGTTCAGCCGAGAGTCAGGGCGAACGACTTCAGCCTTCGTCGTCGAAAATTGCTCTAAGCATTTGATTTGGAGTAATTTTTGCGAAAGTGGTGGCTCGTCTTCGAACGCCCGTCCTAGCCTGTCGATTCTGTCCTGACCGGGTGCCCGGAGCCCAGAGAGCCATGGAAGAGTTTTACCGCATCCGCCGCCTTCCGCCTTACGTGTTCGAGCAGGTCAACCGGGCCAAGGCGGCCGCGCGGAATGCCGGTGCCGACATCATCGACCTCGGCATGGGCAATCCGGACCTGCCGGCACCGCCGCACGTGCTGGAGAAGCTCAAGGAGACGCTCGGCAAGCCGCGCACCGACCGCTACTCGGCCTCCCGTGGCATCCCGGGCCTGCGCCGGGCCCAGGCCGGCTACTACGCCCGCCGCTTCGGCGTGAAGCTCAACCCCGACACCCAGGTGGTGGCGACGCTGGGCTCGAAGGAGGGCTTTGCCAACGTGGCGCAGGCGATCACCGCGCCGGGCGACGTCATCCTCTGCCCCAACCCGAGCTACCCGATTCACGCCTTCGGCTTTTTGATGGCGGGCGGCGTGATCCGCTCGGTGCCCTCCGAGCCGACGCCGCAGTTCTTCGAGGCGGTGGAACGGGCGATCGTGCATTCGATCCCGAAGCCGCTGGCGCTCGTGGTCTGCTATCCCTCGAACCCGACCGCCTATGTCGCGAGCCTCGACTTCTACAAGGACCTCGTCGCCTTCGCGAAGAAGCACGAGATCCTGATCCTGTCCGATCTCGCCTATGCCGAGGTCTATTTCGACGAGAACAACCCGCCGCCCTCGGTGCTCCAGGTGCCCGGCGCGATGGACGTCACCGTCGAGTTCACCTCGATGTCGAAGACCTATTCGATGGCCGGCTGGCGCATGGGCTTTGCGGTCGGCAATGAGCGCGTGATCGCCGCGCTCGCCCGCGTAAAATCCTATCTCGACTACGGCGCCTTCACGCCGGTGCAGGTCGCCGCGACCGCCGCGCTGAATGGCCCCGACGATTGCATCAAGGAGATGCGCGATACCTACCGCAAGCGCCGCGATGCGCTGGTGGAATCGTTCGGCCGCGCCGGCTGGGAGATTCCGCCGCCGGAAGCCTCGATGTTCGCCTGGGTGCCGCTGCCGGAAGCGTTCCGCAGCGTCGGCAGCATGCAGTTCGCGACCCTGATGGTGGAGAAATCCGGCGTCGCGGTGTCGCCCGGCGTCGGCTTCGGCGAGCATGGTGAAGGATATGTCCGCATCGCCATGGTGGAAAACGAGCAACGGATCAGGCAAGCCGCGCGCGGCGTGCGCCGCTTCCTTGAAAGCGGCATCGAAACGTTGCACAACGTCGTTCCGCTCGCCAACCGGCGCTAATTCTCTTCGACAGGTTTTCGATAAGCATCATGGTCGCACCCCTGAAAGTGGGCATAGCGGGGCTCGGCACCGTGGGTGCCGAAGTTGTCCGTTTGATTGAAACGCAGGGACGCGTGCTCGCGGGCCGCAGCGGCCGCGGCATTCGCGTCGTCGCCGTCACCGCGCGCTCGAAGGCCAAGAAGCGCGCTGTCGACCTGCGCGGCGTCGAATGGATCAAGGATCCGATGGCGCTGGCCACGCATCCGGAGGTCGACTGCTTCGTCGAGCTGATGGGCGGCGCCGGCGATCCCGCGCTCTCCGCGGTCGAGGCCGCGCTCAATGCCGGCAAGTCCGTCGTCACCGCCAACAAGGCGCTGCTGGCCAAGCACGGCCTGAAGCTCGCCAAGGCCGCCGAAAAGCACGGCGGCGCGCTGAATTTCGAGGCAGCCGTCGGCGCCGCGATTCCCGTCATCAAAACGTTACGCGAGGGCCTGGCGGGAACCGGCATCAACCGCGTCTACGGCATCCTCAACGGCACCTGCAATTACATCCTGACGCGGATGGAGCAGGAGGGCCTCTCCTTTGCCGAGTGCCTGAAGGACGCGCAGCGGCTCGGCTATGCCGAGGCCAATCCGTCCTTCGACGTCGACGGCCACGACACCGCGCAAAAACTCGCCATTCTCGCCAGCCTCGCTTTCGGCACGAAAGTTGCTCAAAGCGCGGTGTATGTCGAAGGTATCTCCTCCATCGCGCCGGAAGATCTTCGCGCGGCTGCCGATCTCGGCTACCGCGTCAAGCTGCTCGGCGTTGCGGTCCGCACCGCCAAGGGCATCGAGCAGCGCGTGCACCCGACCATGGTTCCAAAATCGTCCTCGATCGCGCAGGTGATGGGTGTCACCAATGCGGTCACGATCGATGGCGAGGGCATTCCGCCGATCACGCTGGTCGGCCCCGGTGCAGGCGGTGCTGCGACCGCATCCGCGGTCGTCGCCGACATCGCCGACGTCGCGCGCGGCATCCGCGCCAATCCGTTCGGCCGACCGATCTCGCATTTGCGCGACACCAAGAAGGCGCCGATGGAGCGCCACGAGGGCGGCTACTACATCCGCCTGCTGGCGCGCGATTTCCCCGGCACTGCGGCCGCGATCGCGACCCGGCTGGCAGAACAGAAGATTTCGATCGAGTCGATCGTGCAGCGCCATCCCAATGGCGGCGCTGCGCCGGCGAACGGCAAGGCGGTCCCCGTGCCTGTCATCCTGATCACCTATGCGACGCACGAGGACGCCGTGCGCCGCGCGCTCGCCGCCGTGCAGCGCGACAAGGTGATCAGCGGACGGCCGCAGGTGATCCGGATCGAGAAGAACTGAGCATGCTCCGGACCCGGAGGGCCGCGCCAGCGCAAAAGTGTGAAGCGGTTTTCCGGAAAGAGCAGGCTCAAGCAATGACACGGTTCGAACGAACTGTGGGTGTTACGAGTTGATGCGGGCGGAGATTTCCGTCCAGAACCGTTTCGAAGGAGTTAGCCGATGTCGACCCATATTTCAGTCCCGCCGCACGCGTTGCTCGAGCGCATCCTCACGCTGGAGATCGTGCGGGTGACCGAGCGGGCGGCGGTGTCTTCGGCGCGGCTGCGCGGCCACGGCAACGAGAAGGCGGCCGACCAGGCCGCCGTGGACGCGATGCGGCGCGAGCTCAACAAGCTGCCGATCGAGGGCACCATCGTGATCGGCGAGGGCGAGCGCGACGAGGCGCCGATGCTGTTCATCGGCGAGAAGGTTGGCATGAATGCCGGCCCGCAGGTCGACATCGCGGTCGACCCGCTCGAAGGCACCACGCTGTGCGCCAAGAACATGCCGGGCTCGATTGCCACCATGGCGATGGCCGACGGCGGCACGCTGCTGCACGCTCCCGACGTCTACATGCAGAAGCTTGCGATCGGACCGGGCTACGACAAGGGCATCGTCGATCTCGATGCGAGCCCGGCTGACAACGTCCGCCGCCTCGCCAAGGCCAAGGGTGTCCAACCGGACGGCATCACCGTTCTCGTGCTCGACCGTCCGCGCCATGCCAGCATCATCGAGAGCGTGCGCTCGACGGGTGCTGCCGTGCGCCTCATCACCGACGGCGACGTCGCCGGCGTGATCCATTGCGCCGACCCCGACAACACCGGCGTCGACATGTATCTCGGCACCGGCGGTGCGCCGGAAGGCGTGCTTGCGGCCGTGGCGCTGCGCTGCATCGGCGGCCAGATGCAGTGCCGCCTCATCCTCGATTCCGACGAGAAGCGCGAGCGCGCCGCCAAGATGGGCGTCAACGATCCCAAGATGATCTACGGCATCGAGGACATGGCGCGCGGCGACTGCCTGTTCGCCGCCACCGGCGTCACCACGGGCTCGCTGCTCTCGGGCGTCAAGTTCCGCAAGGACGGCGTGATCGAGACCGAGACGGTGGTGATGCGCTCCGTCACCGGCACCGTCCGCTATATCAAGGCCGAGCACCGCGAGCTGGCGAAGTTCCACCTGGACTGACGTTGGCCGTCATTCCGGGGCGAACGGGACCGCGCGAAGCGCGGCCCGGAGAACCCGGAATCTCGCGCCGACAACCTCTGGATTCCGGGTTCGCGCTTCGCGCGTCCCGGAATGACAACGACAAAAAGCAAAAAGAGGAAGCGCACATGTCCGATCTCACCGCCGTCAAAGCCCTGGTCTTCGACGTGTTCGGCACCGTGGTCGACTGGCGCACCAGCCTGATCACCGACTTCATGTGGTGGAGCAAGCAGCGCGGCATCAGCGCCGACTGGACCGCGCTGGTCGACGGCTGGCGCGGCATGTACATGGCCTCGATGGACGACGTGCGCAAACATCCCGAGCGCGGCTATGTCATGCTCGACGATCTGCACCGCCGCTCGCTGGAGAAGCTGGTCGCGCAATTCTCGATCAAGGGCCTCACCGAGGCCGATCTCGATTACCTCACCAAGGGCTGGCATCGCCTGCATCCCTGGCCCGACAGCGTCGCGGGGCTCACGCGGCTGAAGTCGAAATTCGTCATCTCGCCGCTGTCGAACGGCAACGTCGCGCTGCTCACCAACATGGCGAAGTTCGCTGGCCTGCCGTGGGACCTCGTCATGTCCGCGGAGCTGTTCGAGCACTACAAGCCCGATCCCGAGACCTATCTCGGCGCTGCGCGCCTGCTCGGCCTCAAGCCGGGTGAGGTGATGATGATCGCCGCCCACAACGGCGACCTCGCCGCCGCGCAGAAGAACGGGCTCAAGACCGCGTTCGTGGCGCGGCCGACGGAGTATGGGCCGTTGCAGAAGGTGGACTTCGAAGCCACCGGCAATTGGGACATCGTCGCCAGGGATTTTGGCGGCATCGCCGACAAGCTCGGCTGCTGATATCTTGCGCTGAGGCGCCTGGCCCGCGCGCTACTTCGCGATCGGCGTTGTCAGCTCGGTGTCGGTTGTGTCCACCACGAAGACGGCCAGCAGCTTCGCCGGCTCGGTATCGCTGGCGTTGGTGCTGACGGCATGGCGATCGCCGGGCTTCTCGAAGAAGTTCTCTCCCTTGTGAAAGACCTTGGCGGGCTCGTCATTGACCTGGCTTCGTATCGCTCCCTCGAGCACCGTGGCATAGATGAACGCGGAGCGCGCGTGGGTGTGAGCCGGGGAAGAGCCGCCGGGACCGTACTCGACCAGCACGCCCTTCATGCTCTTGCCGGGGGCGTTCGGCAGGACCTGGTCGAACACGACGGTCACTTTGGCCCACTTCGCGGCCGGCGGCGTCTCGGCTGCATCGGCCGCGAGGACGAATGCGGCGTAAGCCGCCGTTGCGATCAGCAATCTGCGCATGGGATTTCCTTCATTGCCGTGGTTGCGGCGACCTTGGGACGTCAGGCCGTCGCGAGCCATGTTGCGAGCGGCGTTTTCCCGAGCCGCGCCTCGCCCAGCGGGACCAGCGAGGTATCCGCGATGGGAGAACCGTAATACGGAGCCTTGGCGTCTCCCACCACCGGGCGGCTATCGCCGGACGCTTTCAGGCGGCGCGCAACGAACTCGTTGAAGGGAGCTTTTTCCGGTCCCGCGATATCGATCGTGCCGTTGAGCGGACGTCCCGTCGCGACCTCCGCGAGGGAAGCGACCACGTCGTCGGATGCGATCGGCTGAAACAACGCCGATGGCACGACGACCCGGCCCTCGGTCGCGCCCGTCTCCGCAATGGCGCCGAGGAATTCAAAGAACTGCGTGGCGCGAACGATCGAGTAGGGGACCGGAGACGCCTTGACGATGGTCTCCTGCGCGAGCTTGGCTCGAAAATAGGCGATGTCGGGCGAGCGATCGGTTCCCACGATCGATAGCGCGACATGATGCTTGACGGAAGCTGCAGCCTCGGTCGCGGCGAGGTTTTGGCTCGAACGCTGGAAGAATTCGAGCACGGCGGCGGGCTCCCAGGACGGCGCGTTGGCGACATCGACCACGACATCCGCGCCCGCCAGCGCGTCAGCGAGGCCTTCCCCGGTCACGGCGTTCACGCCTGTTTTCGGGGAGGCCGCGACGACCACGTGGCCTTGCTGCTTGAGCCTCGCAACGAGCTTGGATCCGATCAGTCCGCTGCCGCCGATCACGACGATCTTCATGGCATGTCTCCTGAGCATTTTGCGAGCGTGAGCGGCGCAAGACCAAAGGGGCGTCACGCGCTCACGTCGATGAAGGTGATGCCAAGGGACTCTTACCCGAGCAGTGCGGCGAACTCTTGCCTGGAACGGGCCTGCCTTGCCGGAAAATGCTCCAGAAGGGTCGTTGCGCCGCGACGGGAACCGGTCAGGGATCATTCCCCTCTGTCGGGCAGATCAAGCGAACGGCCCGGGCCGCACATGCGCGACCCGGGCTTGATGTCGCTGACTACAACGTCATCTGCATCGGTTCGGGATAGTAGTGGAAGCCGTCGCCGGCCTTGGCGACGTGGCCGTAGCCGGGCCAGGCGAAGTGATAGGACATCACGGGCGTCTTGTTGGCCGCCAGCATGGTGAGCAGCTTGACGCGCGACTCGGCTGCCTGCTTCGGGTCGGTGTCGTAGGAGAATTCCATCCGCGGCCGCTCCAGCAGCAGCACGGAATGGTGCGAGAGGTCGCCGAGGAAGGCAAAGGACTTGCCGGCCGAGCTGACCAGGAAGATGGTGTGGCCGACGGTGTGACCGGGCGCCGCGATCGCCTGCACGCCCGGCAAAAATTCCTGGCCGTCCTCGAAGAACACGATGCGGTCGCGGACCGGCAGCAGATTCTTGCGGGCGTGAACCACGAAGTCCTTGGCCGCGCTGCCGAGCTTGCCTTCGTCGGTCCAGAAGTCGAAATCGGTCTGGGAGATGTAGATCTGCGCGTTCGGAAACAGCGGCTTGCCGCCATCGTCCACGATGCCCCCGATGTGGTCGATATGGGCATGCGAGCAGACCACGGCATCGATATCCGCCGGCTTGATGCCGGCCTCGGTCATGCTCTTCTGCTGCCGGCCGGTGGTGGCGCCGAACATCTTGGAGCTGCCCATACCGGTGTCGAACAGGATAAGCTTGTCGCCGGTGTTGACGATCGGCGAGTTCTGCTCGAGCACGACGTTGTCCGGCGACAGGAAATTGTCCGCCAGCATCTTCTTCACCTCTTCCTTGGGAACGCCGGTGAAGGTCCCGGAGGGATCGCCGAGCGGCAGCGGTCCGTCGGAGACGACGGTCACTTCGGCGTCGCCGAGAACGAAGCGGTGCCAATAGGGCGTCTGGGTGCCGAGTTTGGGAGCGCGGGCAAGCGCGCTGCCGCCGAGCATTGCGCTGGCGCCAAGGCCAGCCCCCAATGCGAACAGGGATCGACGTGAGACATCGATAGTCATGCGTTTCCTCCGCCTTTGTCTTTTGTTTTGCGCGGCTTTTCGCGCGCCATCGCAATGCAATCAACGATTGTGTCGCGATTGTGTCTCCTGATCGCGCGATGCGGCAGGAACGAATCTTTTTACGTCAGGATTGCGTGCGCGTGCCAAGGCGTTCGACGAAGCGCACGAGGTAACCATCCGGATCCTGGACGAGGAATTCAAGCTGGCCGAATTCCTGATCGCCGACCCGATACCAGGCTTCGTTCGGCTGCTCGTAGAGCGGCCAATTGGCATCGCCGAGAGCCCTCAGCATGGGATCAATGCGATCGACGACCATCTGGAAATTGACGCCGCGTCCCAATGGCCGCTGCATCTCGGCCGTCTCCCAGCGTCCGTTCAATTCGCAGAGCATGACTTGCAAGCGTCCTCTGACGAGATACGCAAATCGCGCATCGGGGCGATCATAGGCGAGCTCGAAGCCGAGCAAGTCGCGCCAGAACCGCAGGCTGGCTTCAATGCTGGAAACGCCGAGTTCGGGAACGAGATCGGCAAAGCCGCCTTGCGGTGCGCTTCCCGTGCTGTCGGAGGTCGCACGAGCGACGGGGTCTGAGGGCAGCGGTTTGTTCATTGCGGCATTGCCTGATCTTACGACCGATCTTCGAGGGCGGTTATCGCAGCGAAGCGGCGCGAAAGCCAGACGCGGAAAGGGTCGAACGAATGTTCGCCGGGCGAGCCCGCCTCACGCGATCCGCAGCGCGAGGTCGCTTGCTTCCGTCTCGGCAAAGCCGGCCTGCAAGACCTCTTCGCGCTTGTGACGGAGATGCGCTCGCAGGATGTGCGAGAGACCGGCACCGTCGCGCCGCTGCAGCGCGTTCAGGATCGCCTCGTGCTCCTTCACGGCGAACGCCCAGCGTTGCGGCGTCATCGGCGTGACGTAGCGCGCGCGGCGAATGCGCGCGGTCACGGAGGCGTAGAGCCCGGTCAGTGCGGGATTTCCGGCCGCGGCGACGATGGCTTCGTGAATGGCGCGGTTGCCGCGATAGTACTGGATCAGGTCGCCCTCGCGATAACGCTGCACCATGTCCGTGTGCGCGGCGGCGATCTCGTCGATCTCGGCGTCGGTGATGCGCTCGCAGGCGAGCTCGCCGGCTAGGGCTTCGAGGCCCTGGCAGACCTCGAACAGGTCACGCATGTCCTTGTCGGTCAGCTTTGCCGCGCGCGAGCCGCGATGGGGCAGGAGCTGCACGAGGCCTTCGGCTGCGAGCACCTTGAGCGCTTCGCGCAGCGGCGTGCGCGAGATCTGGAGCCGGTCGCATAGCTCGCGCTCGGGAATCCGCGCGCCCGGCGGGATCTCGCCGTCGAGCAGGATGGCGCGGATGCGGCCGACGACCTCCTCGTGAAGCATGGCACGCGACTCCTGTTTGAATGCAAAAATGAAGTAATCGGTCGAAATCTGGAAGTTCCAGCTTGCTAATCCCAAATTTTGCATTCAAAAATGTAAAAAACAAGAGGATATGAGGAAATGGACCTGGCTGCGGAGGCGGACGACCTCGTTTTTGAATGCAACGCCGGCATCGGGCGGATCACCTTCAACCGCCCGCAGGCCCGCAATGCCTTCACCTTCGCCATGTACGAACGGCTCGCGGCGATCTGCGAAGAGGCCGACCGCGAGCAATCGATCAAGGTGCTCGTGCTGCGTGGAGCCGGCGACAAAGCCTTCGCCTCGGGCACCGACATCAACCAGTTCCGCGAGTTCGAGACGCCGCAAGACGCGATCGACTATGAGAACCGGATCGATCGGGTGCTCACCACGCTCGAGCAGTGCCGGGTCCCGACCATCGCCGCGATCAACGGATTCTGTACCGGCGGCGGGGCGGGCATCGCCGCGGCCTGCGACCTGCGCATCGGCACCAGAAGCGCCAAAATCGGATTTCCCATTGCCCGGACGCTCGGCAATTGCCTGTCGATGTCCAATGTCAGCCGTCTCACCGCGCTCATTGGCGCTGCGCGCGTCAAGGATCTGATCTTCACCGCGCGCCTCATTGACGCCACCGAAGCCGCCAGCGTCGGGCTGCTCGGCGAGGTCGTCGATGATATCGCAGCGCTCGACAAGCGCGCCGATGAAGTTGCCCGGCTCTTGGCCAGCCACGCGCCGCTGACGCTGACCGCGACCAAGCAGGCGGTGGCCCGCCTGCAAAAGCGGCTGACGCGGGACGAGGGCGAAGACCTCATCCTGATGTGCTACACGAGCCAGGATTTTCGCGAAGGGCTCGATGCTTTCCTCAACAAGCGCGCGCCGAAATGGCGCGGCCAGTAGGACGGGCCGATGCAAAGCGATCGATCGCAATCCACCTCTCGCCGTTCGGGACCGCTTGCCGGCCTCAAGGTCATCGATCTCACCCATGTCATGGCGGGACCGACCTGCACGTTGATGCTCGCCGACATGGGCGCTGACGTCATCAAGATCGAGAAATGGCCGAACGGTGACGACACCCGCCATTCGGTGCCGCCGAAGATCGGCGAGGAGGCGGCCTCCTTCCTGATGATGAACCGCAACAAGCGCGGCATCGTGCTGGACCTGAAGACCGATGGCGGCAAGAAGGTGCTGCGGCGGCTGATCGCCGACGCCGACGTGCTGGTCGAGAATTTCGCGCCGGGCGCCATGGAACGCCTCGGCTTTGGCTACGAAGAACTGCACAAGCAGCATCCAACGCTGATCTACTGCTCGCTCTCGGGGTTCGGCCGCACCGGCCCCTACAAGCACCGCCGCGGCTTCGATCTGGTCGCGCAGGCGATGAGCGGCATCATGAGCTTCACCGGTGAGCGTCCGGATGGGCCGCCGGTGAAGTGCGGCCCGCCACTGTCCGACATCACCGCGGGCCTGCTCGCGAGCATGGGCATCCTTGCCGCCTATACGCATCGCCTCAAGACCGGCGAAGGGCAGTGGGTCGAGACCTCGCTTTACGAGGCCGCCCTGGTGCAGACCTACTGGCAGTCCACGATCGCGCTGGCCGCAGGCACCGCGCCGCGCGCGATGGGCTCGGCGCATCCGCTCAACGCGCCGTATCAGGCCTTCGAGGCCTCGGACGGCTGGCTGGTGGTCGGCGGCGCCAACAAGAAGCATTGGCTCTTGATGCTCGAAGCGCTCGGTGCGAGCGAGCTTGCCGCCGATCCGCGCTTCGTCACCGGGGCCGACCGCATGGCGAACCTGAAGGAGCTCGAGGCCGTCCTGAGCGAGCGCTTCCGCACCCGGTCGCGGGCGCACTGGCTCGCGGCGCTGGACGAGAAAGGCGTGCCGTGCGGCCCCGTGCACGACATGCTGGAGGCGCTCCGCGATCCGCAGACGCTGGCGCGCGAGATGGTCGTCGAGGTCGAGCATTCCACGCTCGGTCCCGTGAAGACGATCGGGCTTCCGGTCAAGTTTTCGGAGACCCCAGGCAAAGTGCGCATCGGTGCGCCGGTCTACGGTGAGCACACAAGCGAGGTGCTGGCCGAGCACGGGTTCGACCAGAAGCAGATCGAAGCGCTCGAACAAGAAGGCGCCATCGTCCTGGCATCAGGGAGGCGCGAGGAACGCGTCGCCTGACCGGACGTCGATACGACAAATAAAACAGAACATAAAAAGCTGGAGGAAATCATGGGTCGGACGTCAACACTTCTGCTTTCCGCAGCCGCGACCGTGCTCGCCGGCACAGTCCCGGCGTTTGCGGCCTGGCAACCGCAGAAGCCGATCGAGTTCGTGGCCACGGCAGGGCCGGGCGGCGGCACCGACAATCTCGCCCGCGCGGTGCAGAACATCGTCACCAAGTACAAGCTGACGGAGCAGCCCATCGTCGTCGTCAACAAGGGCGGCGGCAGCGGCGCCGAAGGCTATGTCTACGGCAAGGCGTCCGCAGGCGATCCCTACAAGGTGATCTTCGGAACGTCGAACGCCTGGCAGCAGCCGCTCGTCTCCAAGGTCGCCTTCAACTACACCGATCTCACCCCGATCGCGGCGATGGCGCAGGACGAGTTCCTGCTCTGGGTCAAGCAGGACGCGCCCTACAAGACGGCGGGGGATTATCTGAAGGCGGCCGCATCAGGCGAATTCAAGATGGGCGGTGCACAGTCGAAGGACACCGACGAGGTGCTGACCCGCATGATCGAGAAGGCCGGTCAGGTCAAACTGACCTACATCCCCTTCAAGAGCGGCGCCGAGACCGCCGTGCAGCTCGCCGGCGGACATCTCGACTCCCACGTCAACAATCCCAGCGAGAGCCTCGGGCAATGGCGTGGCGGCACGCAGCGACCGCTTTGCGTTTTCAGTCCGAAGCGGCTGCCGCAGGGCCCCAAGGTCACCGCGACCGAAGGCTGGAGCGACGTTCCGACCTGCGCCGAGCAAGGGCTCGACATCAAGCAATATGAGCAACCGCGGACGGTCTGGCTGCCCGGCAAGGTCACGCCGGACCAGGCCGCGTTCTATGTCGACCTCATGAAGAAGGTGCAGGCGACGCCGGAATGGAAGGACTACATCGAGAAGACCTCCCAGGTCGACACGTTCCTGACCGGCGCCGAGTTCGACAAGTTCATCAAGCAGGACCTCGAGCACGTCAAGCAGGTTGCGGGCGAGCAGGGCTGGCTGGTCAAGTGAGGCGACCATCGTGCAACAATCCCCACTGTCGTCCCGGCGGACGCCGGGACCCATACCGCGTGATCTATCGCGGAGTGTTGGTCGTGGTACCGACTTGGCTTCCAGTCCTCGTCAAACTTCTCCCTGGGGTTATGGGTCCCGGCTTTCGCCGGGACGACACTTGATGGCTTGGAAAACGCGTGCGTCATTCACCGGCCGCTGCACGCCATTCGACCGGAGCCCGCGATGATATCGCGCCGCGCGCTTGAACTTGCGACCGCTATCCTCACCGGCAGCTTTGGTGTGGCCGTCGTCGTCTCCAGCCTCGACAACGGCATCGGCTGGTCGAGCGCGGGCGTGGACGCCGGCACGTTCCCGTTCCTGACCGGAATCATCATCGTGCTCGGAAGCCTCTACAATCTGGTGAGAGGTCTTTTGCCGGCGACCACGCTCGCAAGCGTTCCCATGGCGATCACACCGATCGAGCTGCGCCGGCTTGCCGGCCTGTTCGTGCCGGCCGCGATCTTCGTGGCCGCGATCCCGCTGGTCGGGATGTACCTCGCCTCAAGCCTGTACGTCTTCGCGGTACTGGCGATCCCGAGGCACCAGACCGTGCCACGCGCGCTGGCGATGGCGGCGGCAACGGCGCTGGCACTCTACGTCGTGTTCGAGCGCATGTTCCAGGTTAGCCTGCCGCATGGCGCGCTCGCCGCCGCGTTCGGCATCTGACGGAGAGGCGGATGGACAATCTCCAGGAACTCCTGCACGGCTTCACCATCGCGATCACCGTGCCGCATCTGCTCCTGATGGCGGTCGGCGTGCTGCTCGGCATTCTCGTCGGCGTGCTGCCGGGGCTGGGCGCGCCCAACGGGGTGTCGCTGCTCTTGCCGCTGACCTTCGGCATGCAGCCGGTGTCGGCGATCATCCTGCTCTCCAGCATGTATTGGGGCGCGCTGTTCGGCGGCTCGGTGACCTCGATCCTGTTCAACATCCCCGGCGAGCCGTCCTCAGTCGCAACCACCTTCGACGGCTATCCGATGGCGCGCGACGGCCGGCCGACGACGGCGCTCGCGACCGCCTTCGGTTCGGCTGCGTTCGGCGCGCTGGTCGGCGTCATCCTGATCACCTTCCTCGCATCCTGGGTGGCGCAGGTCGCGCTCGCCTTCGGGCCGCCGGAATATTTTGCGGTCTATTTCCTGGCCTTTGCGAGCTTCGTCGGCATGGGCGGGGCGGCACCGATCAAGACCGTCGTGGCGCTGGCGATCGGCTTTGCGATCGCCGCCATCGGCATCGACACCGTCTCGGGCAGCGTCCGCCTGACCATGGGCATCGACGAACTGGTCAAGGGGGTGAACTTCGTCGTCGCCGTGATGGGCCTGTTCGGCATCGGCGAGCTGCTTGTCGCCGTCGAGGAGGAATTTCATGCCCGCGCCGTCTCCTCTAAGATCGATTGGCGCGAGGTGTTTCGCGCGATCGGCCGCCTGCCGCGCCATAGCGTTGCGTTGCTGCGCAGCGCCGCGATCGGGTGCTGGATGGGGATCACGCCGGGCGGCCCGACCGCCGCATCCTTCATGAGCTACGGCATCGCCCGCCGCTTCTCGCGCCGCGGCCGATATTTCGGCACCGGCGAGGTCGAAGGCATCATCTCGCCGGAGACGGCCGATCATGCCGCGGGCACCAGCGCGCTGCTGCCGATGCTCTCGCTCGGCATTCCCGGCTCGGCGACCGCCGCCGTCATGATGGGCGGGCTCATGATCTGGGGCCTCAATCCCGGGCCGATGCTGTTCGTCGACCAGAAGGATTTCGTCTGGGGCCTGATCGCCTCGATGTATGTCGGCAACATCGTCGCGGTTGCGCTGGTGCTGCTGACCGTTCCGGTCTTCGCCGCCCTGATGCGAATTCCGTTCGTGGTCATCGCGCCCTTGATCGTGATCATCTGCGTCGTCGGCGCCTATTCGGTGTCGAACTCCTATCTCGACGTGGTGATGATGCTCGGGTTCGGAATCGTCGGCTATCTCTTCAAGAAGCTGTTCTATCCGCTGGCGCCGCTGGTGCTCGCGATCGTCATCGGCGACAAGGCCGAGGATGCGTTCCGGCAGTCGATGCTGATGTCGAAGGGATCGCTCGGGATCTTCTTTGCGAACAAGCTGGTGACGTGCCTGATCGTGGCCGGCATCGCGCTGCTGCTGCTTCCGCTCGCGTTGCAGCTCGCGCGTTTGCTGCGCAAGCCCACGCCATCCGCCGGGAATGAGACGACAGCTCAGGAGAAGGTGATCATATGACCGCAAAGCCGCTCATTGCATTGGCGATGGGAGATCCCGCCGGCATCAGCCCGGAGCTGACGGCGAAGCTCATGGCGGAGAACGACATCCGCGCCCGCAGCCGGCTCGTGGTGATCGGCGACCGCCGCATCTTCGACGAGGGCGCGCGCGTTGCGGGCGTCAAGCCGGACCTGACCATGGTGGAGCAGGGGGACGACCTTCGATCGGCGCAGGGCGACGCGCTGTTTGTCGATCTTCGCCACCTCGATCCCAGGGACGTCGAGCCGAAGACCGCGACCCTTGCCGGCGGTAAATTCGCGCTGGCCAATTACCGGCACGCGCTCGAACTCGGCCGCGACAGGCGCGTCGATGGCGTCTGCTTCACCCCCTTCAACAAGCAGGCGATGCGGCTTGCCCG
This sequence comes from Bradyrhizobium sp. CCBAU 11361, assembly GCF_028128935.1. Lineage (NCBI taxonomy): Bacteria > Pseudomonadati > Pseudomonadota > Alphaproteobacteria > Hyphomicrobiales > Nitrobacteraceae > Bradyrhizobium > Bradyrhizobium sp. CCBAU 11361. The sequence continues at coordinate 92,515 of NZ_LBJZ01000191.1, forward strand.
CGCCGAGTACGACGACGAGATCGCGTTTTCCGCGGAGGTGGTCGGCCTCAAGACCGCGGCAAGCGAGTTCAACGTGCTGGACCGGCTCTGGAACGCACGGGTCACGTCCCACATCCCGCTCAAAGACGTCGCCGCGCGACTGTCCAGCGAACGGATCCATCGTGCGCTCAAGCTGACCGATGCCTGCATGCGCAACGCCGGCTTCGCCAGGCCGCGGATTGCGGTTGCGGGTCTCAATCCTCACGCCGGCGACGGCGGCAATTTCGGCCGCGAGGAGATCGACATGATTGCGCCGGTGGTCGCGGCCGGCCAGCGCGAGGGCATTGCCGCGGAGGGGCCGTTCCCGGCCGACACCGTGTTCCTGCGCGCCAAGGGCGGTGCCTTCGATGCGGTGCTGACGATGTATCATGACCAGGGCCAGATCGCGATGAAGCTGATGGGCTTCGATCGCGGCGTGACGTTGCTCGGCGGGTTTCCGTTCCCGATCTGCACGCCCGCGCACGGCACCGCCTACGACATCGCAGGCCAGGGGATCGCATCGATCGGCGCCAGCCGCGCCGCGCTGCTGCTCGCGGCGGAGATGGCCGGGCGCCGTGCTGCGTGATCGCCCACGGGCACTAGCTCGTCGGCTGCGCCAGTCGTCCCCGGGAAAAACTAGAAACTTCGGCGGTCGTGCCGAGTTGCCAATTCGGTGAATGTCTCCATCCCGGAGCTGGCACATGGGCGATCGCGGGTTGAAGGACGATGATGAGCGCCCGGTCGGTCGACCGCGCCCGGGGGTATTCTGCATCGTTCTGATCCTTGTTCTGGCGGCGGCACCCGCCTTCGCGGCCGAGATCAGCGCGGACGCCATCAATTCCGCCGAGCCATCGAAGAAAACTCTCACGAACGAGAAGCCGACCCCGGCGGGCGTGCGGTTGCAAGTGCTCCTGGACAGGGCGCATTTCTCGCCCGGCGAGATCGACGGCAGGTTCGGCGAGAACGCGAAGAAGGCGCTGCGCGCCTATGCGGAAGCCCGGCAGTTGCCGGGTTCGGACGCTCTGACGGAGGAGGTCTGGAAGGCGCTGCGGGCGGACGACCGGTCGGTCACGCTGAGCTATACCATCACGGAGCAGGACGTGTCGGGTCCTTTCCTGAAGAAGCTGCCGCCGAGGATGGAGGACATGAAGGACATCCCGAAGCTCGGCTTCACCAGTCCGCGCGAAGCCCTGGCCGAGAAATTTCACATGAGCGAGCAGCTCCTGGCGGCGCTCAATCCCGGGCGCCGTTTCGACCGGGCTGGCGAGACCATCGCCGTCGTCGACACCGCGAGCGCGGCCGAGGGTGCGCCTGCCAAGGCAGACAGGGTCGAAGTCGACAAGGTCAGGCAAACCGTAAAGCTGTTCGACAAGACGAATGCGCTGATCGGTTTCTATCCGGCGACTGTGGGAAGCGAGGACAAGCCGTCGCCCTCAGGCACGCTCAAGGTCACCGAAGTCAACAAGAATCCGCTCTATCGCTACAATCCCGCCTATCACTTCAAGGGCGTCCGTTCACGCAAGCCCTTTACCATCAAGCCAGGTCCGAACAATCCGGTTGGAACGGTGTGGATCAACTTATCCGCCGAAGGCTACGGCATTCACGGCACGCCTTCGCCGGACAAGATTTCCAAAGCGGAATCTCACGGCTGCGTGCGTCTCACCAATTGGGACGCGGAACGCGTCGCAGGTCACGTCGCGAAAGGCACACCGGTCGCCTTTGTGGAGGGCGCGAGGTGAGGGGCGCTCACACGGCGCTGGCCGGTCCAGGGTAACCCGTGCGTTTTTGGATTTCGGAATAGTCGCATAATGCCACTGTTTTGCCCGACGTGTCAAAGCACTCTGACGCACGCAAAACACGAACGAAAACAACCCTCCGGCTACTGTGCATGGGGTTGTTTTCGCGGTTTTTGATCGGGCGGGTGGACCCGGTCCGATTTTGCAGGGCGACCGGCTCTCGCCTCAGGCCCCGCAGATGATCACGCCGTACCAGCCGAGCCCTCGATAGGTCTCGTAGCCCGGCGTCGCATGGAAGGCGACCATCGTGCCGGAGCGGTCCTGATAGAAGCCGGAGCGCTGGCCGTTCAGCGACAGCGAGATGCGCTCGCTCAAAATGCCCTGGCCGTCGGAGGACGCGATGACGCGGAAATTGGAGTCGACCAGCAGCACGCGGGCCTTGTCGCCGTCGCCGACGCGCACGCCCTGGACGATGGCGCGGGCCTGCGGCTCCCAGTCGAAATGGATGGCGAGCACGCCGATCGGCGCGCCGTTGGCCTGGCCGCCGGCGCGGACGCTGGCGCAATAGGTCGCAACCTGCGCGTTGCCGAGCAGCGGCTGGTTCTCGACGTCGCCGGCGACATAGTCGTCGCCGGAGCGCAAGGTCCGGGCCTCGCGAAACCATTTGGTGTGGGCGACGTTCTGGCCGACGACGCGAAAGCGGTCGGCGCGGCCGTTAGCGACGACGTTGCCGTCGAGGTCGCAGAGCCAGAGGTCGAGATAGACGGTGTAGGCGCCGAGGATGACGCCGAGGCGCTGCGAGGCATAGGTGACCGCGGCCGGAGCAGGCGAGGCCGCGCAATCCACCACGGCGGAGTCGGTCGCCCACCAGCGCACGTCGCAGGTGCGTTCATAGAGGTTGCGGTCGATCAGTTCGACTGCATTGAGCGACAGGTCGACCATGCGCTCGCCGCGCGAGCGCTGGCTCATGCGGTCGATCGAGGCGACGAGATCGCCGGTGCGTTTCGTCAGCTGGGTCTCGAGCTCGCGCGCGATGGTCTCGACCTGCTGGCCGACGCCGCGCACCTCCTGCGCAACCACCGCGAAGCCCGCGCCCTGCGCACCGGCGCGCGAACTCTCGATCAGCGCGTTCAGCGCCAGCATCTTCATCTGGTTGGTGATCTGCTGGATCGCCTTGGTCTTGTCGACCGCGATCTGGTTGACCTCCGCGGTGAGGCGGTTGATCAGCGCGGAAATGTCGGAATCGTCGTCAACGGGTTCGGCGGCAATCGGCTTGGCTTTCAGACCCAGCGCAGCAGACATCGGGGAGTTCCCTTGGCAATGAGGCCTGATCTGCAATGAACCCGGAACAATCGCTTACAGATCGAATACGATTCTTTTTCGAGGATTCCGCCTAACGCCTGCTTAATTTGCTGTTCGACGGAATGCCCAAATGATAGTCACTCCGGCCTGTCGGCCGGCCATCCACCGCTTTGTGCGGCCCGGCCGTTGCAAATTGCCGGCGTTTCCCGGCCAATCCCCTTAAGCCAGTGACCGCGCGCCTAGCGTGATCGCCCGAACCTCGAGTTCCCAACAGACAGCCGCTTGTCATGACGCCGCCCGCCACCGCCTTGCCCGTCGAAGCGCCCCAGGCGTTCCTGGGGGTGACGCGCTCGCTCACCGACAAGCTCTGGCGCGACCGGCTGGATGCGCGTGGGGCGGCCCAGGCGCTCGCCATCGTGCAGCGGCACCAGTTGCCGGAACTGCTGGCGCGGGTGCTGGCGGGGCGCGGGGTCGATATCGACGCTGTCCCCGACTTCCTCGACCCGACCATCCGAAAGCTGCTGCCGGACCCCTTCACGGTGACGGAGATGGAGGCCGCCTCCAAGCGGATCGCGGATGCGGCACAGAAGGGCGAGAAGGTCGCGATCTTCGGCGACTACGACGTCGACGGCGCGACCTCGGCGGCGCTGCTGGCCTGGCACCTGCGCCATTGCGGGCTTGATCCGCTGATCCACATCCCCGACCGCATTTTCGAGGGCTACGGCCCGAACGTCGAAGCCGTTCGGGGGCTGGCGGCGAAGGGCGCGACGCTGCTCGTCACCGTCGATTGCGGCACCACCAGCATCGAGCCGTTGGCCGAGGCCAAGCGCCTCGGCATGTCCGTCGTCGTGATCGATCATCATCAGGCCGGCACGGAGTTGCCGGTGGTCGACGCACTGGTCAATCCGAACCGGCTCGACGATCTCTCGGGCCTTGGCCATCTCGCCGCGGTCGGCCTCGTGCTGGTGACGCTGGTCGCGGTCAATCGCGAATTGCGCCAACGCGGCTTCTGGAATGCGGAAATGCCCGAGCCAGATCTGCTCGGCATGCTGCATCACGTCGCACTCGGCACGGTCGCCGATGTGGCGCCGCTGATCGGACTCAACCGCGCCTTCGTCGCCAAGGGGCTGATCGCGATGCGGCGGCGCGACCATGTCGGCCACACCGCGCTAATGGACGTGGCGCGGCTCAACGGCCCGCCGGAGGCCTGGCATCTCGGCTTCATGCTGGGGCCGCGCGTCAATGCCGGCGGCCGCATCGGCCGCGCCGATCTCGGCGTGCGGCTCTTGCTCGAAGGCGACAGCGTCGAAGCCGCGCGGATCGCCGCCGAGCTCGATCGCCTCAACACCGAACGTCGCGTCATCGAGCAGGCCGCCGAAGCACAGGCCGAGGCCGAGGCGCTGGCCTCAATCGGGCTGGAGGACAAGCTCGGCGTCATCGTCACGGCGTCCGAAGGCTGGCACCCCGGCGTGGTCGGCCTTGTCGCCTCCCGCCTGAAGGAGAAGTTTTCGCGGCCGGCCTTTGCCATCGCACTCGAGCCCGGCGGCATCGGCACCGGCTCGGGCCGCTCGATCGCCGGCGTCGACATCGGCAAGGCGGTGCGGCAGGCGGTCACCGACGGCATCCTGCTCAAAGGCGGCGGCCACGCGATGGCCGCGGGCGTGACGCTGCGCAAGGAGAATCTCGCCGAATTCCGCGCCTATCTCGAAAATGCGCTGGCGCGCGACGTCGCCGAGGCGCGCCACGTCAACGAGCTCTATATCGACGGTGCGGTCTCCGCGCGCGCGGTGACGACGGAGCTTGCGACCACGCTCAACCGCGCAGGGCCCTTTGGCAGCGGCAATCCGGAAGCGGTGCTGGCGCTGCCGGCGCACCAGCTCGTCTATGCCGATGAGGTCGGCCAGGCGCATCTGCGTCTACGCTTCAAGTCGGGCGACGGCGCCATCGTCAACGGCATCGCGTTCCGTTCGGTCGGACAAAAGCTCGGCAATGCGCTGGTCGCCAATCGCGGTCAGCAACTGCACGTCGCGGGATCGTTGTCGGTCGACCGCTATCAGGGCGCCGAGCGCGTGCAGTTCCGCGTCATCGACGTCGCGCTACCGGACCAGGGGCCGTCCGTGATTAGATAACGCAAGATCCGACGAGATCAGGCGTACAAGATTGCGGACGCAAAGAACAAAAAAGGGAGTGAACAATGGCAGGGCAGGTTGAGGGCAAGGTCGCGCTGGTGACGGGCGGCGCCTCCGGCATCGGCGAGGCGATTGTCGAGCTGTTTGCGCGCGAGGGCGCTACCGTCATTGCAACCGACATCGACGAGCTGCGCGGGCCCGAGCTCGCCAAGCGCATCACCAAGGCCGACGGCAAGGCGATCTTCCTGGAGCAGGACGTCACCAGCGAGGAGCGTTGGATCGAGATCGTCGCCGAGATCGCGAAGCGCTACGGCCGGCTCGACGTGCTCGTCGCCAACGCCGGCATCGGCATTGCCGTGCCCTCGATCGTCGACATGACGCTCGGTGACTGGCGCAAGCAGAACGCGATCAATCTCGACGGCGTGTTTCTCTCGGTCAAGCATTGCCTGCCCTTGATGCGCAAGACCGGCGGCGGCTCGATCGTCATGATGTCCTCGCTGGCGGGCCTGCGCGGCTCGCCGGGGCTGTCGGCCTATTCGGCCACCAAGGGCGGCGTGCGGCTGTTTGCGAAATCGATCGCGATGGAGTGCGCGGCTGTGGGCGACGGCATTCGCGTCAACTCCGTTCATCCCGGCATCATCGACACGCCGATCTGGGGCAAGATCCCGACGGGGGCGACCGGCAACCAGGGCAATGCGCCGATCGATCCGGAGGAACGAGCCCGGGTCGTCACGCCGCTCGGCCGCGCCGGACAGGCTGCGGAGATTGCCAGCGGCGTCTTGTATCTGGCATCGGATGCCTCGCGCTACGTCACCGGCAGCGAGCTCGTGATCGACGGCGGCATGAACGCCGGCGGCGTCCCGCGGCGGCAATAGGCCGCCGCGCGGGCTGCGAAGGGCAGGGTGGCGCCCGCGGGGGCTGACGCGCAGGCGCCGGCCCTGTAGAAGGCGGGGAGCTTCCGACCGACAGGGGTTTCCTTCGCCATGGCGCACAGCCTTCACTCTTCGTCATCCACGCCAGCGCCATTCCGCTCGAACCGGCCAGACCTTGCCACCGACGCGATCCGCACCGCGCGCGAGGACCTCGCCGCCTGCTTCCGCATGGCCGCGCGCAACGGCTTTGAGGAGGGCATCTGCAACCATTTCTCGGCCGTCGTGCCGGGCCATGATGATCTGTTCCTGGTCAACCCCTACGGCTATGCCTTCCGCGAGCTGACCGCGTCAAAGCTGCTGATCTGCGACTTCCACGGCAACGTGCTCGACGGCGAGGGCGTGCCCGAGGCGACGGCGTTCTACATCCACGCCGAGATGCACAAGCGCCTGCCGCGCGCCAAGGTCGCCTTCCATACCCACATGCCCTACGCCACGGCGCTGTCGATGACCGAGGGCGATCCCCTGATCTGGGCCGGGCAGACCGCGCTGAAATTCTACGGCCGCACCGCGGTCGACCGCGACTATAACGGCCTTGCGCTCGATAACCGCGAAGGTGCGCGGATCGCGTCCGCCGTCGGCGATGCCGACATCGTCTTCATGAAGCATCACGGCGTGATGGTGCTGGCGCCGACCATCGCGGAAGCCTGGGACGATCTCTATTATCTCGAACGCGCCGCCGAGGTGCAGGTGCTGGCGATGTCGACGGGGCGCAAGGTGCTGGCCGTCGATCCCGCGATTGCGGCCGAGACCTACAAGCAGATGCGCGAGGGCGATTCCGAATCCGCGCGATTGCATCTGGCCGCGATCCGTAGGCAGCTTGATGCTGAGGAGCCGCAGTACAGGCACTGAGGCAGGGGGCGCGTCACCCACAGTGTCATTCCGGGGCGCGCCACTTGGCGCGAGCCCGGAATCCATTTTTCTGCGTCGCTTGCTGCACGATGGATTCCGGGTTCGCGCTTCGCACGCCCCGGAATGACGGGCTCCTATGACCCCTGCCGCAGCCTCGCCAGCACCTTCAGCCCGCCATAGCCGTCCGCCGGCGTGATCCCCGCGCGCTGCTGGAAATCCTTGATCGCCTTCATGGTGTCGTTGCCGACGCGGCCGTCGGTGCCGCCGGTGTCGAACCCGGCCTTGGTCAGCCGTGTCTGCATCTCCTGCACCTCGGCGAGCGTCAGCGCGCGTTCGGAACCGGGGAAGGGCTGGATGAAGGGCGGCGCCCCCAGGCAGCGGTCGCCGAGATGGCAGATCGCCAGCGCATAGTTCATCGAGGGGTTGTAGCTCTTCACCGAGTAGAAATTCGGCCCGAGCAAAAAGGTCGGTCCGCCCGCGACCGGCGTCCACATCTGCGCGGTCGCGGAGGCTTGCGGAAACGGCTGGCCGTCGGCGCGGGCGACGCCGGCCGCCTGCCATGCCGCATAGGTGCGGCTGCCGCTCATGTCGCCTGATGCCCGCACCTCGTAGCCCCAATGCTCGCCGCGGTGCCACTTGCCGCGATTGACGAGGTACTTTGCCGTCGAGCCCAGCGCGTCGTCGGGCTTGCCGAATGGCGAGACCTTGCCGTCGCCGTCATAGTCGATGCCGACATTGAGCCAGACTTCCGGCATCCATTGCGAATGCCCCATCGCGCCGGCCCAGGAGCCCTTCATCTCCTCCGGCGTGCTCCAGCCCTTGTCGACGATGCGCAGCGCGTTGATCAGCTCGGTCTCCCAATAGGCCTTGCGGCGCGGCTCGTTCCAGGCGAGCGCGGCGAGCGAGGGAAACACCGGCGTCATGTGGTTCTGCTGCACCAGCGGATCGCCATAGGCGGACTCGACGCCCCACAGCGCCAGCAGCGTGCCGCGCTCGACGCCGAAGTCGCGCTCGATGCGCGCGAGTAGGGCCTCGTTGTTCTTCAGCGCGATCTTGCCGTTGATGATGCGCCAGTCGGAGACGCGGCGGTTGATGTATTGCCAGACCTGCTCGTGGAATTCGGGCTGGTTGCGCATCTGCTTGAACACGCTCATGTCAGGCTCGACCCGCGCCATCGCGCGCTGCCAGGTCGCCGCCGAAATGCCCTTCGCCATCGCGCGTGCGCGAAAAGACTCGCGCCACTCGTCGAAGCCCGGCGGCGCGGCGAGGGTCCGTGTCGGCAATGCCAGCAAGGCTGCCGTGCCGAGCGTGGATTTCAGCAAGGTGCGGCGCGTGTGATTGGCCGAGGAATCAGCTTGTTTCATGGGCGCAGTCTAGCGGGAAACATGGCGCCTGTGAGCCGGTCCCTGGAACGTAGGGAACAGGCAACCTGCCGCACTGCCCGATGGTGAAGTTAAGAAAGTGTTGAGGGGCGGGTGGGGCCAAGCACACGAAAGCGCCATTCCCCGATTTTTTGCTCAGCCGCTTTACGGTCGGTTCGCTCTTGTCCTGCAAAATGCCCGTATGCGGGAGCTGTTCGACATCATCCGTGCCAATCCCTGGCCGTTCGGCGCAGGGCTGTTCGTGGTGATCCTGATGATCATTGCGGAAAACTTTGGCCGCGGCATTCAGGGCGATGGCGCCGTCAGCGACTTCTCGGATGCCGATGGCGGCGACGGAGGCTGCGGCGACTAGGGCTAGTCCCGGCGCGGTCTAGTCGTCCTGCAAATCGGCCGCGATTCCGGCGAGCCAGCGCCGGACCGAGGTTTCCGCCTTGCTATCCAGATTCCGTGCGAGGCGCTTCTCCAGCGCGATCACCCGCTCCCGGCACGCCTTCAACAGCGTCGCGCCGCGCGGCGTCAGCGTCCATTGCTGGATGCGGCCATGGACGGGATGGGGCGTCATCGCAATCGCGCCGTCGCGTTCGAGGTTGCGAATGATGACGCCCACCGTCTGCGGCGTGAGGAAGGTGAGGCGGGCGACGTCGGCGCCCGACAGGCCCGGATAGGCGTTGAGCATCGTCAGTACGGCAAATTGCGGCGAGGTCACGCCGAGATCGGCGAGCGTCCGTTCCATCGTCAGGCGGACCGCGGCGTGGGCCTGGCGCAGCAGGTAGCCAAGATAGCCTTCCTCGCCGCGTTTGCCTTCCCCTGGGGCAGGCACGCGAACGGCACCGCCGTCGGAAGCGGCGGGGGCCTTCCGCGGGCCTTGCGATCTTGTGAGGTCAACGGCCTTGCGCGTCATATAAGAGCTCTTATACAGTATAAGCACTCTTACAATAACACGAGGTGCACGGCAATGTCACACGCCCGCAGCGAATACGAGGATTTCAAGCGGATCGCGCCCGATGCCTATGATCTGGTGCTGGCGCTCGGACAGCTTGCGGCCAAGGCCGGGCTGGACAAGCAGTTGCTCGAGCTGGTCAAGTTGCGCGCCTCGCAGATCAACGGCTGCGCCTTCTGTGTCCAGCATCACATTCTGCTCTCGGAGCGGCTCGGCGTGCCGATGGACAAACTCCATCTGGTCGCGGTCTGGCGCGAGGCACCGATCTACTCGGCGCGCGAGCGTGCGGCATTGGCCTGGACCGAAGCACTGACGCTGCTGCCGAACGGCTTCGGCGATGAGGTCTATGCCGAGGTGCAGCGCGAATTCTCCGAGACCGAGCTGATGTACCTGACCTCGGCGGTCGCCTCGATCAACGTCTGGAACCGGTTTGGTGCGGCCTATCGCTGGACGCCGGCGAAGCGGCCGGTCGCGACGAATGCCGCGGCATCCTGATTGCCATAAGGGAACAAGGGGAGGTTGTCATGACAGCAATGAGTTTGGCCACCACGCAACGCCCGGTGCCGTCGCGGTCAATGGCGCTGGCCGTTGTCGGCGGGCTCGCCTGCGCACTCGCGATCGGCAAGGCGCTGCCGCTGACGATGGAGGTCGCGTCAGGCGCGTTGGCGCCGCTCTGCGCCAACGCTGCCGAGAGTTCGCCGCTCGACAAGGTCGAGCCGATCGGCTCCTACGCGTTGCCGAACGTGCCGGGCAAGCGCGTGACCATCGTGCGCGTCTTCTACGGCCCCGGCGGATTTACGCGGCCGCATCGCCACGCGGGCTCGGTGACCGCCTACGTCACCAAGGGCGAGATCCGCTCCCAGCTCGGTGGCGGCCCGGTCGAGACGTTTGGTGTCGGCCAGTCCTTCTTCGAGCCGCCCGGCGCGACGCATCTGGTGTCGGCGAATGCCAGCGCCACGGAGCCGGCGGAACTGATCGCGGTGTTCGTGGCCGACGAGGGCGCGCAGCTGACGACGTTTCTGGATTAGTTCGTAGCGATCGTAGCCCGGGTGAGCGAAGCGACACCCGGGGACAGTCGTCGTGAGAATCCCGGATGTCGCTTCGCTCATCCGGGCTACGCAATTGGGGTGCTCTGCGATCTAATCAGCCCCCGTACGACGCCGGATCGGGATTGTCGGACGGGTGCTCGAACGACTTCTTCATCGACACCGGCATCTGCACGTGGAAGTTCAGGCCGCGCGGCGGCACCGGCTCCATGAACCATTTGTTGTAGATCTTCTCGATCTCCGGGCTCTTGTAGAGTCTTGCAGTCGCGCGATCGACCACCGCCTTGAACGCCGTATCGTCCTTGCGCAGCATGATGCCGTAGGGCTCGGGATCGGAAAAGGCGCCGGAGCTGATCGCGTAAAGCGACGGGTCCTTCGATGAAGCGATCATGGCCGCAAGCTGGATGTCGTCCATGACGAAGGCCTCGGCCCGGTCGGTCTCGACCATCAGGAATGCCTCGGGGACGTCCTTTGCATTCATGACGGTGATGCCGAGCGAGCGGGCGGCGTTGGCCTTGTTGAGCTGGGTGATGTTGGTGGTGCCCGCGACCGAGACGACGGCCTTGCCCTTGAGGTCGTCGACCTGGTCGAGCTTCGAAGCCTTCTTCGACACGAAGCGGCTCGCCGTGAGGAAATGCGTGTTGGTGAACCACACCTGCTTCTGGCGGTCGGCGTTGTTGGTGGTCGAGCCGCATTCGAGGTCGATGGTGCCGTTCGCCATCAGCGGAATACGGTTGGACGACGTCACGAGGTTTTCGTTGACCGCGAGCTTGTCCAGCTTCAGCTCGGCCTTGATCTCCTCGACGATCTTCATGCAGATGTCGATGGCGTAGCCGACGGTCTTCTGCTTCTCGTCGATATAGCTGAAAGGCACGGCACTGTCGCGCACCCCGAGCGTGATCGCGCCGGTGTCCTTGATCTTCTTCAGCGTACCGGTCAATTCCTGCGCATGAGCCGGCACGGCGAATGCGACGGCCGCAATGACCGCCGCGGTGAGACAACGCATGTGCTTTCCTTTCCACAGTTTGCTTGCCGGAAGCCAAGCAATTCTGGGGCCAGAGAAGGCCAGGCCGTTCGCGGAGGTCCGGACTTCGATCCAGACAAGCCTCGTGCGCCGAAAGGGGGCGTCATAGGATCGTCGTCGAGGCGCGCCGCGCGGTGAGGCGCGAGCTGCCTCAATTATCCTCGCTGCTCGAGCCCTCGCGCGGGTCCGGCTTGATCACATCCTCGGGCAGCGCATGTGCGACGGGCTGCGGAGTGCCCGCGATCTCCGGGCCGACTTCGCGGCCGCGGGCGCGGATCAGGCGTTCATAGGCGGAGACCAGCGTGACGTAGGGGCTGACCCAGATCCAGCCGTCGCGGGTGAACACCTGGACGTCGAAATGCAGGTGCATCGACGTGCCGGCGGGATGATCGAGATAGTTCGAGACCACGCCGATCTTCTCGCCCTCGGTCACGATGCGGCCGTTGAGCAAACCGTCGGCGTTCATCGCCTGCGGGTTCATGTGCATGTAGCGGAAGCGCATATGCTCGGTGCGGCTGTTGATCTCGAGCGTCGCGGCCTGGTCCTTGGAAGCGCGGATCACGATGGCGTCGCGCACGGCGACGACGGCGCGCTGCTTGGGATCGCAGGGGGCGCGGCCCTCGCCTGGCGGCGGGCACTCGGCGGCGCGGATGTCCTCGCCCTGGTGGCCGTAACCGCCGCCGCATTGCCAGACTTCGAAGCTGCGGGACTCGCAGAAATTGTCGCGCCACGGATAGGCAGTCGGACCGTCGCTCTTGTCGCGCTTGCCGTAGGACTGCGAGCGCACGAAAGCGGGCGCCTTCTCCAGCGGGAAGCGGATCTGCGCATAGGCCATCACGTCCGGATGGCCGCTCTTGTTGTGGTAGCCGCTGTTCGGGATGATGTCGCCGCTCGGCCGGTAGCTGAAATCGGCCGAACGCCCCGAGGGACGATCGATGATGTCGGAGGCAACGTCCATCAGCGGCCGCATGCGCTGGCCGCCGGCGACGCGCAGCGCCTTCAGGAAACGTTCGGCAACCGGATAGGCCTCCTTGCAGGCGAGCCGCCGCGGTTTTGCGACGCTGTCCAGGCACTGGATGGAGACGACATAGGCGACGCCGAAGCGGGTGAAGGCGTAGCGCACATAGCCTTCCCGGATGAACCTGCGCAGGTCCGGATAGAGGGCAGCAAGCGGCTTGACCGGCTCGCCCTTGCCGCCGGCGGGGTCGGCGACGTCATAGAGCAGCGCAGAGCCCGTGATCTGCACCTCGACCGGTCTTGCGAAGACTCGCGTCGGCATGCCGTCACCGGCGCCGGGTTCGAGCGAGAAGCTGGCGCTGTATCCGGCGGGGCCGGCGTCGAACACGTCGACGGGGTTGAAATCAGCCTGGTAGCGCGACAGCGACAGGCTTGACGGCGCGCCGTTGCGCTGGGCCTCGCGATAGGCGCCGGCGTCGAACGGCAACAGCACGGGCACGGAGCTGCGGGCAATGCCGGTGAAGAATTGCGAGGAGATTGCGTTGAGCTGCACGAGCGCCGGCATCGCGCGCGGATCGTAGCGCGGCACGGAACGGCGGGGCACGAAGATGAAATCGTCCGCGGCCCGGGGGTGGCTGTTGATCTCGGTGCGGAGCTGGTCGAGCGCTGCGCGCCAATCGACGCGCAGGGCCGTGAGCGAGGGGCTGCGGAACTCATCCGCAGCCAGCGGAGCGGCAACGAGGAGCGAAAGCGACGCCAGAACACGCGAGACGAAGCGGAGCCTCTTCCTACCCACTGTCTCGCCCCCCGGCGGTACCTGTTCCGATCCTCGATCCCTGGCTTAGTCCTTGGCGCGCTCGGAGTAGGAGCCGTCTTCGGTCATCACCACGATACGGGTGCCGACCGCGATGTGCGGCGGCACGGTGGTGCGCACGCCGTTGGAGAGAATCGCGGGCTTGTAGGAGGAGGAGGCGGTCTGGCCCTTGGTCACCGGCTCGGTCTCGACCACTTCCAGCGTCACGCGCTGCGGCAACGCGAGCGAGACCACGTTGACGTCGTGGGTCGACAGCTTGACGGTCATGTCTGGCTGAAGATAGGCGGCCGCGTCGCCGACCACGTCCTTGGAGACCTGGACCTGATCGTAGCTCTCGGGGTTCATGAAGTGGTAGCCGTCACCATCTTCATAGAGGTAGGTGAAGTTGCGCTCTTCGATCGTGGCCTTTTCGACCTGGTCGGTGGTCTTGTAGCGCTCGGAGATCTTTACCCCGTCCGAGATTCGGCGCATTTCGATCTGGCTGACCGGGGTGCCCTTGCCGGGATGGATGTTCTCGGCGCTCACGACGACATAGAGCTTGCCGTCTTGCTCGATCACGTTGCCCTTGCGAATAGAACTGGCGATGACTCTCAAAGCTGTATTTCCTGCTTGCTTGGCCCGGCTCCGGCCAGGACGTGGTCAAATTGATGGGGGACTTGGGGCCTCAAATCAGACCTCGGCGCCCGTTTCGGGCCGCAACATACTGATTTTGCCGTTGGATGCCAGCACTTTGCTGATGGTTGGGGTGGTCGGTTAATGGCTGGGGACAAGCCGATTTCGCCGTTCTGGTCGCCTGAGCGGCACCTCGACCGGCGGCCGTTCCTCCAGGCGAGGGGAGCCGTCACCGGGGCTTTACGGGGCTTTTTCGCCGAGCAGGGCTTCATGGAAGTCGAAACCTCCGTTCTTCAGGTCTCCCCGGGCAATGAGACCCATCTGCACGCCCCCCGAACCGAGATCGTGCGGCCCGACGGCAGCCGGGCCAGCCGCTATTTGCGGACCTCCCCGGAATTTGCCTGCAAGAAGCTGCTGGCGGCCGGCGAGCCCCGAATCTTCGAGTTTGCCCGGGTGTTCCGTGACCGCGAGCGCGGCGACCTGCATCTGCCCGAATTCACCATGCTGGAATGGTACCGGGCCGGTGCGCCCTATGACGCTATCATGGCCGACACCGTCGTGGTCATCGCCCGCGCGGCGCAGGCGACCGGGATCGGGACCTTCTCCTTCCGCGGCCGGACCGCCGACCCCTTCGCCGAGCCGGAGCTCCTGACGGTCGCAGGCGCCTTCCAACGGTTCGCCGGCATCGACCTGCTGTCGACAATCTCGGGCGACGAGGGTAACCGTGCCGCGCTCGCCCAAATGGCCGCCGGCAAGGTCCGGGTGGCCGGGGACGACACCTGGTCCGACATTTTCAGCAAGGTTCTGGTCGAGCATGTCGAGCCGCATCTGGGGCAGGGGCGTTTGACCATTCTGTTCGAATACCCATCTCCAGAGGCGGCATTGGCGCGCGTGAAGGCCGGCGATCCCAGGGTCGCCGAACGGTTCGAGGTCTATGCCTGCGGCGTCGAACTCGCTAACGGTTTTGGCGAACTGACCGACGCCGAAGAGCAGCGCCGGCGCTTCACGGAATCGATGGCGGAGAAGCAGCGTCGCTACGGCGAGGCCTATCCGCTGGACGAGGACTTTCTGGCCGCGGTCGCCGCAATGCCGGAGGCGAGCGGCGTCGCGCTCGGCTTCGACCGGCTGGTGATGCTGGCCAGCGGCGCAACACGGATTGATCAGGTGGTGTGGACGCCCCCTGCAAATGAAACGCCAAGTGAGACATGACGAAGACCAATCTTGCACGCACCTTGCGTGAGCCGGCCGAGCTCGTAGCCGAGCACCTCGCGCCTGCCGCGGCCCTGCCGGCACTGGAGCGCGTTGCCGCGCGCTATGCGGTCGCGATCACGCCGGCGCTGGTCGAGCTGATCGACACATCCGATCCCGACGATCCCATCGCCCGCCAATTCGTGCCGACCGCCGCGGAGCTCGAGATGCAGCCGGGCGAGAGCGTCGATCCGATCGGGGATCACCCGCATTCGCCGGTGCCCGGCATCGTGCATCGCTATCCCGATCGCGTGCTGTTCAAGCTCGTTCACGTCTGCGCGGTCTATTGCCGCTTCTGCTTCCGCCGCGAGATGGTCGGACCCGGCAAGGACAACACGCTCTCGGACAGCGCTTATCGTGCTGCCATTGATTACATCCGCGCGCACGACGAGATCTGGGAGGTGATCCTGACCGGCGGCGATCCCCTGATGCTGTCGCCGCGTCGCATGGGCGAGATCATGGCCGATCTCGCCGGCATCGATCACGTCAAGATCATCCGCCTTCACACCCGCGTGCCCGTCGCCGACCCCGCGCGCGTCAGCGACGAGATGGTCGCAGCGCTGAAGGTTACGGGCGCGACCACCTGGGTTGCGCTGCATGCCAACCATGCACGCGAGCTGACGGAGGCCGCGCGCGCCGCCTGCGCGCGGCTCGTCGATGCCGGCGTCCCCATGGTCAGCCAGTCGGTGCTTTTGCGCGGCGTCAATGACAGCGTCACGGCCTTGTCGGATTTGATGCGAGCTTTCGTCGAATGCCGGATCAAGCCGTACTATCTGCATCACGGCGATCTCGCACCGGGCACCGCGCATCTGCGCACCACGCTGGCGGAGGGGCAGGAGCTGATGCGGCAGCTGCGCGGACGGGTGTCAGGACTGTGTCAGCCTGAATACGTCATCGATATTCCCGGGGGCGCCGGCAAGTCGCCGGTGGGGCCGAACTATGTGTTGGCGGCACAAAATACCGCACCCGATGCACGTGAAGCGGCGACGGAAACGCGCTATCGTATCGTGGACTATTGCGGTGACGTTCATCTCTATCCGCCCGAGACGTGAGTGGTGACGGAGTGGACGCCGGTTTGAGCATGGAGGAACGGAAATGAAGAGGATCATCGTGGCCGTGTCGCTCGTGGTCTTGCTCGGCGGCGCGGCAGTCGCGCAGACCGGCAGCAAGGGATCGACCACCACCACGTCGGGACCGTCGGCGGGCAATTTGCCGCCTGCACCCGTCGGTCATCGGCAGCCGCGCGCCGGCGACGTGCCGAACGAGAAGAATTTGAGCGATCCGAACGATCCCCTCAGCAAGGAAAACCAGGCGCTCGACAAGAAGATCAAGAGCATCTGCCGCGGCTGCTAGGCCGCGTCGGTGCGGGCAGGGCGCGACAGCTCGCCCCGCCCGCGTTTGCTTTGGCCTTACGCCGAGCGCTCGTGCAGCCCCGCGCGCTGCGCGTTGCGCCGGATTTCGACCGCATCGGCGAGCTGCTCGAGCACGGTTGCCGTGGTCGCCCAGTCGATACAGCCGTCGGTGATGCTCTGGCCGTAGGTGAGCGGCTTGCCCGGAACCACGTCCTGGCGGCCGGCGACGAGATTGCTCTCGATCATCACACCCATGATGCGGTTCTCGCCGCCGGAGATCTGGCCGGCAATGTCGGCCATGACCAGCGGCTGGTTTTCCGGCTTCTTGCTCGAGTTGGCATGGCTCGCATCCACCATCACCAGCGGCGCGACGCCGGATTTCGCCAGCTCGTTGCAGGCCGCCGCGACGCTTGCCGCGTCGTAGTTCGGCGTGCTGCCGCCGCGCAGGATGATGTGGCAGTCCTCGTTGCCCGCGGTCGAGGCGATCGCCGAGCGGCCGAGCTTGGTCACCGCCATGAAATGATGCGGATGCGCGGCCGACTTCACCGCGTCCGCCGCGATCCGCACGTTGCCGTCGGTGCCGTTCTTGAAGCCGACCGGGCAGGACAGCCCGGAGGCCAGCTCGCGATGGATCTGGCTCTCGGTCGTGCGCGCGCCGATCGCGGCCCAGGACACGAGGTCGGCGATGTATTGCGGTGTCGTCATGTCCAGGAATTCGGCGCCGGCCGGAAGGCCGAGATTGTTAACCGCCGACAGCACGTTGCGCGCCAGCCGCAAGCCCTTGTTGATGTCGAAGCTGCCGTCGAGATCGGGGTCGTTGATCAGGCCCTTCCAGCCGACGGTTGTGCGCGGCTTCTCGAAATAGACCCGCATCACGATCTCGAGCTGGTCGGCGAGATCTTCGCGCAAGCTCGCGAGGCGCTCGGCATAGTCGAGCGCGGCCTTGGGATCATGTACCGAGCAGGGGCCGACCACGACCAGCAGACGGTCGTCCTGGCCGGTGAGGATGGCGTGGATGGCGTTGCGCGCCGCCATCACCACACGCGTTGCGGTGAGCGTGCGCGGGACCTCCCGCATCACCTCATCCGGCGTGCTCAGCTCTTTCAGTTCGCGGATACGAAGATCGTCGGTCGTGCTCAGCACGGCGGGCTCCTGTTTGTTTGAACCTGCCGGCCAATAAAAAAGCCGCCAGGTCTGGCGGCTGTTCGGACGTTTGCTTCAATATTTCAGATTGAGCGCGATCCTCCTGCCGCCAGCGAGCTGTCGTAGCTAAAGTACCAAAAATAGCTGGTGGCAACGGTGATCATGGGAGGCCATATAGCGTGCCATTGGCGGGTTGTCACCCCCCAAAACGGCACAGGCGCGACGAGGCGTCTCAGGTGTTGCTGTCGCGTGCCGCCAGCGCCATGCCGATCAGGGTGGCGCCGCCGAACAGCAGGTTGATACCGACGAGCACGCCGATCGCCCATTCCGCGGAGCTCGGCAGCCCCGTGATCACCATGAACGAGATCGCGATGTCGACGAGGCCCGAGATCAGGAGCCACGACCAGCGGCCGCTGAGCTCGCGGCGGTGCTCGAGTGCGTACATGATGGTGGCGACGCCCTCGGCGAGGAAATAGGCGCCGAGCACGATGGTCAACGTCAGCACCGCCTGCATTGGCCGCGCCAGCAGCAGCATGCCGGCAAGCACGGCCAGCGCGGCCGAGATCAGCGACCACCAGAAGCCCGGCGTGCTGCGCGCCCAGTAGGTCACGATCAGCCCGCCAATGCCGCTGATCAAGAACATCCAGCCGAGGAAGATCGCGATGGCAAGGCTTGCGAGCGGCGGCAGGATCAGTGCGGCGACGCCGAGGACGGCGAGCAGGATGCCCTCGAACAGGAAGGCCTTCCAATGCGCCTTCACCGTCCGGCTCATCGCGGATTGCAGCCGTGAAAGATCCTCAGGCGATGGCATCGGCAGGCTCCAGATCGAGAGATGCGTGCTCAATCTAGTATGCGCACGCCGCGCTTGCCATCCCGCGGTTCAGCCGCCGCCGTGCGCTGACGAAAAACCTTCGCCGCTGGTGCGAACGCGGTTGCGGCCGAGAATGTAGATCGCGATCGTGACGATCAGGAGCGCAAGCCCGAGCAGGATCGAGACGAAGCCGATCGGGATCAGAGCCAGCGTCAGATTGCGCTCGGGGTTGATCAGCCAGTGATGGATCGAGGTCAGCACGAAGGCGAGGCCGAGAAAGCCGACGCCGCCGCCGGCGAGCAGCAGCGCCCACATCCGGCGCAGCTGGCTGAGCCGCTCCCGCGCGACATCGGTCCGCGGCGCGTGGTGGCGCGCGACGCGCCGCACCAGGCGGATGGCGAAGGCGATCGAGCTGAAGCCGATCAGGAGGCTCGCGGCGCCCAGCCACATCCGCAGCGTCGGGTCCAGATCCGGCATGCGCTGGAGGGTCAGCAGTGGGAAGTCGAAGGCCGAATGCAGCGCGAGCGGGCCGGCGAAGATCAGCAGGCGGCTGGAGAGACGAGCCCAGTCGCGATGGTGCCGGTTCGCACCCAGCGCCGTACCGGCACGCGCGATCGTCAGGTAAGCGCCGGCGATGATGCCGAGCGCGCCGTGGAACGGCACGGTCAAGACGCTGCGCAAGGCGGCCAGCGAGCGCCACATCTCGGCGTGCTGGACGAGATAGGCGAGGTTCTCGTAGGCGGCGAAGCCGAGGCCGACGGCGGCACCATAGACCACGGTGTCCATCGGATTGGCGAAGGTCCGCCGCTTGGTCGAGGAGACCAGCACGATGGCGACCACCTTGACGGCTTCCTCGGGCAGCGCGACGCCGAAGATCGAATGCATGGCGAGCGCCGCCCAGGGATTGTCGGGGGCTGCGACCATCTTGGCGAAGGGGGCGCGGGCGAGGCCCAACAGGGAGATGCTGGCCGCGCCGAGCAGGAACGCGGTCCAGACCTGGGCCGGTGGTCCCGGGCGCTCTTCGGCGGCAATGACAAGCCACAGCATCAGCAGCGCCGGGGCGATGGCAGCAGTTCCGATAACGGTGGGTAATGCTTCAATCAGATACATTGGCGCCGAAAATAGGTTCCCTTGATCCGCTTATCTACATTTACCGCTGCGACCATGTGTCATGCGCTTGCTGTCGCCTCGCTTAACGCGCGTGATAGCTCCCGTTCATCCGCACCACCGCAGGGATCGAATGCAAGTACCATCAATTGCCTGTCGGGTGTGTCGGTCATGGGTGGTTGCAATCGCACGTCCGGGATCGAGCTGCGATTGGTAAGTCAAATCAAGGAAATGCCCAGGTTTCTTCGATTCACGATGCACGTCTCCGACGGCGGGTCCGGCAGGTGGCGTTGCGTCCGCGGGGACAACGCGCGGCCGGGTCGATGGCCTAGTCATGCTTCCTTGTGCGCCGGCGGGGCGATGTGGCGGTACGGCGCGCCCGCACCTGCTCCAGCTCCCAGAAGACGCGCACGAGGCACGAGCCCAGGCAGAACACGACCAGCAGCAGCAGGAAGGCTTGATCGACGGCGGCGACATGCATCATGGCGATTGTTAAGCAACGTGCATGCCATGCGTTCCCGCAATGGACTGCGTCCAGTGCAGCCGCGCCTTCCACCAGACGCTGCCTGCGGGGGCTCGAATCGGCGCGTCGCGGCAGGGCGGTCGGGGCCGCTTGCAGCCTTCAGTGCGTCGTGAACGGCAGCGGCGCCTCGGGGGCGATGTCGAAGGCGCCGAGGTGAAATTCCTCGCCGGTGGACGCGTCGTCCGGCTCGGCGTGCTGCGCGAGCAGCGTGAACGCGGCCTGCGGGTATCGTTTCCAGATCTCGAGATCGCCGGCGGTGATGGTGAGCCAGCCGAACGTGTAGATGTAGCGTCCGGGCTCGGTAACCCGGCCGACCCTGTCCCAGGTGATCTTATCGACTCTGATCTTATCGACTGTGATCTTGTCGACTGCCATTCGGTCCCCCGATCGCAAGTCTGCAAATGAGGTCCGGCGCGAGGCACAGACCCTCAAAAGCTGATCCCGCAATGGGGCCGCGATAGGGCAGCGATGCGGAGGCAAGACGGCCGGAGGACGGCCGCCGCCTGCCGGTCAGCGCGTCGTCGTGGCTGCCTGCGCTTCCGCTTCGGATGCCAGCTCAAGCTGGCGGTGCGAGGCGTGGAAGACGTCGTGGACGAGGCCGATCTTCTCCATGCCCAAGATGATCAGGCCGTTGAGATCGATCTCCCACCAGGCGTGCGAGAGATAGGCGTCCCGCGGGAAGCGGTGATGGTTGTTGTGCAGGCCCTCGCCGAAGGTGAGGATCGTGGTCACGAACTCGTTGGTCGAGGCGTCGTCGACCTCGAAGCGGCGATAGCCGTAGGCGTGACAGACCGAGCCGGTGAGCTGGCTGACGAGGATCAGGAGATAGGCGCGGAGCAGGCCGGAGAACAGCACGCAGCCGATCATGGCGTGCAGGCCGCCGAAAACGTAGCCGATGACGCCGGGGATGAACACGGCCGACATCCCGTACCAGACCCAGCGCGTCCGCACGAAGAACATCGCGATCGGATCGGCCAGGATGTCCTTGGCATAGTATTCGTTGTCGGTGGTCGCCTGGTCGAACACCCAGCTGCCCTGGGCGTGCAGGAAGCCCTTGAACGCGCTGACATAGCGGTTGCCGAAGCCGTCGAATTGCGGGCTGTGGGGGTCGCCGACGTCGTCGGCGTAGAGGTGATGGCGGCGGTGGTTGGCGACCCATTTGGCGATCGAGCCCTGCACCGCCATCTGGGCAATGGCGCAGAAGAAGACGCGCATGATCGGGCCGGTGCGGAAGCTGCGATGAACGAACAGGCGGTGCATGCCGGCGCCGATGCCGAATGTCGTCAGCGCGAACATCCAGGCAAACGTAAACAGCTCCACCTTGCCGATGCCCTGCGTGACGGCCCAGATGATGCCCGCGATCGCGCCGACGTAGAGGATGCCGAGGAGGAGATAGCTTTCGCGCAGCTTGGCTTTGACGAGCGGTCCCTCGGTCACGACACCGGGGGGAAGCTGCGGCTTGGCGGCTGTGGGCGCGCTCGGAGTGGTCTCTGCCTGGACGAACTCAGCGTCAGCGATAGTCATTCGGGACTTCCAAATAGGCTAGCAATGATTGCGGACGGACTGGGTCACACCCTATCGCGCAGGGGTTGCCACCTCCAGTATTTAGTTAAGAAAGAGTTAAGATGCAGCCGGGCCGGCTCAGGCCGACTGTTGCAGGGGCGAGCGCACGATCAGGCGGACGAGGTCGTCCCGCTGCTGCTTCACGGCGAATTTGACCGCAAAGCCGTTGTCGAATTTGCGGATGACGCGCCCGACGCAGGCGCCGACCGCAAGCGCGGTTCCGACCGGCGGGTCGTATTCGCAGGATATGGCGACGCCGGCCGTGGAGACGTCGATGATGAAGCAGGGATGGATGCTGCCGTCGGCGAGCGTCAGGAAGGTGTGCGAGACCTGCGGAACGAAGCGGGCGTCATTCCGCAGTTCCTGGACGTTGGCGTCCTTCTGCTTTTTCTCGAGCCAAGTCAGCTTCTCCGACATCCAGGCGCGCCGCGCCCGCGTCATGTCGAGTTCCATCAGGAAGCCCGACTTCAGCGTCGCGCTGATCGTGCACTGGAATTCGCCGAAATCCTGGAAATAGGAGGTCACGCGCTCGCCGATCTTGCCGACGACCGGCACGTCCACGATCATGCGGAACGGCGAGACGCGCTTGGTCCGGCAGGCGAAGGTGCGGAGCTTGCCCTCGCAATCGTACCAGCGCGGCAGCGAGTAGCTGCCGCTCACGGTGACTTCCACTGCACGCTGCCTGAGGAATTCTGCGACGGACATCAGTGCCAATCGGGTTGCGGAGTATTTCCGTAATTCAACGGTAGCGGTCAAAGTCTAAGCAAATGATACCGTCGCTCATGAGCAGGGGTAAATTTCCGGTAAACGCGCGGCTCGGTCATGCACCTGGACAAGCGGCATAAGGTCCCGATTACGGGGCACGCGAATTCACAACATTGAGAGCGACGGTGCGGCCGTGGCGTTCAGAGAGATCCGAGCAGAACGAGACAAGCCAGCAAGGCCACAGCGATGAGGAGCCTGATCGTCGTCCAGGCCGGACTCTCCGCACCGATCTCCAATCCGAGCCACGGCAATGCGCGCCGCAGCGCGCGCGTTGCGAATGCTTCGACCATGGCGAGCGCGAGGGCGATGCCGGCAAGGAACGACCACGACTCGGCCGGGGGTATCCACGGCACCAGCCAGGCAGCTACGGTGCCTTTGAGGGACGCGAGCAGCGCGAGCCATCCGAACAGGTATGCGAAGTTCTTGATGATGTCGGGTCCGACCGCACCGGGCTCGAGCCGGACGCCGATCGCTGCGAGCGCGCGTTCGATGCGCTCACCGTCGGCCAAGAAGAGAAAGGCGCCGAGGTAGAGCGGAATGCGCGACATGAAGAGGAGGGCCATCAGCCCGAACAGAACCGCGTAGCCGTAGGCATCGCCGAGAATGTCCTTGCCGCTCGCGCGCGAGAGCTCCGGCGCGGTCGCGACTTGGCGCTGCGGAAGCGATCTGGCCCGCGCCATGTGCTCCAGCATTCTGGCGCGCCGGTCCGGTGCGTAAGACGTCGTGCGGTGCATCCAGGGCGGCGGGGCCGGCGAGGCAACGCCGGCTTGGCCGTCCGAGGGGGATTTGGGCTGTTCCATGGGCCTGCACCGGTTCCGATCGGATGTTGGTCGGAGGTGAGGGCCGGGGAGGTTCACGGGTATGGCGGTGATTGTCGCCGCCTTGCCCGCACGTCGTCGCGCGCGGATGGCGCTCCCTAGCGGAATCGAACCGCTCTCTCCACCGTGAAAGGGTGGCGTCCTAACCGATAGACGAAGGGAGCAAACGCTAAGCCCCGCCGCTTTTAACGGCACGGCCGCCGCCGCTCGAGTCGTGCCCGGCGGCTTGCAGCGGGCGAACGTATAGTGGCCTTTCGGCCCGTGGGCAAGCCGTTCGGGAACGGTCTTTTGGAACCGTGGATAGCGCGGTCAAGGGGATGATTCGGAGCCGATTTCAACGGTTTCTTAGGGGTCTCTGAGATAGCGCTGGAGCGGGAGATTTCACGCCAATGCCACCGCCCAAGAAGCGCGCAGCCCGCAAGCTGCTGTCGCAGCACGCCTGGATCACGCTCGAGGGCGGATTCGCGGCGCGGCATTGCCTGGTCCAGGACATCTCGAGCTCGGGCGCCAAGATCACCCTGGACGAGGATGCAAGCCAGCTTCCGGGCGTGATCCGGCTGGCCTTCGCGCGCGATGCCCGCACCGGGCGGAACTGCCAGGTGGTCTGGCGCCGCGGCAAGTCGGCCGGCATCAAGTTCATCTGACATCGCCCTGGCGCTACCCGCATGGCGCGTGGCGCCTCGCCGGGCTAGAACGCCGGGATGCGTACGCCGCTCCTCATCCTGATCTCGTTGCTGGCCACGTCCGCGGCCGCGGCCGATCGCCCGCGCCTCCCGGCCGCCGAGCGGCTGCAGGCGGGCAAGACCTTGCCGCTGAAGGGTACGGGCGGGACGGCGAAGGCGAATTCCTGCGCCGCGTATGGACTTGGCTTCACCATGGTCGAGGCAACCGGGACCTGCGTGAAGGTCGGCGGCTCGATCCGCGGCGATGCCGCGGTCCGGCGTTGAGCCGCATGCCGCCGGATCTGTTGCGCCTCGATATCGTCGTCCCCGTGGTGATGTATTGCGCGCTGCTGTGGTGGGTTGGCCGCGGCCTGAGCTGGACCGCGCGGCTGGCCACCGCGGTCGTGACGCTGGTGCTGATCATCGGCGTGCTGCTGGTCGAGCGCGGCTGGGGCTAGGGCGCCTTGTTCGGACGCGTTTTCTTCACGCGAACCGGTATCCACTTCGCTTGAAAACGCTCTGCAAACAAAAAACCGCGAAAACAACCCCATGCACAGTAGCCGTCAAGTGCGGGCGTGACGCCGGCCGCCTGCGCCAGAACGGCGATTCATCGCGCGCTTATCGCAGCTTAAGCCGCATCAGCGGCTCACGACATCGGCGGCGCGACAAACTGTGCAAAACCGGGGCGTTTGCCGAGTTCGGCGAGCCAGCGCGTCAGGTTCGGCTGCGCCGGCCGGGCGATGCCCTCGACGCCGAGCCAGCGCCGCGCATAGGAGCCGATCGCGATGTCGGCGAGCGTGAACTGCTCGCCCTCCATGAAGCGGCGCGTGGAGAGCAGGCGATCGGCAATCGCCCAGACCTCGGCGGCGGCATCGGCATCGCGCTGCACCTGGATCATGTCGCGCTCAGTGGGCGCCGTGCGCACGATGCCCCAGAACACCGGGCGATCGACCGGCTGCACCGCCGACAGCGTCCAGTCGAGCCAGCGGTCGATGGAGGTGCGCAGCTTCGGCGCGTCCGGATAGATCGGCGTGCCGCGTCCATGCGCGAGGCAGAGATAGCGCATGATGGAATTCGATTCCCACAGCACGAAGTCGCCCTCGACCAGCGTCGGGATCCGCGCATTCGGGTTCATCGCGAGATATTCGGCCTCGCGGGTCTTGCCGTATTGCATGCCGGCATCGATGCGCTCGTAGGGCAGGCCGAGCTCGGTGAGGCACCACAGCACCTTCTGCACGTTGACCGAATTGGCGCGGCCCCAGATCGTCAGCTTGGTGTCAGGCATGAAGCTCCTCCCGCGGCGTTGTTCGGTGTCGTAGCGTCGTAGCCCGGATGGAGCGAAGCGTAATCCGGGTCGGTCTCACCACGCGAACAGACCCCGGATTGCGCGTCGCTCCATCCGGGCTACGAGTCCACCGCTACGCGGGTGATAGCGGAATTTCCTGTGCCGTACGACGGCGATTGCGGCGCGCCCCTCATGCAAAAAGCTCCGCCATGGGCAGAGCTTTCATTGCAGGTTGAACCAGCTCGTCAGTGGCCGAAGAACAGCCACAGCAGAATGATCACCGGGATGGGCACGCCCAGCATCCACAACAACAATCCTCGTCCCATTGCGTCCTCCTCCAATCATCTTGTCGAGGAGTGAACGTGCGCGGCGAGGGCTTGTTCCTATGGAAAAGGCCCTACCAGTGGCCGGTGTTCGGCATCGACGACCACGGCTCCTGCGGCGCTTTCGGCTCGCCCTTCTGGAGCAGCTCGATCGAGTGCAGATCGGGTGAGCGGACGAAGGCCATGTTGCCGTCGCGCGGCGGACGATTGATGGTGACGCCGGCCTTCATCAGCTTCTCGCAAGTGGCGTAGATGTCGTCGACCTCATAGGCGAGATGGCCGAAGAAGCGGTCCTCGCCGTACTTCTCCTCGTCCCAATTGTAGGTGAGCTCGACCAGCGGCGCGCCGCGGCTCGAGGGCTGCTTCTTCAGTGCCTCGAGATCATCAGCCGAGCACAGGAAGACGAGCGTGAAGCGCCCCTTGTCGTTCTCGATCCGCCGCACCTCCTTCAGCCCCAGCGCATCCTGGTAAAACTTCAGCGCGACATCGAGATTGCGCACGCGCAGCATGGTGTGGAGATATCGCATGGTTGTTGCTCCCTTGAACGGGTGGGGTTTTGCTTTGGGCCGGGATGGCGGGGATAGGAGATAGCAGGAAACGGGGAGGAGGGGCAGGGGGCGGGGGCAAATGTGCGTGAGGGGTGTTGGTTCGGCTCGGACTGCGTCACGTCCGAAGCAGTGCGGGGGGGGGGGGGGGGGGTTCCAATGATAGATTCGGATCTTCTCCGTTTGATGCCGTGCGGCCTTGGCGATGGCGTGCGCGATCTGGTCGCCGGTGAGCCCGCGATACCGATTGACTGGGCCAACCAGCAGCGGATTGAGCACGCCCCATATCGCGATGAAAAGACGTTCACGCGGGCGATCCTCGTCGCGCTCGCCGAGGATCATCGACGGGCGGAAGATATGCGTGTGGTCGAAATCGAGCGCGAGAATGTCCCGCTCCACCTCACCCTTGGTCCGGACATAGAACACGCCGGAGCCGGCGTTGGCGCCGACGGCCGTGACCAGAAACACCGACCGCGCACCGTTCCCCTTGGCGATCGCTGCTGCCAACAGCGGATAATCATGATCGATCTTGTAATACTCGGCCTCGTCAGGCGTGTGCTTGCGTGTCGTTCCCAGCGCGATGAAGACCTCGTCGGCGACCAGTTGTGGCTTCAGCGCGGGAAGCGAGGCGAGATCGCCGACCAGCATCATGAGCTTCGGATGGCTCACCGCCAGCGGCTTGCGGGCCACCGCGATGACCTGCGAATAGTCAGGGCTGTTCAACAGGTCGCTCAGCAAATGCGAGCCGATGAAGCCGGTTGCGCCGAAGAGAAGTGCAGTTTTCATCCACGCCACCGTTTTGCGTTGATTGCCTGACTGCGTATCATCGCATGAACGAGCGGAATCCGGAAAGTGAGTACGAATCACCGGATCATCGCTATGAATTTCGCACCGATCATCGCAATTTTTGCCGCTTCCAATTAGCGATGTTGCAAACATCAACTAGCGGATTTCGCTAGGAATTATGCGTTACGCATTTTTTTGGAAGCTTTTTTCGACTTTGTCCCCGTTTCCCCCAGTTTACCTCTTGCGCGTGAGTCACGCTTTGGGCCACATATTTCTGCCCCCGGCAATTCAGCTCTCAAGTTTTCAAATGGAGAGCTGTGCTATGTCCGACCATAAGTTCGAGATCAGTTTCTGGGGTATCAAGATCAGTGCCCAAGGATTAGGAATTGCCGCCGCAGTTGTCGTGGTGGGAATGTTCCTCGCCTTTTCGCGATGGTAACCCCCAAAATAAATCCTCCAAGTGAACTAGCGCGGCCCATTTTTCGGTGATTATTGGTGGGCCTCTTCCAATGGAGGCTCTTATGATCAAGATCGATGTTTTGCAGTTTCTGATAGAGAAGGGTCCCGGCCGAACCGAGCTTGAGTTGGCGCGTGCGGTTCATGGTGACAAAGGCTACCAGCAGCAGGTCAACCAAGATCTATCGCTATTGCTGGGTCGAGGCACAGTCGAAAAGCGCGGCCAAGGTGGGTAGTATGACCCCTTCCGATACTTCCCTCAGAACGCTTGAAATGTTGCTATGTCACCGTAGTTGCGCTCTGGGCTGGTTCGGTCGATATCAAGCGCTGGCGGGATGAGTGATTGTACTTCTACCTGTACTGAATCGCCGTTAGTACGTTGACGTGGCCTCTGTACGCTTTGCCGAGCGCTCGGCTTTGATTTCCTCCGCGACGCTGTTGCCATGAGTGCAGCAACTCTCGCCGCCACGGAAATTGCGGTGACAGTGCACTCAATTGGGCTCTCCGCTAAGCGTGGACTGAACCCGTAGAGCCGGACGTTCAGCCACCGGCGCTGTCCATCATGTAGCTTCGAAAATGCAGATCAAGCGCGACAGAGCCCGCAGCAACGAGCAGGACGAGGATACTCGCATATATCAGTGGCTTCCTCACATCTGCACGGAATGACCATGCGCCGAGGCCAAGGAATCCGATCCCGAAGGCGAGGCTGAACCAGGTCAGGCAGATGGCCAATTGCTGCTCGGCGCGATCCAGCTGAGACATGAATCCGTCGGGAAATCCCAGCCACGTGACGAACACCGATAGGCGAGCCGAACCTGCGAACATCAGGACTGCGAGTGCGAATGGATAGACGTTCTTGCATGCCATGAATTGTCTCGGTTGGGCCGTCTGGCTATCATGCCGGTCGCACGTATTACGTCGACAGTGCACTCAATTGGCGATGTCCGCTAGGCGTGGATTGAACCCGCAGTGCCGGCCGGGCGATGGCGGATGAATTTAGTGCACTGTCACCGCAATTGCCGCCAAATTCCCGCTCTTGCGCCTTATCCCGACGCCTAATTGGTCAAACCCTCGGCGGTTGAACCCCGCCAAAGGTGGGGGCGACTAAACGCCATGGCCGCATTCGTTGCAGAACTCCTGTTCGATCTCGTCGGAAGCCTCATCGGTAGCTGGCTGCGACGGGCTGCGGTGGCCATTTGTGTGTGGCTCGACACGAAGATTCACGGCCGCGCTGCACGCTTTGTCGTGGGCGGCCTGCTCGGGATCGCCGCCTATTTTCTCATTCCCGTTATCGCCGGGCTGCTGGGTCTTTGATGCCCTCCGTGAAGACGAACCTCTTCATCGCATTGGCCATCGGGGGGTTCGTCTCGGCGGTGCTCCTCGCCATCGAGCCGCTGACCGACTTCGCTTATCTTTCGCTGGAGTGGCCTGGCATCACCGCCGCATATTTTTTCTGGGGAGTGATCGGAGGACCCACCTTCATCGGTATCGCCATTTCCTGGGTCGTGAATGCGCTCATCTACGGTCTGGGTGCTTTTGTCGTTCTCAGCGTTTTGAAGGTGCTGAGGGAGGCATGAAGCGCTGGCTTCAGAGGCTCGGAAAGGTTGCGAGGGTTGCAGCGATTTGCGGCACCGTCGCGTGGCTCGTGCTTTTGGCGAGTTCTCCTCAAGCGCCCGATGCCGCACATCCCGAGCGTTACGCGCACCGGCACGATGTCCAGGTATGTGAGCGAGGGGACCGAACTGGCTCTGCGTATTCTGCTCGGCTCATCGTTTACTCTGGCCCTGGTGGCGTTTGGATGTCACTTCGCGACCAGGGACATGCAGGAGTGAATGATCCCCGCGGATTTCAATGGCATCGGCAAGGGCTTGCCCGCCGACCTCGTCACGACAATTCAAGCCGAGGTCGCCAGGATCGTGCAGCGGCCGGAGGTGAGGGAACGCTTCGCGCTTCTCGGATTCGAACCGCTCGGCTCCACGCCGGATTATTTCGCGGGCTACATCAAGGCCGAGATGGCGAAGTATCAGCAGATCATCAAGGACGCCAACATCAAGGCGGAGTGACAGTGGCGCACGCGTGATCGGGCAAGTTTGATTACGGTGACAGTGCACTCAATTGACGTCAGCGCAGCGGTTCCTAGCGCTTTGATCCTTCTTTGCCGAGCCGGGCCTCCTCAGCCTCGTCCACGAGCTTCAAGGCGATGCCGTCGTAGCTAAGCTTCAGCCCGCGGCCGACGGTCCAGATCCATCCCTCTCGGGCGTCCCTGGTCGGCTGGGCGTTGAACTGGTCGGAGATCGATTTGACGGCGGCGTCTTGCGGCCCCGGATTACTCAGCACCGCATGGACGCGCCAGATGGGGTGCTTGGCGTCGACGTCGTCGCCATCGATCGTGAGCTTGGCGCCATCGACTGCGCATTCGAGGGCGTAGGACCCGCGAAGCTGGCGGCAGCGGTAGCGGCGTTGCGTGACGACCTTGTTTGCTTCGTCGAATGTCATCCCGGGGGAAAAGCCGAGGATGTCGGACTTTTTCACCATGGACAGCGATGCAGGCTTCAAAAAGCCTGGCTGGATCGCCACGGTGGCGGCAACGGCAACGATGATCAAGCCGGCGATAACAATGGCAATTTTCATCAGCCCCTCGCGAGAAACACCCGACCATACAGTAGCCGAGGCATCCCGCCAGTCGGGCTTGGGCGTCATCGCCATGGGAGCTGTGCGGCGACAGTGCGTCGTGCTGTGCGTTCTTGCCCCGGACGCAGCGCAGCGCGCCTTCCGCGGTGCGGCTGCAGAGCCGGGGCCCATCTATCGGCTGTGCAGTGTGTGGCTTGCTGGGTGCCGGCTCTGCGCAGCAGCGTTGCACGCTGCAGCGCGTCCGGGACACGAGTTCACCGTCCTAGGCTGCAATCCGTTGTTCGACAGGCGCGGTCAAGTATTTGAGCGCCTGTGCATGCTGCAGGTCAGGGACCGCAATCGCCGTGTGGCTGTAGCTCGCATGGGTCCGCGACCTTGCGATCGTGTCCAGGATCTCCTTGCCCTTGATGACATGAAGGCCCATGCCCTCTTCGGAAGGGAAGATTGCCAACACGACGTCATAGGCCGCGATGACGGCTTTGAGCGCCTCGGCCTTGTCTTCGGCGACATCAACAAACACGCGAACATCGGCCGCGAGTTCACGCAGCTCGTGAAAATCCAGCACTGTGGGATACTCCAACGCAACGATACCAAGGGGAGCTTGGATGCGTTGGGTTACTGAAGTGTCAACAACGCGGTCTGAACCACAGGTTTCACGATGAGGTATCTTGCGACCGCCCGTGAACGCCGCTGTTGCGCGCGACAGCTACGTCACTTGGCGTAGCCCTGGGAACGGAGCCACGCGATCTTGCGATCGCCGTTGATCCAGTCGTCGGCATCCGCCTTGCTGGTGAATCCGGTGATTTCGCGCTGTTCGTGGTCGGGGTAGTCCGCCAGGATCTTCCAGTCGCCATCGGCGATCCGGACCGCTCTAAACGTCACTTTTGTTTTGGCCATGGCGGCACTATGCAGCAAATGCTCTCGAAAGAGAACCCGCCTTGGGATCACTCATCTTTCCGCGTCTCAGGGAGCAGGCAATGCTGCTGTTGATCGGCCCGCTGCTGTTCGTCTTGCTGTTCTATGCCGCCGTCAGGGCAAGGCAGGCAGGCCTCTCCGGTACCAGGGTCGTGCTCATTGTCGTCGTCGGCTCGGCCGGCATTGTTGTCCTGATGTTCGGAATCCTGGCGTGGGGCTTCCGCGACTTCGGGTGATACGGGCATCGATGCTGCCTCGCGGCACCGGCAGAACCCTCTACGGTTATTGCTGAATTCGAATCGTCGCGTGTCGATACAGGCGCTGTTATCCCGCCGAAAGAGACGGAACTCACGTCAAACTGCGGCTTGCGTTTTCGGCCCCGATGGGTTCTAAGCCCGGTGACTTCCTGACCGCTGGCATGAACACAAAGCGCGCTGCGCGGCTTTGTCGCGTGCCCGGCACGGTACCCTCAAAGCGCGCGCGCACCCAATTCAGAAGGACGTTTGACATGGCGAAGATGACCAAGACTCAATTGATCGATGCGATTGCCGAGGGCACGCAGCTTGCGAAGAACGACGTGAAGTCGGTCATCGAGTACATGGCGACGGTCGGCTACAAGGAGCTCAACGAGTCCGGTGAGTTCGTCATTCCCGGTTTCGTGAAGATGTCGGTCGTGAACAAGCCGGCGACCGAAGCCCGCATGGGCGTCAATCCCTTCACCAAGGAGCCGATGCAGTTTGCGGCCAAGCCCGCGAGCAAGTCGGTGAAGGCCTCGCCGCTGAAGGTCGCCAAGGACGCCGTCTGATCCGGCCATCGCGCACCGCTTCTGCGCCCAGAGCCCCGTTCCGATGACGTCGGAGCGGGGTCTTTGTTTTTGTCTCTTTGTTTTTCTCTCTTTGTTTTTCTCTTGGGCCGCGCGACGTCCGCAAAAGCGAAAACCCCGCCTGGGGGAAGCGGGGTTTTCTGATGGGGGTGAAGCCTGGGGGAAGCTTCAGGAATGAGACGCGCGAGCCCGGCAAAAGGTTCAGCCTCCGAAGACGAGATAGAGAAAAACCCCGCGCTTTCGCGCGGGGCTTTCCAAACTGACGGCGATGGGATTTCAGCGCCTGGCCGTCAGCCTTAGTTCAAACCTAGGGTTGAAAATCCAAAAAGCAACAGCGCCGCGGTGACGGAGTATCTTCGTCAGGCGGCGCTGCCGTATGACTGGGCGCTGAAATCCCCAGCCTTGATGGGTCTTTGCTGCGCCCAAAAGGTTCAAGACGATGTGCGTGGAAATCGCGCGCGAGGGGGCTGGACTTTTTGTTCTCATTTTGTTCCTATGAGCCATCATCTTTTGGAATCGCTCTTTTGGAATCCTTTGGGAGGTGACTCATGACCGTCGAAAAACAGCGCGAAGTGATCAGGCTCTGGAATCAGCTCAGGAAGGTCGAGGGCCCGGCGGCAGAAGAGCTCCGCATCCAGATCCTCGAATGCTTCTCCGAGAAGAGCAAAGAGAAGCGCGCGGCCTGATGAGGCTTCGGCCGGACGTCGGCCGCGATGGAGCGCGAGATCGTATCGTGTTTGCGGTGGTCGCGAAATTTCGGCGCCCAAGATGTCTGCCGGCGAAGATTTCTGCCGGCGATGACGTGACGACACGCCGCTTCATCGATCGTTAGGAATCGCTCCGCGCTGATTTTCTCGACTCCGATTCGTTCTTCGAGAACGAAATGGAGTCGGATGCAGAACAAGTTGCGCTCCTCCACATCGACGCGAACGCGCGTGTCAGAACGAGACAGCGTGAGGTGTCGCACAGTGCCGCTCTCGTCTCCCGCGCAGGACATTGGCGACGGGAGAGCGACATGGATGCGCGCCGGCTGATCGGGATGTTCGCCGGGATCGCAGCAGTGTTCTAGTCCGACAGGCACGCAAGGTCATACGTAAGGCCGCGCAGCGGCAAGCTATCGGTGCGATCGATTTCGGTGAGGCGACATGACGGGAATATCCACACCGCTTGTTAAGAGTTGCTCCGCGCCGATTTCTTCGATTCCGATTCGTTCTTCGAGAACGAAATGCAGGCGAAGCTGGAACAAAGCCGGTCGGCGGATGGCGGGCCGACCTTGGCGTTCGCAGACCTTGGCGTTCGCGCAACGCCTGAAGCGGCCCGCCGAGAGTCTCGACGCGCTGCGCCAACTCCTAACGAAAGCTTGCGCGGGAAGCGATAACCCTATTCGGTTAGGTTAAAAGCCCAATCGCGTTGCGCTTGCCGCGGATTGGAGTAGGTGTCTGGCAAGGACAAGAAGCGACTTTGCCAAGAAGCCATTTTGCCATGACACCATTTTCAGAGCCGTCCTTTTATCAAGGCGACCGGCATACCTACCGGCGCGTTGCCATCGTCGGCACGCTGTTCTGCCTCGCATTCGTGGTGATCAGTTTTTCGCTGCGGCCGCAGCTCGAGGACACGCGCGTGGCGGTCAAGGCCGACCGGCTGGTGCGCACGGCAGGCCAGGCGCCGCACACCAATTAGCGCTCGTCACCGCAGATCCGGTCGTCGGCGCTCGCGCGCGGGCACGCAGTGCCGCGGCTCGCGAGCGCGACGAAGCCGGCATAGCCGGACAGGTTGAGCAAGACTTCAAGCCACACGGGCATGTCGGACCTCACTTGCGTGAAGACAACCTCAACTTGCATACGCGGCGTTTTGTTCCCGGCTCGCGGAAAAAAGATCCGCCGAAAAGCCAAATGGAAGTGCGCCCTAGAGCCGGGAGGAGGGGTCGAGCCGCCGGCCGAGGGTTGCGACGGACTCGGAGGAGGGCTGTTCCCTGAGGAACTCGGCGATGGCCCGCGCCAGTTCGCCGTCGCTCATCGGCGTCGGCGGCGGGCGCAGCGTGCCGACACCGAAATTGCGAACGATCTCGTCGTAATGCTGATCGCCGGATCTGGGAACAAGTCGGCGGATACGAGCCAGCAAAGCGGATATCGGCAATCTTTCCTCCTCGGCGCTCCGCCCCGTTGGCAGTTGTTATTCCTTGCTGCCATTTGCTCCCGTGGAACTAAAAACCCCGCCAGCATCGCGGAGGATACTGACGGGGCTTTCGTGCTGGCCTTCACCGGATAGCGGAGGCTTCGCACTTGCAGGTCCAACCGACATGCGGCGAGTTCGTTCCGCTCGCATCGACATTTTTTTGACGGGCTTCGGTTCCGCGCCACGGGCTTCGGTTCCGCGCCGCGCGCAACCATCAAACGTCCCCAGCGTTGTCTCCCCTGGACGCGAAGGAGGAACTCATGAAGAAGACACTGGCAGTTCTGGCCACCGTCGCAGCCGTCGGCGTGACCGCGGTGGCGGCGCCTGCGCCTGCCGAGGCGCGCGGTCGCGGCATCGGTCCGGGCCTCGCATTCGGTCTAGCCGCCGGCG
Source organism: Bradyrhizobium sp. CCBAU 11361 (assembly GCF_028128935.1). Taxonomy (NCBI): domain Bacteria; kingdom Pseudomonadati; phylum Pseudomonadota; class Alphaproteobacteria; order Hyphomicrobiales; family Nitrobacteraceae; genus Bradyrhizobium; species Bradyrhizobium sp. CCBAU 11361. Next base: position 126,577 of record NZ_LBJZ01000191.1, read on the forward strand.
CGATCACCGCGGGCGCGATCGCTGCGTCCCACCCCTACGGCTATTACGGTCCGGGCTACGGCTATTATGACGGCCCGGCCTACTACGGTCCTGGCCCGTACGCCTATTATGGCGACGGACCGTATTATCGCCGCCACTATTATCGTCACTGGTAACGGTGGGCTAAGTGAAAAGCCCGGAGCGATGCTCCGGGCTTTTTTCATGCGTGGCGATCAGGCGAGCGCTACGGCCAGAGCGAGGGCCGCTCGACCTTGCGGGCGTTCTCGAGCGTCGAGACGAAATACTCTTCCCGCTCGCGCTTGAATTTCTCCTGGGTGGCACGGAAGGCGGCGACACGGGCGGCGATCTCTTCGCGTTCACGGATCTTGCGTTGTTCGTCTTCGGTCATGTCCATCCCCTCTGTTCGCACTTGGACGATGTTACTTGGGTTGCGTTTATTGGGCTTGTGCCTACTGGGCTATGTCTACGTGTGTGCTCAAGCGCTGCCGCCGCACCTCGCCTTGAGTCGCGTCAATACATGCATTGGCGCTTCTGATTGGGGCGTCAATGGGGAGGAGGCATTGCAGGATTGTGATATGCGAAGGGCGGAAAAAATTGCCGAGTGCATTGCGTTCGCGGTTGATAACAGCGTCAACAATCTTGCCGCTTGCGCATCTTGCAGCTAGCGCAGGACCAAAGCGGGAGGCGTGCGATTGATTGCATCGGATCTTCGCAGCGGCGTCGAACGTCTCGGCGACATGATCGCCGAGGCGAAGACCATCGTACCGTTCACCGGTGCCGGCATCTCGACCGAATGCGGCATCCCCGACTTCCGCTCGCCGGGCGGAATTTGGACGCGCTATCGTCCGATAGAGTTCGGCGAGTTCGTCGCGAGCCGGGATGCGCGCGACGAATCTTGGCGCCGACGCTTCGCGATGGAGGAGACCTTTGCGGCGGCACGGCCCGGCCGCGGCCATCGCGCGCTCGCTTCGCTCTACCGCGCCGGCAAGATCCCCGCGGTCATCACCCAGAACATCGACAATCTGCACCAGGCCTCGGGCTTCGCCAGCGAGCACGTGATTGAACTTCACGGAAATACTACTTATGCGCGATGTATCGGCTGCGGGCAGGCCTATCAGCTCGACTGGGTGAAGCGCCGTTTCATCGAGGACGGCGCCCCCAACTGCACCGTGTGCGACGAGCCGGTGAAGACCGCCACGATCTCGTTCGGCCAGATGATGCCGGAGGAGGAGATGCAGCGCGCAACCGCGCTGTCGCGCGCCTGCGACCTCTTCATCGCGATCGGTTCCTCGCTCGTGGTGTGGCCGGCGGCGGGCTTTCCGATGATGGCGAAGAACGCGGGTGCACGTTTGGTGATCATCAATCGCGAGCCGACCGAGCAGGACGACATCGCCGACCTCGTCATCCGCCACGACATCGGCGAAACGCTCGGACCCTTTGTCGGCAATTGAGGCGTTAGTTTGATTCGCGGCTGTGCAAGCTGTTCATAGGTTCCGGCGAATCTCTTTTTTGTCTATGCGTCGCAACCGGGAGTGTTATCTTTTGAGTCGAAAGATTCGCGTCGCGTCGAATTGAGAACATTCTCTTAAGACGCGTGATTCGAGCGCCGCCAATGTGGCGGGTTGCATGGCAGTGTGGGGTCCGGGGTTATGGGGTCGTCGGACGGATTTGAGTCCAAGAAGCTTGGAGTTCCCGGACAGGGCACTTCGCCGGGGCGCATGACGCCGGGCGAGCACGGCAGCGGCCGCGAGAGCGGGCTCAGCCCGTTCACCGGCCTTGGCGAAGCCAGCGCCAATCTCGTCGAAGTCCACGGCGTCATCAAATGGTTCGACGCTTCCAAGGGCTACGGCTTCATCGTTCCCGACAATGGCTGGCCGGACGTGCTGCTGCACGTGACCGTGCTCAGGCGCGACGGTTTCCAGACCGCCTATGAGGGCGCCCGCATCGTCGTCGAGTGCATCCAGCGCGCCAAGGGCTACCAGGCGTTCCGCGTCGTCTCGATGGACGAGTCGACCGCGATCCATCCGGCGCAGATGCTGCCGCCGCGCACCCACGTCACGGTCACCCCGACCAGCGGGCTGGAGCGGGCCCAGGTCAAATGGTTCAACCGGCTGCGCGGCTTCGGCTTCCTGACCTGCGGCGAGGGCACGCCCGACATCTTCGTGCACATGGAGACGCTGCGCCGCTTCGGCATGACCGAATTGCGCCCCGGCCAATATGTGCTGGTTCGCTTCGGGCCCGGCTCCAAGGGCATGATGGCGGCCGAGATCCATCCCGAGACCGGATCGCCTGGACTGCAATCGCACTAGCGGCGGCCGGGTCGTCAATTCCCGCAATCGTGAGCAGAGGCGCGCCGGCTGACCGGCGCGCCTCTGGCTTTTCGGGCGGTCGCCGCGTAGGACTGTTCCATTCCCACGCCCTGAGTGCCATCCCATGAATCTTGATCGAAAGGCTGTCTGGTCCGTTGCGAAGGGCTGGCTTGCCGCCATCCTGGTCGTCGCCGGCGTTGTCGTGGCGGGCGGATCCGTCCGCGCCGCGAGCTTTCAGCCGCTCGAGATCGTCACCAAGGGCGGCGTGCAGGTGTTCTCGGTAGAGGTGGCAACGACCGAGGAGGAGAAGCAGACCGGCCTGATGTACCGCAAGGAGCTGGCCGACGGCAAAGGCATGCTGTTCGACTTCAATCCCGAGCAGGAAGTGTCGATGTGGATGAAGAATACCTATGTCTCGCTCGACATGATCTTCATCCGCGCCGACGGCCGCATCTTGCGCATAGCCGAGAATACCGAGCCGCTGTCGACCAAGATCATCTCGTCCAAGGGCCCGGCGCGGGCGGTTCTGGAGGTGGTGGCGGGAACGGCGCAGAAATACGGCATCCGCCCCGGCGACCGCGTCGGCCACCCGTTGTTCGGCAGCAAATAGAGCCATCCGTTGAGGGCCTTGCCAGCCTTGCTGGCGCCTCTTAGGACGCTTGCTGGCGCCTTGGGAAGCGTGTATCGACAGGGCTCGCCGGACATTCGGGGTATAGCGCAGCCTGGTAGCGCGGCAGTTTTGGGTACTGCAGGTCGTTGGTTCGAATCCAGCTGCCCCGACCAGTCCCGACGTTGAATCTCCTAAACTTTTCCCCTGCGGTTCTGACGTGATTCTGACACGCGGTTCTTACGCTGTTCCGTCATCGTCGCCGGCGGATTGGGCAGTCTTCAATCTGCAGGGGGCTCAACGACGATCAGCTCGGTTTTGCCAAAATATCTGGCGATGCATCCCGTATTCACCATCACGTCGGCACTCAGCAGCAGAGACGGCGTCCATCGATGCTTCGGCACCGTCACGACCGAAGCGCTGGTGGTCGTAAGAAGCCGGTGCCGCGCGACTTTTTCCCGCCAGTACGGATACAGGCTCGATCCTTCCACGTAGACCAGGAACGCCGTTTTGCTAAGCAGAAGCAATGCTGCGACAAGAAAAGCCAGGGCGACGGGAAGGCGTTCCGAGCTGAGGGACGAGATGGTCGCGCTCTGCGCAATCATCCGCTCCAGCGAACTCCGGTAGGTTCGGACCAGCAAGGAAGCAGACAGGCCGGAGCCGAAAAAGAAGCAGGATCAGCGCTTGGTTTTGCGCCCGTTCAACCAGCCGAATCCCCGTCGAATAATAGTGTACGAAGTATTCGAAGTAGCAACAGGCCAGACAGAGAACGATGATGCCGGGCGCCAGGAAGCGCGCACGGGGATGAGCTGCCTCGGACCGTTCAGGGATTGTGTAAGTCAAGGCGGCGACGGCGACCAGCCATGCGATCATCGCGGGTTCGCGCAGGAATTGTCCGAATTGCACCATCGAGAAACGCAGCGCCTCGAGGAGCGAATGGCCGATATGGCCCCTGTCGGCGAACTGCGCCATACGTGCGGTGTTGCCGTTGGCTGCAGCAACGATCACCCAGCCGGCCGTGACCGCAATTGCGATCAGCGCGTGAGCGCCGATCTGCATCTTCTGGTCAAGCATACGACGCGCGACGGTTGAGCCCACGAGAATCGCGACGAGCCATATGGCCGTAAACTCGTTGCACAGGGCTGCAACGAAGCCGCCAGCCGCCATGCAGAAGATCGCACCGGTCGAAAACTCCACCTTACTGTCGAGGGCCCGAAGGCATTCAGCCAAAATCAGGATGCAAGCGATCGCGGGGGGGCACATAGCAGGCCACGCCGGGCAGCCAGTAGAGCAGATCGCGCACGCTCGTCGAAGCACCCAGCACCGCAGCGGCGAAAACGAGACCGAGGAAAATCGATGGCAGCCCGCGAATGCGCGACCATGCTCGCGCGACCGCGGCCATGCAGCCGGCAAGGAAAGCAACTGCGCCTGTTGCCATGGTCAGAGAATAGGCGGACAGCAGACTTATGCCTGTCGCTTGCGAGATGGCAGCGGGAACGTCGATGAGGCCATAGGGTACGATCCGACCTCCGACCTCCCCGTAAAAGCCCCGGATCGAGATCAGCCCCTGCTCGACAAATCGGTACGAAAAGCAGAAATCGTCGTGTTGCGGATCTGCAAGGACCGTCAACACAAGGAAGAAGAGCACGAAAAGCGCGGGCGGGAGGGCAGCAAGAACCCAAAGCCACCGAGCTCGATCGTAGTGCCGCCCCATTAAATTTCCCAACGAGTCATAGAAGGAATTTATCAAGAATCGGCGGCAATCGATAGACTAACTCCCGCGGGACGCAAGCGGCATTCCATGGCGTTCCTTATGAAGGTTTCCGCCGTGACGCTCCTACGGGAACTGGCAGATTTGGCCGGCGGCAGAAACATGACACGGCAGTTTCCGTGGGGCCACAGCCGCGGATCAGAACAATAGCCAATCGGCCAAGCGCCAGGCGATCCAGGCGAGGGCGCAGATCCAACCCAGCATGACGATCCCCGCGACGCCAAGTCCGCACATTGCGAACAGCGAGCTTTCGGGCTCCGGCGCCTCCGGGAGTTTCTCGGTCGTATCGATTTGGCTCACAGCTCCCCCTGTCTTGCGGCCCGTTGTTCATTGGTCTCGTCTCGCGCGTCGAAATTCACCGATCGCGCTCCAGCTCACACGGACGTGAGACGAGATGACCTCCCATCCACGGCACGCGCGCCGATCGTTGGCGCGCGCCGGTGCCCCGGACGGATGGGCAAAAGCTGCAACGCGCCGTGCGGCAATTGGTTGCTGCCGTCCGGCGCGGAAAATGCGTGCCGGATCGTACTTTCTCACGCTGCCGGCGCCTGCTTTGCAGGCCCAGCGCGTTGAAGGAGCGGATAGGGCGCGCAACCGCGCTGCGCCACCACGACCACCTATTCCGACGGCACGACCGAGGTCGAGACGCCCGTGAGCGCGCAAGGCAGTCAAGGCCATCAGGCCGGACAGACCTACAATTCGCAAAGATCGCTCGGCACTGCCACGAACGCATCCGACAGCACGTCCAGCGCCAGCGCCGCCGTCTAGCTGGGCGCGATCGCCGCAGCGGGCCGCGCAGCGTATGCGTGCTGAAACGCTTGCTCAGCTCGCGCCTGATCCCGGCCTGAAGCCTTGGCACTCGTTCTTTGCGCAGCCCGACTTCCGCGCGACTTTTCAAGGCATTGGCGCGGGCGGGCCAGCGCACAATTACCAAAGATTCATCGAACCTTTGGCTGTCGCCACAGACATATGGATGTTGGGGATTTCAGCGCCCAATACCTAACGGACGCCGCCAAGCGAAGATTTTCCGCTTGCGCGGCGTTGCGCTTTTCAGGTGTCACGTTCTTCAGAACTGGCCAATCAGCTCGACGCGTGCCAACCGGACGGAAACGGCACGAACGGCCAGACCGTCTGGTTGTCGTTGGCGGCCTTTGGCGGCTCATGAGCTGACGTCCTGACGGCCGGGACGGGCGGCGTCGATCTCACCGCCAAGCGCAGACATGCACACTGCAATTTCATTGTCGTCGTCCCAGTAAGTCTTTTTCAAAAAGTCCAGGTTCTCAAAAAAAACGCGACGTCAGTTCAAATTCATCGCGCGTCCCGAAAACGGCGCGCCTGTTCTGAAATCACGCTTGCATTGTAGAAAAAACGGCGCCGGCTTTCAACCAGTCCGGCCACCGGTCCGCGACAGGTAAGGTTGATGGGTTAGGTTAAGGGCGAGCGGTTGTTGCGGCCACTTTGGCGGCTGTTATCAGATTGGTGCCGGCTCGCGATGGGCTGCCTGGAATCCGTGCTCACACAAGATCACAGTTCGTCGCGGCGCGCCTATCCTGTGAGTTCTGCGTCATGCCTTTCGATAGCAACTTCAAAACCGTCAGTCCGCAGTCGAGCTGGACCGAAATCTGGCACCTCTGGACCGTGATCGTGCCGCGCCGCTCGATCAATGGGCAGCTCGTTTATGGTAAGGTCTGGCGCCGGCACGACGGCCGCGACTGGATCTACAGGAAATTCACCGAGTTCGACGGCGAAGAGGCGGCCTGAGGCGGCATCGCTGCCGCCGAGCTCACGCGGCCTTCGCTGCCGCAGGCTTGGCCGGCGGTGGCTTCAACGGCTTGTCCTGCCGCTTAGACCACGAGATGTAATAGGCCACCGTCGTCATGATCGCGATGCCGGCGATGCTGACGAAGAGCTGCGCGAACAGCGAACCCGAGCTCATCGACAGCTCGAAATGACCGACGAAAGACAGGAACACGCCGACACAGAACACGGCGAGCGACTGCTGGCCGCATACGATCAGCGGATCGAACACCTTCCATTCCAGGCCCGGCCAGTCTTTCGGCACGAAGCGGATCACCAGGATCACGATCACGACGAAGTGGATGAAGCGGTAGGGCGCAAGGTTGGTCTTGTCGTTGGGGTTGAAGGCCGAGAACAGCCATTGCGGGAACATGCCACCGAAGGTCGGGAAGCGGCCGGCCATGGTCATGATCAGCGCGAACAGGAGATAGCCAAGGCAGAGCCACAGCGTGATCGGCGCGTTGATCAGCGTCATCGAGCGCCGCGCCCCGCCCATCGCGCACCAGGCGCCGAACACGAACAGCACCTGCCAGCAATATGGGTTGAAGTACCACTGGCCGGCCGGATAGGCGGTCAGATTCCAGCCGAAATGGCGCGCGGCGAGCCACAGCACGATCGACAGCACCATCGTCACGTCCGGCTTGCGCAGCATGAACCACAGCACCGGTGGAAACAGTCCCATCAGCACGATGTAGAGCGGCAGCACGTCGAGATTGAGCGGCTTGAAGCGCAGGAACAGGCCCTGCCGCAGCGTCTCGGTGGCGTTGTCGACAAGGCCGGCGACGTTGAACTCGTTGATCATCTCTGAATCGCCGAAGCGCAGCGCCAGATAGCTGATCGAGGCGATGTAGATCACGAACAGGATGATGTGGGCGACGTAGAGCTGCCAGACCCGCTTGGTCAGGCGCGTGGCGCCGACGATGAAGCCGCGGTCCAGCATCATCCGCGCATAGACAAAGGAGGCGGTGTAGCCGGAGATGAAGACGAACAGGTCGGCCGCGTCGGAAAAGCCGTAGTTGCGGGTCGTGATCCAGTTCACGACGTTCTCGGGGATGTGGTCGAGGAAGATCGCCCAGTTGGCGACGCCGCGAAACAGGTCGAGCCTGAGGTCGCGACCCTTTTCGGGGAGCGTGGCGTTGATGTTCAGGAAGGCCATGCGACGGGCGCTCTCGGTGGGGACGGATATGCTGATGTCGACGAGGCAGTGCGGCCGGGCGGAATCCCGGCGCGGAAGGCGGGTACGGAATTGTCACGGTGCAGCATAATGACTATACCGTCGGTGAGGGTGACCGGGGAGCCGGAATCACCGATCAGTTCCCGATCGGTGTCTCTATACTATCCCTGAGGTTTCCACCAACTGCCACCCTGACGCATCCAAATCGAACGAAAAGACGAAAGGGCCCGGACGACCCATGACCGCACGCATTTTCAAGCCCGCCAAGAACGCGATGCAATCCGGCCGGTCCAAGACCCGGGAATGGCAGCTCGACTACGAGCCGGAGCAGCCGCGCGCGGTCGAGCCGCTGATGGGCTGGACCTCGTCCGGCGACATGAAGCAGCAGATCACGCTGCGCTTCCACAGCAAGGAAGAGGCGGTCGCCTATTGCGAGCGCAAGGGCATCGCCTACCAGGTGATCGAGCCCCAGGATTCGATCCGCCGGCCGGTTGCCTATGCCGACAATTTCTCGTTTCGGCGCGGCGAGCCCTGGACGCATTGAGGGGCGGGCGGCTTCTCCGACTTCATACGACGTGATGTACTCGTCATGCCCGGACTTGTCCCGGGCATCCACGTTTTGGGCCGCGTGAAAGAGCGTGGATGGCCGGGACATTGGCGAGCGGAAGCGACGCCGTCCTTCAGACGGCTATGCCCGGCCATGACGGTGGGGAGGTATTCCCCCGAACTCGATAGCGCCGCCCCGGGGGGATGGCCCTTGGCAGCAATTCCACCCCATGCTTCGCTGGCACCAGGCATGACAGGCTCAGGGCGAGGTGGGGTATGGCCGGGCGTGACCAGCTCGACGGCGTCGATCTGAAGATATTATCCGAGCTGCAGCAGGACGGGCGGGTGCGCAACAACGAGCTGGCGCTGCGCGTCGGCGTCTCCGCGCCCAACTGTCTGCGGCGGCTGAAGTCGCTGTTCAGCCGCGGCGTGATCCGGGCGGTGCGCGCCGTCATCGATGAGCGGCTGCTCGGTTATGAGGTGGTGTCGTTCGTGTCGATCCAGCTCGGCAGCCAGGCCCAGCCGGTGCTGGAGGCGTTCGAGGGCTCGATCGCCGCGATCCCGCGCATCCAGCAGTGCTGGCGGATTTCGGGCGACACCGATTATCTCCTGAAATGCGTCGCGCCGAGCGTCGAGAGCATGCGCCAGCAGCTGCTGCACTTCGCCGCGATGCCTGATGTCAAGAACGTCCGCAGCTTCCCGGTGCTGGGCGTCGCGAAGGACGTGCCGCTGCCGTTGCAGGAGGTCGCGGCGGCGGCAGGATAGGGGGACTCCCTTGCGTGGATCGATCGGGATTTCACAAAAGCCGAATACTAACACATTAGAAACTCACCTAACTGTGACATGTGATTTGGCAAGTCCTGCCGGGCCGCGGCCTTGCGCAGGCCTCAGCGATACCTTCCGCGAAACTCACGCGGCGAGGCGCCGGTCCAGCTGCGGAAGGCGCGGGAAAAGCTCTTCTCGTTGCGGAATCCGGCGATCTCCGCGATCCGCTTGATCGGGGTGCGGCCACGCATCAGCTCCTGCTTGGCGAGCTCGAACTTCGCTTCTTCCTTGAGATCGCGCAGCGAGGTCGCTTCCTCGCGCAGGCGCCGGTGCATGGTGCGGGTGGAGAGCGCCAGCTCGCTTGCGACATCCTCGGCGCCGAGACTGCGTCCGCGCGCGTTGCGCAGCACGCGACGCACGCGCTCGACCAGCAGCCGGTCGCGCCGATAGGGCAGCACGGTCAGCCTCAGCGCGCCCTTGAGCATGTTGTCGAGATCGGCCGGGCTGCGCGTGAGCGGCAGCGAAAGATAATGCTTGTCGAACACGATGCGGGCGCCATCCGCATCAAAGCTCAAATGCCTGCAGAAGATCGTCGGATAGACCGAGACGTGGCCAGGCTCGGAATAGGGAAACGCGGCCGCACGCAGCGCGATCGCGGAATCGACGGCCCAGCAGGAGAAGCCGAGGATATAGCGGAGCAGGGTGACGAGGCAGAATTCGCGCAGGTGGCCGAGGTCGCGCTGTTCGCGAAGGGAGATGGTCGCGGTCTCATCACCAAGCGAGAGCTCGAACAGCACGTCTTCGGTCAGCAGGCGATGATGCCGGCACCAGCGTTTTAGCGCGACTTCGAGATTGGGGGCCGTGATCGAGGCACGGCACAGCATGCCGTAGGTTCCCCAAGGCAGCCGGCGCGAGAACCAGCCGAGCGCCTCGTCGTCGAGCTCGCGCATGGCGTGGCCGGCCAGCGTCTCGAACTGGACCGCCGTCACCCGTCCGTCCTGGGATCGAACGAGGTCCTCGGTGACCTGCCCCTTGCCCAATGCTTCGGCCGGATCCCGCCCATAAAGGGCATAAGCGGCAACCACGCCGCGGACGAAGGCGGCTGGGGTCATGGCGCGGCGAGGCGTCGCGGTTGCGGCTTGGAACGGCATGAAAAATCCTCGCCAAACTTGGCGGAAAATGCAACCTTTTCGACCGCCAGGACGCCTGGGCGGGGGTAGGTTCGGACCCGACAAGAATACGGAGGAATCGCCTTGAACATCCCGAGCATCGATTTCGATCTGGGCGAAGACATCAGCATGCTGCGCGACACGCTGCGCGCCTTCGTGGAGGCGGAGATCGCCCCGCGCGCCGCCGAGATCGAGAAGGCCAACCTGTTCCCGGCGGACCTCTGGAAGCGCCTTGGCGACCTCGGCCTGCTCGGCATGACTGCGCCGGAGCAATATGGCGGCTCCAACATGGGCTATCTCGCCCATATCGTCGCCATGGAGGAGATTTCGCGCGGCTCCGCAGCCGTGGGGCTCTCCTACGGCGCCCACTCCAACCTCTGCGTCAACCAGATCCGCCGCAACGGCAACGACGCGCAGCGGCAGCGCTATCTGCCAAAACTGATCTCCGGCGAATATGTCGGCGCGCTGGCGATGTCCGAGCCCGGCGCGGGCTCCGACGTCGTCTCGATGAAGCTGCGCGCCGACAAGCGCGGCGATCGCTACGTGCTCAACGGCTCCAAGATGTGGATCACCAATGGCGGCGACGCCGACGTGTTGGTCGTCTACGCCAAGACCGATCCGGAGGCCGGCCCGCGCGGCATGACCGCCTTCCTGGTCGAAAAGGGCTTCAAGGGTTTCACCCACGGCCAGCATCTCGACAAGCTCGGCATGCGCGGCTCCAACACCTATCCGCTGTTCTTCGACGAGTGCGAGGTGCCGGAAGAGAATGTGCTCGGCAAGGTGGGCGAGGGCGTCAAGGTGCTGATGTCCGGCCTCGACTATGAGCGCACGGTGCTGTCGGGCGGCCCGCTCGGGATCATGGCGGCCTGCATGGACGCGGTGGTGCCCTACATGCACGAGCGCAAGCAGTTCGGCCAGCCGATTGGCGACTTCCAGCTGATGCAGGGCAAGCTCGCCGACATGTATGCGACCTGGCAGGCCACGCGCGCCTATGTCTATGCAGTGGGGCGCGCCTGCGACCGCGCCGACCATGCGCGGACCCTGCGCAAGGATGCCGCGGCGGCGATCCTCTATTCCGCCGAGAAGGCGACGTGGATGGCGGGCGAGGCGATCCAGGCGCTCGGCGGCGTCGGCTACACATCCGAATTTCCGGTCGGACGTCTCTGGCGCGACGCCAAGCTCTACGAGATCGGCGCGGGTACATCCGAGGTCCGCCGCATGCTGATCGGCCGCGAGCTGATGGCCGAGACGGCGTAGGTCCAGCGCAATTGGAATTGCCGCGGTCCCACCTGACCGCGGTCTCTCACCTGATCACCAGAAACGCGGGACAACATGCCGCTCCATTCCAGCATCGATCCGTCTTCATCAGACTTTGCGCGCAATTCCGAGGCCATGCGCTCCCTCGTCGCGGACCTGCGCGAAAAGCTCAGCCAGGTTGCCGGCGGTGGCGGCGAGGTTTCGCGCAACCGCCACACCTCGCGCGGCAAGATGCTGGCGCGCGAGCGCGTTGACCTGCTGGTCGATCCCGGGACCTCGTTCCTGGAGCTGTCGCCGCTGGCGGCCTACGGCCTCTATGGCGGCGACGTGCATTCGGCGAGCGTCGTCACCGGGGTGGGGCGCATCTCGGGCCGCGAATGCGTGATCGTCGCCAACGATGCCACCATCAAGGGCGGCACCTATTATCCGATGACCGTGAAGAAGCATCTGCGCGCGCAGGACATCGCGCGGCAGAACAATCTCCCCTGCGTCTACATGGTGGATTCCGGCGGCGCCTTCCTGCCACTCCAGGACGAGATCTTTCCGGACGAGCGCCATTTCGGCCGCATCTTCTACAACCAGGCGCAGATGTCGTCGCAAGGCATCCCGCAGGTCGCGATCGTGATGGGGTCCTGCACCGCCGGCGGCGCCTACGTGCCGGCGATGTCGGACGAGAGCATCATCGTGCGCAACCAGGGCACCATCTTCCTCGGCGGCCCGCCGCTGGTGAAGGCGGCGACCGGCGAGGTGGTGACCGCAGAGGAGCTCGGCGGCGCCGACGTGCATTCGCGGCAATCGGGCGTGACCGATCACTACGCCCAGAACGACGCGCATGCGATCGGCATCGCCCGGCGCATCGTCGGCACCTTGAAGCCGTCGAGCCGGCCGAACCTCAACATGCATCCGCCGCGCGATCCGCTGTTCGCAGCCGAGGAGATCTACGGCGTCGTGCCAGTCGATGGCCGCAAGCCGTTCGACGTGCGCGACATCATCGCCCGCGTCGTGGACGGCTCGGAATTCGACGAGTTCAAGAAGCTCTACGGCACGACGCTGGTGTGCGGCTTCGCTCATATCTGGGGTTATCCGGTCGGCATCATCGCCAACAACGGCATCCTGTTCAGCGAGAGCTCGCTGAAGGGGGCGCATTTCATCGAGCTGTGCTGCCAGCGCGGCATTCCCTTGGTGTTCCTGCAGAACATCACCGGCTTCATGGTCGGCAAGAAATACGAGGCCGGCGGCATCGCGCGCGACGGCGCCAAGCTGGTGACGGCGGTCGCGACGGCGTCCGTGCCGAAATTCACCGTGGTGATCGGCGGTTCCTACGGCGCCGGCAATTACGGCATGTGCGGCCGCGCCTACGCGCCGCGCTTCCTGTGGATGTGGCCGAACGCGCGCATCTCGGTGATGGGCGGCGAGCAGGCCTCGATGGTGCTGAGCCAGGTCCGGCGCGACAATATCGAGGCCAGGGGCGATAGCTGGTCGAAGGACGAGGAAGATAAATTCCGCGAGCCCATTCGCGCGCAATATGAGAGCCAGGGGCATCCCTATTACGCGACCGCGCGTCTGTGGGACGACGGCGTGATCGACCCGGCCGACACGCGCCTCGTGCTCGGCCTTGGCCTCTCGGCGGCGTCGAATGCGCCGATCGAGCCGACGAAATTCGGCCTGTTCAGGATGTAATGCGATGGACCGCTCAATGCTCTACCGGCGTTTTCGCACCCTCCTGATCGCTAACCGCGGCGAGATCGCCTGTCGCGTCATCCGCACAGCGCGCGCCATGGGCCTGCGCACGGTCGCGGTCTATTCCGAGGCCGACCGCGACGCGATGCATGTCGCGCTCGCCGACGAGGCCGTGCTGCTGGGGCCGGCGCGGGCCCGCGACAGCTATCTGAACGTCGAGCGGCTGATCGAGGCCGCGCGCAAGACCGGCGCGGAGGCCGTGCATCCCGGCTACGGCTTCCTGTCGGAGAATGCCGAGTTTGCGCATGCCTGCCTCGATGCGGGGCTGGTCTTCGTGGGGCCGACCGCCGGGATGATGACGGCGATGGGCTCGAAGTCCGGCTCGAAAGCGCTGATGGAGAAGGCCGGCGTGCCACTGGTGCCCGGCTATCACGGCGAGGCCCAGGACGAGGCGACGCTGGCGAAGGCCGCCGACAAGATTGGCTTTCCCATTCTGGTCAAGGCATCGGCCGGCGGCGGTGGCCGCGGCATGCGCATCGTGCGCTCGGCCGCCGAGCTTGGCCCTGCGATCGTCAGCGCCAAGCGCGAGGCCAAGGCCGCGTTCGGCGACGATCGCATGCTGATCGAGAAATATGTCGACAATCCCCGGCATATCGAGGTGCAGATCATCGGCGACAGCCACGGCAATCTGCTCTCGCTGTTCGAGCGCGAATGCACGTTGCAGCGCCGGCACCAGAAGGTGATCGAGGAAGCGCCGTCGCCAACCCTCAATGCGGCACAGCGCGAGACGGTCTGCGCCGCGGCGCGCAAGGCGGCGGGCGCGGTGGATTATGTCGGCGCCGGCACGATCGAGTTCGTTTCAGACGGCAAGGACGTGTTCTTCATCGAGATGAACACGCGTCTCCAGGTCGAGCATCCCGTGACCGAGCTGATCACCGGCATCGACCTCGTCGAATGGCAGCTGCGCGTCGCCTTCGGCGAGGCGCTGCCGCTCAGGCAGGACGAGATCCGCCTCAACGGCCACGCGGTCGAGGCGCGCGTCTACGCCGAGAATCCGACCAAGAACTTCATGCCCTCGGTCGGCAGGATCTCGACCTGGCGGTTGCCCGCGGAAACCGGCGGCCTCCGCATCGACGCCGGCTATCGCGAGGGCGACAGCGTCTCGCCTTATTACGATGCGATGCTGGCCAAGATGATCGCGTGGGCACCGACCCGGGATGTCGCGATCGAGCGGCTGAACCGCGGACTGGAGGACTCCGACGTCCGCGGCATCGTCACCAATATCCCGTTCCTGTCGGCGCTGATCACGCATCAAAAGGTGCGGGCGAATGCGATCGACACCGGCTTCATCGAGCGCGAACTGGCGGTGCTGACGCAGGCTACGCCTGCGCCCGGCGAGCTCGAGCTCTGCGCCGCGGTCGCCGCGATCGTGAACGACGAGCGAGAGGCGGCGCAGGCAGAGGCGAATTCGCCCTGGCAGACGTTCGGCTGGATGCCAGTCGGCCGCCGTCAGCGCAGCTTTGCCTTCCGCGTCGGACATGGTGTCGGACATGGGCCCGAGCAGAAGATCACCCTCAACTACGGCAGCGGGCCGTCGACGCTTGTGATCGGCGACCGCGAGCTGGCCTTCGCGATTGCGCCGAAGGATGGCGGCTTCGATCTGACGCTCGACGGCGTCAAATCGTCGGTCGCCGCCGTGATCGACGGCCATGAACTCTATTTGCGCACGCGCCACGGCCGCTTCGACCTGCATTGGGTCGATCCGTTCGGCGGCGAGACCGAGGAGCAGGCCGGCGCGGACAAGATCGCGGCACCCTTGCCCGGCACGGTCGTCGCCGTGCTGGCCGAGGAGGGCGCAACGCTGGAGAAGGGCGCGCCGATCCTGACGCTCGAGGTGATGAAGATGGAGCAGACGCTGCGTGCGCCCTATGCCGGCGTGCTGAAGTCGATCAAGTGCAAGGTCGGCGACATCGTGCAGGAAGGCGTCGAGCTCGCCGTGGTCGAGCCGTCGGGAGAATGAGATGAGCGATCCGGTCCGGATCATCGAAATGGGGCCGCGCGACGGCCTCCAGAACGAGAAGATGCCGGTCAGCGTCGAGGCCCGCATCGCCTTCGTCGAGGCGCTGGTCGGAGCCGGCCTCAATACGGTGGAGGTCGGCGCCTTCGTCTCGCCCAAGGCGATCCCGCAGATGGCAAGCTCCGACGCCGTGCTGCGCGGCGTTGCCCACGTGACCGGCGCCGAATTCCACGTGCTGGTGCCGAACGAGAAGGGCTATGACGCCGCGCGCGCCGCGGGCGCGAAAGTGGCCTCCGTGTTCGCGGCGGCCTCCGAGGGCTTTTCCCGGGCCAACATCAACTGCACCGTCGCGGAATCCATCGAGCGCTTCAAGCCGGTGATGGAACGCGCGAAGGCCGACGGCGTCAGGGTGCGCGGCTATATCTCCTGCGTGCTGGGCTGTCCGTTCGACGGCGAGATCAAGCCGAAGGCCGTTGCCGATCTTGCGAAGACATTGTGGGACCTCGGCTGTTACGAGATCTCGCTCGGCGACACCATCGGCGTCGGCACGCCTGATAAGGCGAAGCAGATGCTGCGCGCGGTCAGCGCCAACATTCCCGCTGCCAATCTCGCGATGCATTTCCATGACACCTACGGCCAGGCGCTCGCCAATCTCTACGCCGGGCTGGAGGAGGGCGTCCGTGTCATCGATGCGGCTGCGGGCGGTCTCGGCGGCTGCCCCTACGCCCCCGGCGCGACAGGCAACGTCGCGACCGAGGACGTCGTTTACATGCTCGAAGGCATGGGCCTCAGTACCGGCGTCGACATGGAGAAGCTGCTGGCGGCCACGAACGAGATGAGCGGCGTGCTGGGCAAGCCGCCGGTGAGCCGCGTGGCGTCGGCGCTGAACGCGAAGAAGAAGCGGGCTGCTTCCTAGTCCTCCGTCATTGCGAGCCAACGGGTCCGCGCAAAGCGCGGCCCGATGACAGGCTCCGCGAAGCAATCCAGAATCTTTCCGTTCAGAAAGTCTGGATTGCTTCGTCGCAAGGGCTCCTCGCAATGACGACGGGGGCTGTCAGGCCGCCTTCAGGCCCACGTCCGGCAGGAGCGGCCGGTTCTTGAGGGCGCGGACCATCATGGCCTCGACTTCGGCTTTCTCCTGCGGCAGCAGTGCGAGGCGGGGAGGACGGGTCAGCGCGGTGCCGCGGCCCATGATGTGCTCGCACAGCTTGATGCACTGGACGAGGTCCGGGCGCGCGTCGAGATGCAAGAGCGGCATGAACCATTCGTAGAGCGGCATCGCCTCGGCATAGCGTCCCGCCCTGGCCAGGCGAAACAGCGTCTCGCCCTCGCGCGGGAAGGCGTTCGACATGCCGGAGACCCAGCCCACCGCGCCCATGGCGACGCTCTCGACGATGACGTCGTCGAGGCCTGCGAACAGCACGAAGCGGTCGCCGACCATGTTCCTTGTGTCGATGAAGCGACGGGTATCGCCTGAGGAATCCTTGAAGCAAACGACGGTCTCGACGTCGGCGAGCGAAGCCAGGATGTCGGGGGTAACGTCGTTCTTGTAGATCGGCGGATTGTTGTAGAGCATCACGGGCAAGTCCGTCGCGGTGGCGACGGCGCGGAAATGCGCGGCGGTCTCGTGCGGTTTCGACGAATAGACCAGCGCCGGCATCACCATGACGCCGTCGATACCGACGCGCGCGGCTTCCTTCGCCGTCTCGACCGCGAAGGCCGTGGTGAATTCGGCGATGCCGCACAGCACGGGCACGCGCCCGGCCGCGACCGATTTGGCCGTCTCCATGATCGCGACCTTCTCCTTGCGCTCCAGCGACGTGTTCTCGCCGACGGAGCCGCAGACGATCAGGCCGGAGACGCCGTCACGGATCAGCCCGTCCATCACCTTCGCGGTCGCGTCGATATCGAGCGAAAGATCGTCGTGGAATTGCGTGGTGACGGCCGGGAAGACGCCTTCCCAGGAAACGCGGCGGCTCATGGTCTAACTCCAAGTGAATTTTGCCGGCGGGGGGCTGGGGCCGCCGGCTGTGGTGAAGAAGATGGCGGGCGGGATCAGAGCGTGGCGCCGACCTTGCGCAATTCGGCGAGGACCGGAGCCTTGGGCAGCCAGATCTTGTCGAACTCGGCAATGACCGCCTCGGTGTCGCCGGCCGGGACCTGGCGGATCGGGATCGGCGCGTTCTTGAAGTTCTCGATCAGCGCGGGCTCATTGCCGGCGAGCTCGTCGATCTGCGCGTCCAGGGTCGACTTGACCGTCTTGGCGATCAGCTCGCGGTCGGCGGCCGGCAATGATTGCCAGACCCGGCCCGAGACCACCGCGGCCATCGGCATGAAGACGGCGTTCATCTGGAGGATCACCTTCGAGACCTTGTCGAAGCGCTGGTTCCAGGAGAATTCGAGATCGGCCTCGAGGCCGTCGACCTGGCCGTTGGCCATCGCGTCGAACACCTGCGGCGTCGGGATCGGCGTCGGCGCGGCACCGAGCGAGGAATAGAAATCGCGATAGACCGGCGTCGGGTTGATGCGCAGCTTCATGCCCTTGATGTCGGCGAGCGAATTCAGGTCCTTGGAGGAGAACACCGCGCGCATGCCGGTGATGCCCCAGCCGAGGCCGATGGTGCCGGTCTCCTGCGGCAGCACGTCGAACAGCTTCACCGCCGCCGGATGCCGCACGAATTTCGCGACCGCCGGCGTCGAGCGGACGATGTAGGGCGCGTTGATCGCCGCGATATGCGGCACGCGCGAGCCCAGCTCGGCGGCCTGGATGAAGCCCATGTCGAGCGCGCCCGACTGCAATTGCTGCATCATCGCCGGCTCGTTGCCGAGCTGGCCGGAGTGGAACACGGTCAATGTCAGGCGGCCGTTGGTGGCGGCCTTGAGGTCGTCGCCGAATTTGATTGCGGCCTTGTTCCAGGAATGACCGTTCGGCGTGATCAGGCCGAGGCGGAATTCCTTGGCCTGGGCGAGCGCCAGCGACGGCGCGAACACCGATGCGGCTGCGCTGGCGGCGAGAAAGCGGCGACGTGAAAGCGGCATGGTCGGGCTCCTTTTGGACGGGCCTATTTGACGAGGATCAGCGAGAGCGAGGGGAAGAGCGAGAGCAGCACCAGGAGGACGCAGGAGATGACGAAGAAGGGCAGCGTCACCATGAACATCTTGCCGGGCTTGGCGCCGGTGACGGCGGCCGCGACGAAGAAGCAGAGTCCGACCGGCGGCGACAACAGGCCGAGCACCAGGTTGATCACCACGACGACGCCGAAGTGGCGGGGGTCGATGTGGTAGACGTCGGTTGCAACAGGCAGCAGGATCGGCACTGTCATGATCAGGCCGGGAATGCCGTCGATCACAGTGCCGATCACCAGCAGGATGACGTTGCAGATCAGCATGAAGCTGATCGGGTCCTTGGCGGCCGACTGGATCCAGCCGGCGGTCTCCTGCGGCACCTTGCCGAAGATCAGGACCCAGGAGAACACCGCGGCGGCGGCGACGAGGAACAGCACGATCGCCGAATAGATGGCACTGCGCAGCATCATCTGCGGCAGCTGGGAGAACTCGAACTCCTTGGTCCAGTATTTTCCGACCAGCGCCGCGGCCACCGCACCGACCGCGGCGGATTCCGTCGCGTTGGCGAGGCCACCGAGGATGGTGCCGACGATGACGATCGGGATCAGCAGGGTGGGTGACGTCCGCAGGATCGTCATGACCCGCTGGCGCAGCGTCTGATAGTCGGCGCGGGGATAGTTGTAGATGTATCCCATCAGCGCGATGACGAGGCAGAACATCACGGTGAGGATGACGCCCGGAACGATGCCGGCGATCAGCATGTCGCTGACCGAGACCTGCGCGAGCACGCTGTAGACCACGAACATCACCGAGGGCGGGATGATCGGCCCGAGCATGCCGCCATAGGCGGTCAGTCCCGCCGCAAAGGTCTTGTCGTAGCCCTTCTTCTCCATCTCCGGCACCATGATCTGGGCCATGATCGCGACCTGCGCGGTCGCAGATCCCAGGATCGAGGAGATGAACATGTTTGCGAGGATGTTGACGTAGGCGAGCCCGCCCTTCAGCGAGCCGACGAAAGCCATCGCCATGTCGACGATGCGACGGGTGATGCCGCCGCCATTCATGATCTCGCCGATCAGGATGAAGAGCGGAATGGCGATCAGGCCGTAGCTGTCGACGCCGCCGAACAGCTGGAGCGGATAGGACTGGAACAGCACCGGATTGCCCGATGCGGCGATATAGACGAGGCCGGCGAGGCACAGGCAGAGCCCGATCGGCACGCCGACCAGCATGATCGCGACGAAGGCGGCAGACGTGATCATCAGTTGACCCCGTCGAGCTCGGAGAGCTGAAAGCCCGTCAGTGGCGTGCGCGGGACCAGCTCGAGATCTTCCAAGAGGTTGGCGAGGCCATGAACGGTCATCGACACCGCGAAGATCGGCAGCGTCAAATAGAGCACCCAGGTCGGCCAGTTCAGCGTCTGGGTGTGCTCGGTGTAGAGGAAATTGAAGGTCTCGGCGGCGAGCTTGCGCCCGTCGAAGCCGGCGCGTGCGAGGCCAATCGGGTCCATCCAGAGCACGCAGGTGATGATCAGGGCGATGCCGAACACGACGACGAGGCCGGTCGAGATGACCTTGGCGATCTTCTGGCGCTGTGGCGCGAGGCGTTCCGTGAGCATCGTGACCGCGAAGTCGAGCCGCAGCCGCGTCATCGCGGAGGCGCCGATGAAGGTCAGCCAGACCACGCAATAGACCGCCGATTCATCGATCCAGTAGATCGGGAAGTGCGAATAGCGGGTGACGACGTTCACCAGGATCAGTCCGGTGAGCAGGTACATCAGGCCCATCAGCGCGAGACGTTCGACGGCGAGCAGGGCGCTGGAAGCCCTGATCACAATCCGCCGCGCGCTGAACGCGGCCGCATCCGGCATCGTCCCTTCGATCATCAAAGGCCCCAACCCCCGCAAGATTTCTCGTGCCAAGGCAAAATGTATAATTTATACATTTGGGCTGTCAAACGGAGATTGCGGTCATTTCGGCGGCAGGACGCGCCTTTGCTGGGCACCTGTCTTTTGTGGGATGCTTGGCTTTTGCTGGCCCCCTCAACATGCAAGAGAGGGACCGCTTTCTGCCGGACGAGTCGCGAAGAAAGACGGAAGGTCAGATGAAACAGCCACTGAAGCATCGCACTCTGTCGGCTGCGATCGTGGACCAGCTCCGGCAGGCGATCCTCGACGGCACCTATCCGGCCGGATCGCAATTGCGCCAGGATGCGCTCGGCGATGCCTATGGCGTCAGCCGCATTCCGGTGCGCGAGGCGCTGTTCCAGCTCGAGGCCGAGGGGCTGGTGCGCATCGTTCCGCAGAAGGGCGCCATCGTCTCGGAGCTGTCACTGGACGAGATCAACGATGTCTTCGACCTGCGCGGCATCCTCGAGCCGCGCCTCCTGGCGCAATCGGCGCCGCGCTTTACTGCGGAGGATTTCGAGGGGCTGGACGACATCCACAAGAGTTTTGAGAAGGCGATCAAGGCGCGCAATGTCAGCGAATGGGGCCAGCTCAACGCCGACTTCCACATGGCGCTCTATGTGCACGCGCCGCAACCTCGTACGCGCGCGATCGTGCTGTCGCTGCTCCAGACCAGCGACCGCTATACGCGCCTCCAGCTCTCCAACACCAAGGCGATGGGGACGGCTGAGAAAGAGCACGCCCACCTGATCGCGCTCTGCCGCGCGCAGAAGGTCGATGAGGCCTGCCGGTTTTTGGAGCGGCACATCGAGGCCGTGCGCAAGGATCTGTTGCAGGTGGTGGCCGGCAGCGCGATCGCGCCGCGTGCGCGGCAGAAGCGCGAGCAGCGTTCGTAGGGTGGGCAAAGGCGCATAGCGCCGCGCCCACCGTCTCCGCGTCGTATATTCTGGTGGGCACGCTACGCTTTGCCCACCCTACCGCAGCGGTGATTGCCGCTACCTGCTCCCGTCGGGCCCCATCACCAGGTCCGGCAGCCAGGTCGAGATTTCAGGCACGAAGCAGAGCATCAGCACCGCGAGCATCATCAGGAGCACGAACGGCAGCGTGCCCCAGATCACTTCGCTCAGGGGGATGTCGGGCGCGACGTTGCGGATGACGAAGATGTTGAGGCCGACAGGTGGATGGATCAGCCCCATCTCCATCACGATGGTCATGACCACGCCGAACCAGATGATGTCGAAGTTCGCGGCGCGTAAGGGCGGCAGGATAATCGGCGCCGTCATCAGGATGATCGAGACCGGCGGCAGGAAGAAGCCGAGCACGACGACCATGACCAGGATCGCGAACAACAGGCCCCAGCGCGGCAGGTGCATCGCGACGACGGATTCGGCGACCGACTGCGAGATGTGCAGATAGCTCATCACGTAGGAATAAAGCAGCGACATGCCGATGATCATCATCAGCATGGTCGATTCCCGGATCGTCGACTTCATGATGGGCGCAAGGTCGCTCGGCCGCCACACGCTGTAGATCGCCGCGATCAGTGCCAGCGCCAGGAGGCCGCCTAGGCCCGCGGTTTCGGACGGCGTGGCATAGCCGCCATAGAGCGCGATCATGACGCCGGTGAGCAGCAGCACGAACGGGATCACGCGCGGCAGCACGCTGAAGCGTTCGGCCAGCGTGTAGTCGTCGCGGGCGAGGATTGCGGCTTCCGGTCCGCCATTCTTGTAGATGGCTTCAGCGGCTGCATATTCCTGGCGGAAGCGGATCACGGCATAGGCGCCGAACAGGCTGACGAGCAACAGGCCCGGACCGATGCCGGCAAGGAACAGGCGCCCGAGGGACTTTTCCGCCGCGACCGCGAACAGGATCATGGTGATCGAGGGCGGCAGCAGGATGCCGAGCGTGCCGCCGGCGGCGATGATTCCGGCGGCAAAGCCGCCGGAATAGCCGCGCTTGCGCATCTCGGGGATGCCGGCCGAGCCGATCGCCGAGCAGGTCGCTGGGCTCGAGCCCGCCATCGCCGCGAACAGCGCGCAGGCGAACACGTTGGCGACGCCGAGCCCGCCGGGGACGCGGTGCAGCCAGGCATGCAGGGCCAAATAGAGATCCTGGCCGGCGCGCGACTTGCCGATCGCCGCGCCCTTCAGGATGAAGAGCGGGATCGACAGCAGCGTGATCGAGGCCATTTCCTCGTAGACGTTCTGCGTCACCGTATCGAGCGAGGCCGATGGCATGTAGATGCCCATGAACACGACCGCGACCGCGCCGAGCGCGAAGGCGATCGGCATGCCGGAGAACATCACCAGCAGCGTCGCAATCGCGTAAGCGAGGCCGATACCGAAAACGCTCATGGGCGCTTGGCTCCTGCGAAAGGCAGCGCAAGCTGCACGAGAATCTGGAGGCAGAGCAGGCTCATGCCGAACGCCATCAACGAATAGGGAATGGCGAGCGGCGGCGACCACATCGAGTTCGAGACCTGACCATCGACATAGGCCTCATGAGCCAGCGTCCAGGACTTCCAGGTGAAGAAGGCGCAGAACAGGAATGTCGCGGCATCGACCAGCCAGAGCCGGATCCGGTTCGCCAGCGGCGAGAGCAGGCCGACGAAAGCCTCGATGCCGATATGACCGCGGTTCTGCTGCACATAGGCCGCCGTCATGAAGGTCGCCCCGACCAGCAGGAACACGGCGGCCTCGTCCTGCCAGTAGTTGGCGGCCTTGAACAAGGCGCGGCTCAGCACGCTATAGCTCAGGATGGCGCAGGCCGCGACCAGCGCGATCGCTGCGAACACGACGATGATGCTGTTGAGGATGGCGAGACCGCGATCAATCGCCGCCGCAAGACCGGTCCTTGCGGCAGCGTTGGCCTGGTCGTCACGATCCGGAAGCGGACCGTGGCTCATGCCGAGACGTCGGAGGCGAGCTTGAGCAGGTTCGCGGAGGTGGCGGTCTTGGCGCCGTAGTCCTTCCACGCGGTGTCGCGGGCGATGTCGCGCCACTTGCCGACGGTCGCTGCATCGAGCGCCGAGACCTTGGCGCCGGCCTTCTCGTAGACCTTGGCGACCTCGACGTCATCGTCCTGCGCGCCCTTGCGGCCGAAGACTTCGAGCTCGGCGCCGACTGCGAGCAGCACGTCCTGCTGGTTCTTCGGCAGCTTGTCGAAGATCGCCTTCGACATCATCAAGGGCTCGAGCATGAACCAGTAGGAGGCACCCGCGCCCGAGGTCAGCGACTTCGCGACCTCTTCGAGCCGGAACGAGATCAGGCTGGTGGAGGAGGTGAGAGCGGCGTCGCACGCGCCGGTCTGCATCGCCGCGTAGATTTCGTTCGAAGGCACCGACAGCACCGAGGCGCCGGCGGTCTGGAGCACCATGTCCATCTCGCGCGAGCCGCCGCGCACCTTCATGCCCTTGGCGTCTTCAGGCGCGACGATCGGCTTGGAGCGGCTGACGAGGCCGCCGGCCTGCCACACCCAGGTGAGCAGGATGATGCCCTTGTCGGCGAGGAAGTCGGAGAGCGCCTTGCCGACCGGCTCCTTCTTCCAGCGCATGCCCTGGTCGTAGGTGGTGACGAGGCCCGGCATCAGGCCGATATTGGTCTCCGGCAGTTCGCCGCCGGCGTAAGGCATCGGATAGAGGCTGATGTCGAGCGCGCCCTTGCGCATCGCGGAGAACTGCGCGTTGGTCTTGATCAGCGAGGAGTTCGGATAGATCTCAGCGGCAATGTCGCCATTGCTGCGCTTGGCGACTTCGGCGGCGAACATGCGGCAGAGCCGGTCGCGGAAATCGCCCTTGTCGATGGTGCCGCCGGGGAATTGATGAGAGATCTTCAGCGTGGTGGCGGCATGCGCGGTGCCGGTGCCGAAGCGGAGAATGGCGGGTGCGGCGACGGCGGTCGCGATCAGGTGGCGGCGCGTGAGCATGGTGTGATCCCCTTGAACGTTTCTTTGAACGGTTCTTGTTTGGTGCGATTTGGTCGGGCCTTGTGAGACCGCCGCATAGGCCCATCCTATCCGGTCTTTCGCCCGATGTTCTCTCATCTGATAGTTCGAGACCGAATGCCGCGGCAAGTGTCGACCGTGCTGCGCTGCACACTTCTGATCCCCGCACTATGCCGAACGACGGACCGCCGCGGGCGCGCAGAAATTTATCAGCGACCGCGTAACAACGTCGCGTGGCAATCCGTCAAGATTGAATAGCGGCGTCCGTCGCTGAAAAACACCATCTCGAAGGGAAGACTAGTCATGACCATTCGCACCCGCATCGCGCTCGGCGTCTCGGCTGCCGCTCTCTCGCTTGGCCTGGCGCTGTCGCCGGCCGCCTTTGCCCAAGACAAGACGGGCGACAAGATGGGCAAGGAGGACGGTATGATGAAGAAGGACACCATGTCCAAGGACGGCATGAAGAAGGATGCCATGACCAAGGACGACGGCATGAAGAAGGATCACATGTCGAAGGACGGGATGAAGAAAGACGACGGGATGATGAAGAAGAACTGATCTTCGGTCGTCGCGGGAGGCATTTGCGCAAGGCAGACGCGCGCGCTCGAACGTCCGGGGGCGGTCAGGTGGACCGCCCCGGAGCGATGTCTCGGTTCAAGTTCAATTGAACGTGATCTTTGAACGTTACTTGCGCTTGGCCTTGCGGGCGGCGTAGCGGGCGTCGCGCTTGGCCTTCTGTTCGGCCTCGAGCGCAGCCGCGTTGGCGGCCGCTTCCTCGGCCTCACGCGCAAGCCGTGCAGCTTCGGCGGCCTTGGCTTCTTCCTCAAGTCGCTTCTGCTCGGCCTTTTCGGCCTCGCGCGCAGCCTTTGCCTCGGCGCGCTTGGCGGCGAGCGCCTCGCGCTCGGCACGCTTCGCCGCAACCGACGGATCATCTGGCCCGGGCTGGGATTTGAATTTGTTCAAAAGATTTTTGCGGGCGTCCTGCGCCGCCTTTTGCCGGTCTGCAAAACCGGGTTCCCTGAATCCACTCATCGACGAGCCTTGTCTTCCTCGCTTTCGACCCTACATCACTGCGTGTTGGTACGTCGGCTGGGCATAGCAGGCGCCACGCGACGCAGATGCGTGTACATCGCCGCGCGTCGCAACGCCACCCAATTCGCAGCCGATCAGGTAGACGAAAATCGCCCCCCGACGATCTCTCGTAGCCCGGAAAAACTGCCGAATTGTGATGTCCCTCATAAGGGAGCATGTGGAGCGGCGCCTAGCGTCCGCGCCAGCAAGACGGAGCACGGGCATGACCATCTTCGGATTGAGCCTGAAGGCGCTCGCAATCACCGTCGTGGTGGTCGCTGCAGCGGCCGCCGCGGCGCTGCTCGCCCGTCCGAAGCCGATCGAAAGCGCCGTTCTCGGCGCCGGCTGGGAGTGCAGCCAGACCGCATTCGTGCTCACGACCTGCGCACCACGCGTCCGTGAGGTGGTCCCCGCGGTCGAAACCTCGCGCAAGGATGCGATCCGGGCGACCCGCGGCTGAACCGGAACTGATTGCGATGTGACGCGACGCCGCAGAGGTGTTAAAGCCGGCTCGCCCCCGCGATCAGTCCGTCATGACCAAGCCCGAGTCTGAGCCCAAGCCAACGCCAAAGCCCGAACCGGGTGACACGCCCAGATCCGCGCCAAGACCTCAATCCGGTGACAACCGCCGCGGCGCGGTCGCCGGCCTGATCATCGCGATCGTGATCCTCGGCGTCGGCTGGTGGCTTGCCCGCGATCTCACCGCCGCCAGCAAGATGCAGG
Source organism: Bradyrhizobium sp. CCBAU 11361 (assembly GCF_028128935.1). Taxonomy (NCBI): domain Bacteria; kingdom Pseudomonadati; phylum Pseudomonadota; class Alphaproteobacteria; order Hyphomicrobiales; family Nitrobacteraceae; genus Bradyrhizobium; species Bradyrhizobium sp. CCBAU 11361. The sequence goes on from NZ_LBJZ01000191.1 coordinate 152,377, forward strand.
ACTGCCTGATGTCGGGGCGGAGCAATTGCAACGTGATCGAGCCGGCCCGCTAGCAGCGCTCAAACACGTCCGGTAGAGCCAAAAAATGCCGTGATCTTAATCATTTGTAACGCGACTTCACCGATCAGGCAGGTCAGTTATGTCAGCCGGCATCAGCCCAGCGCGCGGCGAATCGTCTATCGCGCTGGGACCACGGCAATCGGCCACGGCAATCGAAAGAGTAGGGGGTCAAGCACGCATGAGTGCGTCCAGCCGCATGAAGATCATCATTCCCTTGGTTTCGGCCATGTCGCTGCTCGCGCTCTCGGCGCAGGCGCAGGAGGCCCGGCCGCCAAAGGACGCCGGCCAATCGCCGGCAGGGCCAGCGGCGGGCGCACCGCCCCAGAACAATCAGAACATGCGCAAGGGCCCGCCGCCGCAGCAGGCCGCCCGGCCCGCGCCGCCGCCCGGCGGCCAGCCCCATGCGGGACCCGGTCATGCAGGTCCTGGTGCCGGTCCAGCTGCCGGTCCGGCTCCTGGCCCGCGCAATGCGGGCGGTCCGCCGCCCGGTCGTAACTACGCCAGGGGTCCCGCACCGGCGCGCGACTGGGGCGGAAACGCCTATCGCGGCAATCTCGCCTGGGATGGCGGGCGCTGGCGCCATGAGGTCCACAACGGCCGCTCCGGCTGGTGGTGGGATGTCGGCGGCGTCTGGTACTATTATCCGCAGCGGATGGCCGGTCCGCCCGGCTATATCTCGGAGGAGTATTACGATGACGTGCCGGTGGCCTACGCCCCGCCGCCCGTTGCCTACGAACCGCCGCCGCCGCCGCCGGCTGATCCCGGTGCGAGCGCGCTTGGCGGTGCCATTGTCGGCGGTGTGCTCGGCGGCCTGATCTCGGGTAACGCGTCGGGCGCCGCCGCAGGCGCCGTGATCGGCGGCGCCACCGGCGCGATCGCCGGCGCGACCGCTGCCTCGCGTCCCGGCTACTATCTGGCCGAGGGCAATTGCTACTACCGCTATCCGAGCGGACAGTATGTGCAGGCCGATCCCCGCGCGTGTTACTGAGATTGCGGACAGCTCTGAAACGAAGAGGCGGGCGAAAGGCCCGCTTCTTTTTTGTCCGGGTTTGTCGTCTTGGCTTGGCGCCTCGGCAGAATGGCTGATCGCCTCGCGCCTCAAGACACCAGCCAGGTCATGAACGCCATGAGGCCCCAGACCAGGCCTGCAATCCACGCCAGCATCACGATGCCGATGGTCGCAAGAAAGGTGACGCCGAACACGTCGGTCCTTTTTCGCTGTGTGGCGACGTGAGCTTCGGCTGCAGCTTCTCGTGTCATGACCGCAAGACCACTCGTGCTTTCTCCCGCCTTTGGGAGCACTGAGATGTTCTAGCCGAGACGCCGGGCGCAGGATGTGACGCAGTTCACATCCGCCTGAATGACGCCGGGTCTCACGGTTTCGTGCGGTATGGGCGTCGCACGGTCGGCGTGGGCGTTCTGAAACCGCGGGTGCAGTTTCATATCGTGTACAATTTCAGCGTGTTGAAATAGCTCGCGACAACGCTGGTTATCCGCATTCATACGGACGAAATTGCCATGCACTTGTCCAGATCGGACGGCTAGAATCCGCCCCATGTGTAACAAGTACGATCCACAGCACGAAGCCGAGGCGGCAATGAAGCGCGCCGCGGCCTCAGAAGGCCCGGACCGGCAAAGACTCATCGAGCTCGCCATTGCCTGGCATCAGCTGGCCCGCGACCGGCGCGACGATGAACCGACGGAGTAGTCGGATTCAGCCGACGCTTGCCGGCCGAAGCCTTTAGCCTTCGATCCACCGCAAGCGTTGCTCGCCTCGAGCTGCATGAGCCGCAGCCAACGTGCTGACCGTGATCTCGTTCCAGGCTGCTGTTGTCAAACGCCGCGATCGATGCCGACCGGTTTCGGCCTGTGCACGTAATCCAGGATGCATGGTCGATCCGCCGAACGGCGATTCTGGTCGCTCCCGCCCGCCAGCGAACGAACGGCGAAGGCCAGCTGATGCTGGCTCGCCGCGACGTTCATAATGGAAGCTTGTGCCGTCTCGAGGTGTTTTGCCATCCCGCCGGAGTTCAAGTCCACGCCGGCATCGATCGCCAAAAACGACATTGCAGCGACGGCAATTCCGGACGCGACAGCCATTCCTGTCCATTCAGATGACGGCATCACAGAAATCTTCGACACCATTTCGGCATGCCGAATAGGTAGGACTCTTTCGTCGCCTGGACAGGCCTGCGCACGCTTTCTTGAAGTGCGACAGATTTGCAAATCACGTTGCCACGGAGATCGCGGGCCGGGATGATTTCCGGCTCTGCCGTCGGCTCGGCCAAGCCCGAATGAAGCCAATCCGCTCGAAGAGCAAGACTGGCGATGCCAGCAGGACTCGAACCTGCAGTGTTCGGAGAGATTCACAACGTGATCAAGGGCAGGGCGCCGCCGCGCGCTACCGGAAGCTGTATGCCACGATTTCCTAACCCCAAAGAGATATTCAACTTCTGATATACTTTGCTATTCTATTCCCGCATTCTTGGATTGATCCCCCTGGATGCATCGGAACGATCGCCTAGCCAACCTCACCCCTGCGGTTGGCTAGGCACTTTCATTTCGATCAGGGTCTCATCCATCTTCCATCGCGCGGCAGCGGGCTTCCAGGTTCAACACGGAAGCACTGCGCATGGGCGAACGTATCGCCAATCACCGTTGCCAAGTTTGCCGCCATCCAGAACGATGGCGCGTTGAGCTATTGGGTGCTGGCGGCGCGTCTCTCGATGCTCTAGCCGACAAGTTCGGCCTAGATCGTGACGCGATCTGGCGCCATTGGTCGAAGCACGTCCCGGGCGAAACCAAGGTAACCTACCTCTGCGGCCCGGCGCAGTCAGCCGAGCTTGTGGAGAAGGCGGCCAGCGAGGGTGACAGCGTCCTCGATTTGATGCTTTGGGCCATCGAGCCCAGTTCGCCAGTAACGCGGGCGATCGTCTCGAGCACCGACGTGAGCCGGCCGGCAACGTAAGCGACGCCACGCGCATCTCTCGCCTCGTTCATTGCCGCGAGCTGTCCTGTCAGGATGGTGCGCACCATCCGCAGATGATCCGATTCGCGTTTGCGCCTAGCGCCTCTGGCGGCCCCATGCACAAAGTTCTCGAAGCGCGACGCCGAGCAGCGTCCCAATCATCAGCCCGATGCGCGCGGTCATTGGCCGCCTCCGGTGAACGGATCGCGAAACCGCGTGTTGCCGCCGTGTTGCGTGGAGCTGTTTGTAACGCTGCGTAAGACGTTGAATTTGCTGTCAGCAGCACGGAGCGCCGCGCAACACGGTTTGGCATCGAGAACGAAGCCAATACGGCAGCAAGTTATTGATTTACGGGTTGAAAAACTGGCGATCCCAGCAGGACTCGAACCTGCAACCCGCGGAGTAGAAATCCGCTACTCTATCCAGTTGAGCTATGGGACCGTCTTGAGGCCGGGTCTTGAGGCCAGGCCGGTCTCGGCTACCGCCTGCCGGTCTTCTATCACGCCAAATATGAAAAATCCGCGCGTTCGCCAAGCCTGAACCGAACCGTTTTCCTCAATGGCGCGACAAAGCGGAACGGTGGGGTGTCAGGGTGCCGGGTTGAGCGGCAGCGGACTGGACGATGGATCACATCGCCGGGAACGCTGGTCAGCTTCCGGGACACGGCCGCCGGTCGATTGGTCAGGTATGGCTGCGCCATCAGGACGGCGTGCGCGGTGATATCGCGGTCGGTCACCTCAGGGCGTGCCTTGCCATGGCGAATGCGACGATTTGCACCTTTGGTTCCATCGCCTTGAGTCCGTCACCTTTCCGCGCATTTCATGCTCACGCGGCGTTCGCCGTGATTTCCGGGAGTCCATCATGATCGGTCTTGTTCGCGCCGTCACACTCTGCGCCGCGCTGGCGCTTGGCCTGAGCACGGCGCTGGCCGCCGACAAGGCATTCAAGCGCGACGACCTCGCTGATTCCGCCATCAAGCTGGAGGCCCAGATCAAGAGCGAGGCCGGGCCGGTCGCCAAGACCGGCGCGACGCTGCGCACGGACGCCGACGCCGCTTTCAAGCGCAGTGATTTCCGTGCCGGCCTGTCCGTGCTCGGCCAGATCGCCGCCGCGACGCCTGAGGATGCCGGCAACTGGCTGCGGCTTGCCAAGGTGATCTTCCAGATATTGCCCAAGAACTCGAGCGAGCAGACATTCCTGCTGGAGCGCGCCTCGACCGCCGCCTATATCGCCTATTTGCGCGCGGGCAATCCGGGCGAGGAGGCCGACGCGCTTGCGGTGCTCGGCAAGTCGCTGGCCGAACGCAAGCTGTGGCGGCCGGCGCTGGACGCGCTGCGGCTGTCGCTGGACATGCGCGAGGTCGCCGACGTCCGCGGCCAATACGAGAAGATGCGCGACGAGCACGGCTTCCGCCTGCTCGACTATACCGTGGATTCGGATTCGGCCAGTCCGCGGGCCTGCTTCCAGTTCTCGGAAGAACTCGCCAAGCGCACCGATTTCGCGCCGTTCCTCGCGCTGGCGGGCCAGGACAAGCCGGCGCTGTCGGCCGAAGGCAAGCAGCTCTGCGTCGACGGCCTGAAGCATGGCGAGCGCTACAACATCAACTTGCGCGCCGGCCTGCCGTCCACGGTGAAGGAGGGGCTGCCGAAATCGGCCGAGTTCAACGTCTATGTGCGCGACCGCAAGCCCTTCGTGCGCTTCACCAGCCGCGCCTATGTGCTGCCGAAGACCGGCCAGCGCGGCATTCCCGTGGTCAGCGTCAACACGCCCGCGGTCAACGTCAACGTCTTCCGGATCGGCGACCGCAACCTGATCAACACGGTGGTCGACAGCGACTTCCAGAAGACGCTGTCCAAGTACCAGCTCAGCGATCTCGGCAACGAGCGCGGCGTCAAGGTCTGGTCCGGCGAGCTCGCGACCGCGATGACGCTGAACCAGGACGTCACCACGGCGTTCCCGGTCGACCAGGCGCTCGGCGAGCTTCAGCCGGGCGTCTATGTGATGACCGCCGCGGCCAAGGGCCCGGGCTCGGACGACGAGTCCCAGCTCGCCACGCAATGGTTCATCGTCTCCGATCTCGGGGTGTCGGCCTATTCCGGCAATGACGGCATCCACGTGTTCATCAACTCGCTGGCCTCGACCGATCCGGTCGGCAAAGCCGAGGTGCGGCTGGTCGCGCGCAACAACGAGATCCTGGCCATCCGCAAGACCGACGAATCCGGTCACGTGCTGTTCGAGGCCGGCCTTGCGCGCGGCGAGGGCGGCCTGTCGCCGGCGATGCTGACGGTCACGGGCGAGAAGGCCGACTACGCCTTCCTCAGCCTGAAGACGAGCGCCTTCGACCTGTCCGACCGTGGCGTGGCGGGCCGCGCAGTGCCTGTTGGCGCCGACGCGTTCGTCTATGCCGAGCGCGGCGTCTACCGCTCCAGCGAGACCGTCTATCTCACCGCGCTGCTGCGCGACGGGCAGGGCAATGCCGTCACCGGCGGGCCGATGACCCTGGTGGTCGAGCGCCCTGACGGCGTCGAATACCGCCGCGCCGTGCTGTCCGACCAGGGCGCCGGCGGCCGCACGCTGTCCGTGCCGCTCAACTCGGCTGTGCCGACCGGGACCTGGCGGGTGCGCGCCTTCACCGACCCGAAGGGCTCCTCGGTCGGCGAAACCACGTTCATGGTCGAGGACTACGTCCCCGACCGGATCGAATTCAACTTGTCCGCCAAGGACAAGGTGATCAAAGCTAACGCTCCAGTGGAGCTTAAGGCCGACGGTCATTTCCTCTACGGCGCACCGGCCTCAGGCCTCCAGCTCGAAGGCGACATGCTGATCGCGCCCGCTTCCGAGCGCCCTGGTTTTCCCGGATATCAATTCGGCGTCGCCGACGAGGAGACCACGTCGAACGAGCGTACGCCGCTGGAGTTCCTGCCCGAGTCCGACGCCAATGGCGTTGCGACCTTCCCGGTGACGCTGGACAAGCAGCCGGCTTCGACCCGCCCGCAGGAGGCGCAGATCTTCGTCCGCATGGTGGAGACCGGCGGCCGCGCCGTCGAACGCAAGCTGGTGTTGCCGGTCGCGCCCGCGAACGCCCTGATCGGCATCAAGCCGCTGTTCGGCGACAAGAACGTGGCTGAAGGCGACAAGGCCGAATTCGATGTCGTGTTCGTCTCGCCCGAGGGCGAGAGGCTGCGCCGTGACGGCCTGCGCTACGAGCTCCTGAAGATGGAGTCGCGCTATCAGTGGTATCGCCAGAACAATTACTGGGAGTACGAGCCGGTCAAATCGACCTCGCGTGTTTCCGACGGCGACGTGACGATCGCTGCCGACAAGCCGTCGCGGATCTCGCTCAGCCCGCAGCCCGGCCGCTACCGGCTCGATGTGAAGTCCAACGACGCCGACGGCCCGGTGACCTCGGTGCAGTTCGACGTCGGCTGGTATTCCGACGGCAGCGCCGACACGCCGGACCTGCTGGAGACCTCGATCGACAAGCCGCAATACGCCTCCGGCGACACCATGACGGTGTCGGTGAACGTGCGCACCGCCGGCAAGCTCACCGTCAACGTGCTCGGCGACCGCCTGCTGATGACGCAGACGATCGACGTCAAGGAGGGCACCGCGCAGGTGAAGCTCGCGGTCGGCAAGGACTGGGGCACCGGCGCCTATGTCGTGGCGACGCTGCGCCGTCCGCTCGATGCCGCCGCCCAGCGCATGCCGGGCCGCGCCATCGGCCTGAAATGGTTCGGCATCGACAAGCAGACCCGCACGCTCCAGGTGAAGCTGACGCCGCCGGCGCTGATCCGGCCGAACGCGATGCTGAAGATCCCGGTCAGGCTCGACGGGCTCAATCCCGGCGAGGACGCCAAGGTCGTCATATCAGCGGTCGATGTCGGCATCCTCAACCTCACCAATTACAAGCCGCCGACACCGGACGATTACTATCTCGGCCAGCGCCGCCTCAGCGCCGAGATCCGCGATCTCTACGGCCAGCTCATCGACGGCATGTCGGGCACGCGCGGCCAGATCAAGTCCGGCGGCGACGCGGGAGCCGGCGAATTGCAGGGCTCGCCGCCCGCGCAAAAGCCGCTCGCGCTCTATTCCGGCATCGTCACGGTCGCCGCCGACGGCACCGCCGAGGTGAGCTTCGACATTCCGGAGTTCGCGGGCACCGCGCGCGTGATGGCGGTGGCGTGGACCGCGACCAAGCTCGGCCGCGCCAACACCGACGTCGTGATCCGTGATCCCGTCGTGCTGACCACGACCCTGCCGCGCTTCCTGCTCAACGGCGACCACGGCACGGTCAACCTGGAGATCGACAATGTCGAGGGCCAGGCCGGCGACTACGTCATCAACGTGAAGACGGGCGGCCCGGTGAAGATGACCGGCAATCCCGCGACCACGGTCAAGCTCGCCGCCAAGCAGCGCAACTCGTTCTCGCTCGCGCTCGATGCGACCGCGGCGGGGCAGGCGACGCTCGACGTCGACATCAAGGGGCCGAACGGGCTTGCCCTCGCACGCCACTATGCGCTCGACGTCAAGGCGGCGACGCAGGTGCTGGCGCGGCGTTCGATCCGGACGCTTGCGAAGGGCGAGAGCCTGACGCTGACCTCGGACATGTTCTCCGACCTCGTGCCGGGCACCGGCAGCGTCTCGGTCTCGGCGAGCCTGTCCACCGCGCTCGATGCGGCGACGATCCTGAAAGCGCTCGATCGCTATCCCTATGGCTGCTCGGAGCAGATTACGAGCCGTGCCATGCCGCTGCTCTATGTCAACGAGCTCGCCGCCGGCGCGCACCTGGCCATGGACACCGAGGTCGACCAGCGCATCCGCGACGCGATCGAGCGGCTCTTGGCGCGCCAGGGTTCGAACGGCTCGTTCGGCCTGTGGTCGGCCGGCGGCGACGACGCCTGGCTCGATGCGTACGTGACGGACTTCCTCACCCGCGCCCGCGAAAAGGGGTTTGCGGTGCCGGACGTGCTGTTCAAGAACGCGCTCGACCGCGTCCGCAACTCGGTCGTCAACGGCAACGAGCCGGAGAAGGACGGCGGGCGCGATCTCGCCTATGGCCTCTACGTGCTCGCGCGCAATGGTGCAGCTCCGATCGGCGACCTCCGCTATCTCGCCGACACCAAGCTCTCCAACCTCGCGACGCCGATCGCGAAGTCGCAGCTTGCGGCGGCGCTGGCCCTGGTCGGCGACCGCAACCGTGCGGAGCGGGTCTATGGTGCAGCGCTCGACTCGCTTGCGCCAAAACCCGTGCTGGAGTTCGGCCGCACCGACTACGGCTCGCAGCTCCGCGATGCCGCGGCGCTGGTCTCGCTTGCCAGCGAAGGTAATGCGCCGAGGGCGACGCTGACGCAGGCGGTGTCGCGGGTCGAGACCGCGCGCGGGCTGACGCCCTACACCTCCACCCAGGAGAACGCGTGGCTGGTGCTGGCGGCGCGGGCGCTCGCCAAGGAGAACCTGTCGATCGAGGTCGACGGTCAGCCGGTCAAGACCGCGCTCTATCGCAGCTATAAGGCGGACACGCTGAGCGGCAAGCCACTGAAGATCACCAACACCGGCGATGCGCCGGTGCAGGCGGTGGTCTCGGTGTCGGGCTCGCCGGTGACGCCGGAGCCGGCGGCATCGAACGGCTTCAAGATCGAGCGCAATTACTTCACGCTCGACGGCAAGCCTGCCGACATCAGCAAGGTCAAACAGAACCAGCGCTTCGCGGTGGTGCTGAAGATCACCGAGGCCAAGCCCGAGTACGGCCACATCATGGTGTCCGACTATCTGCCGGCGGGGCTGGAGATCGACAATCCGAAGCTGGTCTCGTCCGGCGACAGCGGCACGCTGGACTGGATCGAGGACGGCGAGGAGCCCGAGGATACCGAGTTCCGCGATGACCGCTTCACGGCGGCCGTTGACCGGGCCTCGGACTCCAAGTCGGTGTTCACCGTTGCCTACGTTGTCCGCGCCGTTTCGCCGGGTAAATACGTATTGCCGCAGGCCTATGTCGAGGACATGTACAATCCCTCGCGCTATGGGCGGACGGGGACGGGCACTGTCGAGGTGCGGGCGGCGAAGTGAGTGGCGGAGAGATGAGCGAGGCCGACGAAGTTTCTCGTCATTCCGGGGCGGCTCAAAGTGCCGAACCCGGAATCTCGAGGTTCCGGGTCTGGTCCTACGGACCATCCCGGAACGACGGCAGCGGACGGCGTGGCGTCACACGCCTCCTCCCAGCCGCCGCCTTCACCCTCATCCTCGCCATCATCACCTTCGTCGGCTGGGTCTACTCCCTCGGTCCTCTCCCACTCGACGAGTCCCGCCAGGTCTCCACCACCATCGTCGACCGCAACGGCAAGCTGCTGCGCGCCTATGCCATGGCGGACGGGCGCTGGCGGCTTCCGGTCGATGCCAAAGCGAACGTCGATCCGATCTATCTCAAACTGCTGCTCGCCTATGAGGACCAGCGCTTCCACGCCCATGACGGCATCGATCCGCTGGCGCTGGGCCGTGCCGCGTTGCAGCTTTCGACGCGCGGCCACATCGTGTCCGGCGGCTCGACCATCACGATGCAGCTGGCGCGGCTGATGGAGCCGCGGCGGCAGCGCTCCCTCTATGCAAAGCTGCGGCAGATGGTGCGCGCGATTGAGATCGAGCGGACCCTCGGCAAGAGCGAAATCCTCGACCTCTATCTCGCGCTGGCGCCGTATGGCGGCAATCTCGAAGGCATCCGCGCCGCCTCGATTGCCTATCTCGGCAAGGAGCCGAAGCGGCTGTCGCTGGCCGAGGCGGCATTGCTGGTCGCGCTGCCGCAATCGCCGGAGACGCGCCGGCTCGACCGCTATCCCGATGCGGCGCTCAAGGCCCGCGACCGCGTGCTCGACCGCATGGTCGAAGAGCATGTGGTCAGCCTCGAGGACGCAAAGATGGCCAAGGCGGTGCCCGTGCCGAAGCTGCGCAAGCCAATGCCGATCCTGGCGCCGCATGCTTCCGACACCGCGCTTGCGACGGTCAAGGATACGCCCGTCATCAAACTGACGCTGGACGCCAATCTCCAGAAGGTGCTGGAGCCGCTGGCGCGCGACCGCGCCATTGCGCTGGGTGCGAACATCTCGGTCGGCATCATCGTGGTCGACAACGAGAGCGGCGACGTGCTCGCGCGCGTCGGTTCGGCGGATTATTTCGACGAGAGCCGGGCAGGGCAGGTCGACATGACGCGCGCCATTCGCTCGCCGGGATCGACGCTCAAGCCCTTCATCTACGGCCTCGCCTTCGAGGACGGCTTCGTCCATCCCGACAGCCTGATCGACGACCGGCCCGTCCGCTTCGGCTCCTACGCGCCGGAAAATTTCGACATGACGTTCCAGGGCACGGTGCCGGTGAAGAAGGCGCTGCAATTGTCGCTGAACGTACCGGCGATCGTGCTGCTCGACCGCGTCGGCGCGAGCCGGCTGGCGTCGCGGCTGCGGCAGGCCGGCGGCAATCTCATCCTGCCCAAGGACGAAGCGCCCGGGCTCGCCATGGGGCTCGGCGGCGTCGGCGTGACGCTCCAGGACCTCGCCCAGCTCTATGCGGGCTTCGCCCGGCTCGGCACCACCAAACCGCTGCGCGAGGTCGTGGCTGCCAAGGACGACCGCGAGCCGCTGCGGCTGCTGGATCAGGTCGCGGCCTGGCAGGTCGGCAACGTGCTGCTGGGCACGCCGCCGCCGGAAAATGCCGCCCACAACCGAATCGCCTTCAAGACCGGCACCTCCTACGGCTATCGCGATGCCTGGTCGGTCGGCTTCGACGGCCGCATGACCATCGGCGTCTGGGTCGGTCGGCCCGACGGCGCGCCGGTTCCCGGCCTGATCGGCCGCGTCGCCGCCGCGCCAATCCTGTTCGACGCCTTCGCCCGGACCGGCAAGACGCTGGCCCCGCTGCCGAAGCCGCCCAAGGGAACCCTGGTCGCCAGCAACGCCAAACTGCCGCTGCCCTTGAAACGGTTCCGCCCGGTCGGGGAACTGGTGCGGACCGGCGGCGAGCAGGCGCTGCACATCCAGTTCCCGCTGAACGGCTCGCGGATCGACGTCGATCGGTCGGGTGGCTCCGAGGCCGCCGCCATGCCGGTCAAGGTCGCCGGCGGCGTTCTGCCCATGACCGTCATGGTTAACGGCACGGCGCTCGGCGAGATCGACGGGCGCCGCCAGCGGCTGATCGATCCGCCCGGTCCGGGCTTTGCGCGGCTCACCGTGATCGATGCCACTGGCGCCGCGGACACAGTTGTCATTCGAATTCAATGACCCGGCCTTAAGCGGTTGTCGGAATGACGGTTTCAGCGTAAGCGGAACCAATGGCCGAGACCTACCCAAGCCCCCGTTTTGGAGCCCCCCGCGAGCCGAAATCGCCCGTAAATCCGGGCAGCCGGCTGGTGTCGATGCTCGATGTCGTCACGGCTAGCCACGCCCGCGCGGTGGCCTTTCTCGTGCTGTGTGCGCTGCTGCTGTTCCTGCCGGGCTTCTTCACGATTCCGCCTGTCGACCGCGACGAGGCGCGCTTTGCGCAGGCCACCAAGCAGATGGTGGAGAGCGGCGACTATGTCGACATCCGCTTCCAGGAGGACGTCCGCTACAAGAAGCCGGTCGGCATCTACTGGTTGCAATCTGCGGCAGTCGAAGCCGCTGCGGCACTCAAGCTGCCGAAGGCCGAGTTGCGGATCTGGGTCTATCGGCTGCCGTCGCTGCTAGGGGCGATCGGCGCCGTGCTCATGACCTATTGGGCGGCGCTCGGCTTCGTCACGCGCCGCGCGGCGGTGCTCGCGGCGCTCCTGATGTGCGCCTCGGTGCTGCTCGGCGTCGAGGCGCGGCTCGCCAAGACCGATGCGATGCTGCTGTTCTGCGTGACCGCCGCGATGGGCGCGATGGCGCGGGCCTATCTGTCTTGGCAGCGCGCCGAGGACGAGACGCATCCGCCCTGGAGCTGGCCCGCGATCTTCTGGACCGCGCTCGCCGTTGGCATCCTGATCAAGGGGCCGCTGATCCTGATGTTCGCCGGCCTGACCATCGTCGCACTCGCGATCCAGGACCGCGACGCCTCCTGGCTGTGGAAGCTGCGCCCGCTCTGGGGCCTGATGTGGATGCTGGTGCTGGTGCTACCCTGGTTCGTCGCGATCTTCTGGCGCGCGGGCGATGCCTTCTTCGCCGATTCCGTCGGCGGCGACATGCTGAGCAAGATCGGCGCCCAGGAATCCCATGGCGCGCCGCCCGGACTGTATCTGGCGCTGTTCTGGATCACCTTCTGGCCGGGCGCGCCGCTCGCGGCGATGGCGGCGCCTGCGGTGTGGCGGGCGCGGCGTGAGCCCGGTGCGCAGTTTCTGCTGGCCTGGCTGATCCCGTCCTGGATCGTGTTCGAGGCGGTGCTGACCAAGCTGCCGCATTACGTGCTGCCGCTGTACCCGGCGATCGCGATCCTCACCGTCGGCGCGCTGGAGCGGCGCGTGCTGTCGCGCTCCTGGCTGATGCGTGGCTCGGCCTGGTGGTTCGCGATCCCCGCGGCCGCCTCGATCATCGCGGTGGTCGGCGCGGTGATGCTGACGCGGCAGCCGGCTTTCGTGGCCTGGCCGTTCATCGCGGCGTCGCTGATCTTCGGCCTGTTCGCCTGGTGGCTGTTCGACACCAACCACGCCGAGCGCTCGGTGCTGAACGCGCTGGTCGCAGCCCTGATGCTGGCGGTCGTGGTCTACGGCATCGTGCTGCCGTCGCTGACGCCGGTGTTTCCGAGCATCGAGGTCGCGCGCGCGCTGCGCAACGTCACCTGCGTCGGGCCGAAGGCGGCCTCTGCCGGCTATCACGAGCCGAGCCTCGTGTTCCTGACGGGCACCCAGACGCTGCTCACCGACGGCTCGGGCGCGGCGGACTTCCTGCGGCAGGGCAGCTGCCGCTTCGCGCTGGTCGAGCAGCGCTCGGAGCGCAGCTTCGTGCAGCGCGCCGAGGCGATCGGGCTGCGTTACAAGGTCGGCGCGCGCATCGACGGCTACAATTTCTCGCAAGGGCGCGCGATCTCGATCTCGATCTTCCGCTCGGAGGGCACCGAATAGGATGCCGGCTTCGACCAACATCGCGCCGCGCGCAGGCTATCCCGCACAATTGCTCGCCGTGTCCTGGCATGCGCTGGCGCAGCTTGTCCGCACGCCCTCGCACTCACGCCGTGCCGAGGCCGCCCGAAAGCTGGCGCGGCATTCGCTGTGGCTCAGCGTGGCAGGCGCAGCCCTGATCATTGCGCTGATGCTCGCGTTCGACCAGACCGAGATCCAGCTGATGCCGGCACGAGGCGCGCCCGGCCTGTGGCCGATCCGCATCCTCACCGATTTCGGCAAGGACGAGTACGTGCTCTCGGTACTGGGGGGCGCGCTGGTGACGCTGGCATTCGCTGCGGCAGGGCTTCACGGCACCCGCCGTGCGCTGCTGCTCGGTCTCGGCACGCGGCTCCAGTTCCTGTTTCTGTCCGTTGCCCTGTCCGTGCTCGTCGGTGAGATCCTGAAATTTCTCATCGGCCGCGGGCGTCCCTTCGTCGGCGGCAAGGCCGATCCGTTCAACTTCATCCCGTTCGAGGGGTCGGGAGCCTATGCCAGCCTGCCGTCGGGCCACGCGATCACGGCGTTCGCACTGGCGTTTGCGGTCTCCGCACTCTGGCCGCGGCTGCGCGTGTTCATGTTCACTTACGCGATTGTGATCCTGCTGACACGGCTCGTGCTGCTCGCGCATCATCCGAGCGACGTCACCGCCGGGGCCCTGGTCGGCATCGTCGGTGCCATGGCCGTTCGCTACTGGTTTGCCGCGCGCCGGCTCGGCTTCGCCATCCGTGCCGACGGCACCATTGTGCCCCTCGCAGGGCCGGTCTCGGGCCGCCTCAAAAGGGTTGCCCGCGGGGCCTCCGCCCCATAAAAGCGGCTGCCTGCCGGGGCCGCCGGTTCCCCGAGGCGCAGGCCAATTCCAACCACGAGCCTCATTTGTCGACGTCCCAGCCTTCGGTTTCCATCGTCGTTCCCGTGCGCAACGAAGCCGACAACATCGCGCCCCTGATCGAAGAGATCACAGCGGCGCTCGACGGCCGCTGGGATTACGAGATCATCTACGTCAATGACGGTTCGACCGATACGACCGGCGAGCGGCTCAATGCCATCATGGCGCAGCGGGGCAATCTGCGTCAGCTCCGTCACGCGAAATCCGGCGGCCAGTCCGCCGCCGTGCGCAGCGGCGTGCGCGCCGCGCGCGGCGCGATCGTGGCCACTCTCGACGGCGACGGCCAGAACAATCCGGCCTTCCTGCCGGACCTGATCGCGGCGGTCGAGAAGGGCGCCCGGGTCGGGCTCGCGGCCGGCCAGCGCGTCGGACGCAAGGACACCGGCTTCAAGAAATTCCAGTCGCGCGTGGCGAACAAGGTCCGCAATTCCATCCTGAAGGACGGCACGCGCGACACCGGCTGCGGGTTGAAGGCGTTCCGGCGCGAGGTCTTCCTCGCGCTGCCCTATTTCGACGGGCTGCATCGCTTCCTGCCGGCGCTGGTGCGGCGTGAGGGCTACGAGATCGCCTATGTCGACGTGATCGACCGGCCGCGCCGCTCCGGCGTGTCCAACTACGGCTTCTTCGACCGGCTCTGGATCGGGATCATGGATCTCGCCGGCGTGTGGTGGCTGATCCGCCGCAAGAAGCCCACACCAGACGTGACCGAGGTGACGGCATGATCATCCAGTACGGCCAGGCGCTGAGCAACTATCTCTACGACGTCTTCGTCGCCAAGTTCGACTTCTGGCTCGCATTCGGCCTGGTCGCGCAGCTGTTCTTCACCGCGCGCTTCCTGGTGCAGTGGATCGCGAGCGAGCGCGCCGGCAACAGCGTGGTGCCGATGGCGTTCTGGTTCTGCTCGATGGGTGGCGGCCTGATGACTCTGGTCTACGGCGTCGTGAAGCGCGAGCCCGTGATCATCCTCGGACAGGCGCTGGCCACCGTGATCTACATTCGCAACATCATGCTGATCATCAAGAACCGCGGCCGCGCGTCGAAGACGCTGGAGCGTTGATCAAAGGCTCCGTGCGGCAGGGCATCCGGATTTCCCGATCGGCATGCGCAAATTATCGATAGTCCTGTTCGTGTCGGTTGTTCTGGTCGGCCTGGTCCTGCTTGGGCTCGGCCTTGTCGAGCTTGGCAGCACCGTCGCATTCCTCGCGAGAGCCGAGCAGGCGGACGCGCGTTTCGCCGGCGCTGTCGCACGAAGCGGCGGCAATCATGGCGGGACGTTTCTCTATCCGACGTTTCAATTCGTGACGGGCGACGGCCGCTCGATGACCTTCACGTCGTCGTCAGGATCGACCGCGCAGCCCTATTCGGACGGTGAACGGGTCAGGATCGCCTACGATCCCCGCCGGCCCGAGGATGCGCGGCTGCTGTCGTTCCTGACGCTGTGGATCGCTCCGGTCCTGCTTTGCGGCGCGGGCCTGCTCCTGGCGGGCGGCGCGGTCATTCTACGTGCCGGGCTAGCGCGGCAGCGCCGAGGCCGCACCTGACTCGGGCAGGGTGGCTGTCTCGGTCTCGGTCCTGCGATACGGCTCGCCCGCGGCATCCAGCACGGGATAGGCGACCGAGCAGATATGCGAGTGGATGCGGCGCAGATCGCGCAGCACGTCGAGATGCAGCGAGGTGGTCTCGATGGTCTCGGGGCGGCCCTCGCGCAGGCGGTCGAGATGGCGCTCGACGGCGGCAAGCTCGGTATTCTTCAGCGTGGTCTTCTCCACCAGCAGCTTGCGCGCTTCATTCGCATCGCCCGACATGAACACGCCGAAGGCGATTCGCAGCGATTCCATCGTGCGCTTGTGGAAGGCTGCGAGCTCCTCGGAGCCCTCGGCCGAGAACTGGAAGCGGCGCTTGATCTTCTTGGTCGCAAGCTCGCTCAGGCTCTTGTCGATGATGTCGCCGATGTGTTCGAGGTTGATGGCGAAGGAGATGATCTCCATCGCGCGCTGCCCCTCGCTGTCGTCGAGGCTGCCCCGCATGAGTTTCGTCACGTAAAGCTTGATGGCTTCATCCAGGCCGTCGACGACATTGTCCATCTTCGAGACCTGGTCCACCAGGGCACGGTCGCCCGTCATCATCGCGGCCATGACCTTGCGCAGCATCACCTCGACGAAGTCGCCCATCCGCAGCGTCTCGCGGGCGGCGTCGGCGAGCGCCAGCGATGGCGTCTCCAGCGCGGTCTCGTCGAGATAGCGCGGGCGTGCGGGGTCGGTCTCCTGCACGCGATCGGGCAAGAGGCGGGTCAACAGGCGCGACATGGTGTCGAGCAGACCGATGAAGATGATGGCGGTGCCGACATTGAAGGCGATGTGAAAGGCCGCCGTCATCCTGGCGAGATCCGGCTGCCAGGCGTGCATGTGCTCGGCGATCACGCTCAGAAATGGCAGCACCAGTGCAATCCCGACCACGCGGTTGACGAGATTGCCAACCGGCAGGCGGTAGCTCGCGGGATCGTCGCGCCTGGCCCCTTCGAACACGGGGTTGATGGCGCTGCCGAGATTGGCCCCCAGCACCAATGCCAGCGCTGCATAAGGCGTGATGAACTGCGAATAGGCCAGCGACATGATCAGCAGCACGCTGGCGACGCTCGAATGCACCGCCCAGGTGACCAGCGCGGCGACGACGATGCACAGGATGGGATCACCCGTGATCGCCGCCATCGCAACGCGCACGCCGGGCGCGTTCTCGGCCGGCGCCAGCGTGTCGAGCAGGATGTGCAGCGACAGCAGCATCAATCCGAGGCCGATGCAGACGCGGCCGATGTCCTTGATCCGCGAGCGCGGTCCGGAGCGGAAGGCGACGAGGCCGAGCACGAACAGCACCGGCGCGACAGCGGCGATGTTGAACGAGAGCACCTGCACGATCAGCGTCGTGCCGACATTGGCCCCCAGCATGATGGCAAGCGCGGCGGCGAGGCTGACGAGGCCTTCGGCGGTGAACGAACTGGTGATCAGGGCGGTCGCGGTGCTGCTCTGGAGCAGCGCGGTGAGCCCGAGGCCGGCGGCGAAGGCGCTGACGCGGTTGCCGAGCGCCTTGCCGAGGAGGCGGCGGAGGTCGGGGCCGAAGGCACGCAGGATCCCGCTGTGGACCATGTGCAGGCCCCACAACAACAGCGCCACGCCGCCCATCAGATCGAGCAGAACCAACGTTCCCATGCTCCGTGTCCGGACTAGAGTCGATTGGTGAAGCTAGCGCCAAATGCTTGAGGTTCAAACCATTTGTTGGCGCGTCGGCGTTAACGTTTGCGATGGCGGCGCGTTCCCGAGGCGCGGATGCCGCGTCCTCAGGCGCGATGCCTTGTGAGCAGGCTCACATTGCTGCTTTGAGGGCAGCGAAGCCGCGATCGAGATCGGCCTTGAGGTCGTCGGTGCTTTCGAGTCCGATGTGGAGACGCAAGGTAGGGCCGCCCGGCGCCCACTTGGTCGCGGTGCGATAGCCGTCGCAGTCGAAGGGAATCGCAAGGCTCTCGAAGCCGCCCCAGGAGAAGCCCATGCCGAACAGCTTGAGCGTGTTGAGCATGGTGTCGACGGCCTTCTGCGGCGCCGGCTTCAGCACGATGCTGAACAGGCCCGAGGCGCCGGTGAAGTCGCGCTTCCAGATCGCGTGGCCCGGATCGGTCTCGAGCCCGGGATGCAGCACGCGCGCGACCTCGGGGCGCGCGGCGAGCCAGCGCGCCATGTCGAGGCCGGAACGATGATGCTGCGCGAGCCGCACCGACAGCGTGCGCAGGCCGCGCAGCGCCAGGAAGACGTCGTCGGGGCCGGCGCAGACGCCGAGCAGGCGGATGCCCTCGGCAATCTGCGGCCAGGCCTTGGCGTTGGCCGAGATGGTGCCGAACATGATGTCGGAATGGCCCCCGATATATTTGGTCGCCGCCTGCATGCTGATGTCGACACCCTGCTCGAGCGAGCGGTGATAGAGCGGGGTTGCCCAGGTGTTGTCATCGATGACGAGCGCGTCGCGGGCATGCGCGACCTCGGCGATGGCGCGGATGTCGGGCATCTCGAACGTTTGCGAGCCCGGCGCCTCGACCAGCACCGCACGCGTGTTGGGCTTGAACAGCTTGTCGATGCCGGCGCCGATCAGCGGATCGAAATAGGTGGTCTCGACGCCGTAGCGGGCGAGCATGCCGTTGCAGAAATTGCGCGAGGGCCGATAGACGTTGTCGCAAACCAGAATGTGGTCACCGGTCTTCAGCACCGAGAGCAGGGTGGTGGAGATCGCCGACAGCCCCGACGGCACGATGCCGACGCCGGCGCATTGCGGCCTCTCCAACGCCATCAGCGTGTCCTGGAAAGCCCTGGTCGTCGGGGTGCCATGGCGGCCGTATGTGAACTCGCCGCGATGGGCATGCAGGTCCTCGGCGGTCGGATAGAGGACGGTCGAGCCGTGGAACACCGGCGGATTGACGAACCCCTTCTGCGCCTTGGTGTCGCGGCCGGAGGTCACCAGCCGGGTCTCGGCCTGCTGCTGGGAGGGGGGCGAGGAATCCATGCGTCTGCTTTCAAAACTGCGTTTCCGCCAGGCGCGATGCGCCCCGCGGGCCGGCCGAAAGGCCGCTGTCGTTAATAACAGAACACAGAAGAGTCCCGTCAACCCCTTGACCCGGCTCGCCAGTCGTTCTGTGATGCGCAGGTGCTATTCAGTCGCCGCATGTTGAGGGGCCTGCCGCGACCTTCGATCCATCGTCTGACCGGACCTTGCGCCACAGCCATAATGGCGGGCGCCTGCGGCGGGGATTAAGGTATGGCCTCCCGAGATCGGCGAGTGTTCGGCAAGGTTTTCCAGCATGACTCTTGCAAGGCTCACCCTGGCAGAGACGATCCTGAGACAACATTCCTGACCTTGAGACGACCTTGAAAGGCCTTCACCCCATGAAACGCGTAACCCTGGCTCTCACCCTTGCTCTGGCCGCCGGCCTGACTGCCCAAGCCGCCGATGCGCAAACACTCAAGACCGTCAAGGACCGGGGCACGCTGTCCTGCGGCGTCAGCCAGGGCCTGCCGGGCTTCTCCGCGCCCGACGACAAGGGCAACTGGACCGGGCTCGACGTCGACATCTGCCGTGCGATCGCGGCGGCCATCTTCAATGACCCGACCAAGGTCAAGTTCGTGCCGACCTCGGCCAAGGACCGTTTCACGGCGCTGCAATCCGGCGAAATCGACGTGCTCTCGCGCAACACCACCTGGACCATCTCGCGCGACACCTCGCTGGGCGCCAACTTCACCGGCGTGACCTATTATGACGGGCAGGGCTTCATGGTGAAGAAGTCGCTCAAGGTGAATTCCGCGCTCGAGCTCAACAGCGCCTCGGTCTGCGTGCAGACCGGCACCACCACCGAGCAGAATCTGGCCGACTACTTCAAGGCCAACAACATGAAGTACGAGGTGATCGCGTTCGGCACCAACGACGAAACGGTCAAGGCCTATGAGGCCGGCCGCTGCGACGTCTTCACCACCGACCAGTCGGGCCTCTACGCCAACCGCCTCAAGCTCGCCAATCCCAATGACCACATGGTGCTGCCCGAGATCATCTCGAAGGAGCCGCTCGGCCCGATGGTGCGCCACGGCGACGACCAGTGGTTCGACATCGTGAAATGGACGCTGTTCGCCCTCGTCACCACCGAAGAGCTCGGCGTGACTTCGAAGAACGTCGACGAGAAGGCGAAACTGGAAAGCCCGGAACTGAAGCGCGTGCTCGGCAGCGACGGCAATTTCGGCGAACAGCTCGGCCTGACCAAGGACTGGGTGGTCCGGATCGTGAAGGCGGTCGGCAATTACGGCGAGGTGTTCGATCGCAACGTCGGCGCGGGCTCGCCGCTCGCCATCAACCGCGGTTTCAACAATCTCTGGAACAAGGGCGGTCTCCAGTACGCGCCGCCGATTCGCTGATCCCGCTTGATCGGCGGCACGCGGCGATGAGCACCGAGGCTCGAAAACCGCCGGCCCAGTTCGCGCTGAAGATCAGGCGCATCCTGGGCGGCAAGGCAGGCTGGAACGGCGTCGCCGTCCAGTTTGCCTTTGCGGCGATCCTGGGCTGGATCGGCTATGAGATCGTCTCCAACGCCCGCGCCAATCTCGAAAACCAGCACATTGCCGCCGGCTTCGGCTTCCTCAGGAACAATGCCGGCTTCGATGTCAACCAGACCCTGATCCCCTACACCGGCTCGGACACGTTCCTGCGCGTGTTCGTGGTCGGGCTCTTGAACACGCTCGTGGTCTCGGTGGTCGGCATCGTCTTCGCCACCCTGATCGGCTTCGTCGTCGCGCTGTGCCGGCTGTCGCCCAACTGGCTGCTGTCGCGCATCGGCGAGCTCTATGTCGAGATCATCCGCAACCTGCCGCTGCTGTTCCAGATCCTGTTCTGGTACCTGGCGGTGCTCGCGGCACTGCCAAATCCGCGGCAGAGCATTTCGCTGCTCGGCTTCGCCTTCGTCAGCAATCGCGGCCTCGTCATTCCGCGTCCGATCGGCGAGAGCGGGTTCGAGCCGTTCCTGGCGATGCTGGTCCTCGGCATTGTCGCATCGCTGGCATTGCGCTTCCATGCGCGGCGCGCACTGTTCCAGCGCGGGCAGGTGATCCGCATCTGGCCTTATGTGCTGGGCCTGCTGTTCGGACTGCCGCTGGTCACGATGCTGATCTTCGGTCTGCCCTTCACCTTCGAGCTGCCGCAGCTCAAGGGCTTCAATTTTGCCGGCGGCTCGCGGATCATCCCGGAGTTCGTGGCGCTGACGGTCGCCTTGTCGACCTATACCGCCGCCTTCATCGCCGAGATCGTGCGCGCCGGCATCCTGTCCGTGCACAAGGGACAGATGGAGGCGGGGTCCTCGCTGGGCCTCAGCCGCGGCACCACGCTCCGGCTGATCGTCGTGCCGCAGGCGATGCGCGTGATCGTGCCGCCGCTGACCAACCAGTATCTCAACCTCACCAAGAACTCCTCGCTTGCCGTCGCCATCGGCTATCCTGACCTGGTGTCGGTGTTCGCGGGCACCTCGCTGAGCCAGACCGGACAGGCGATCGAGATTATCGCCATGACGATGGGCGTCTATCTCTTGATCTCGCTCGTCACCAGCGCCGTCATGAGCGTCTACGGTTGGCGCGTCAGCCGGAGTCTGGGCGCATGACCGACATCACCTCGTCCACCTTCGTCCGCCGGGACCTGCTCACCGAGCGTCCCGCGCCGGTGAAGACCACGGGCTTCGTTGGCCTGATGCGCACGCGCCTGTTCAACTCGCCGACCAACATTCTGCTCACAATCGTGGGCGCCTTGCTGCTCTGGTTCACCATCATTCCCTCGGTCAGGTTCCTGCTGGTCGATGCGGTCTGGGCCGGCACGGATCGCACCGCCTGCCTGACCGAGAATGCCGGATTTACGGTCGGCGCCTGCTGGCCCTACATCCAGGCCAAGCTGCCGCAACTGATCTACGGCTTCTATCCCGAGGCCGAGCGCTGGCGGGTCAACCTCACGCTCGGCCTGGCGGTGGTCCTGCTGGTGCCGCTGCTGGTTCCGCGCCTGCCCTCGAAGGGGCTGAACGCCGGCCTGTTCTTCTTCGCCTTTCCGGTGGTCGCATTCTTCCTGCTGCGCGGCGGCGGCATTGCCGGATTCGGGCTGAGCTGGACGGCCGGCCTCCTGCAATTGTTCGACGACAGCATCATCGGGGCAGGGCGGGCCCTGCTCAATCTCAGCAAGACGTCGGCCATCGCCCCGCTGCTGTGGGTCATCGGCAACCTCGTCGTGCTTGTCGGCACGGCGATCTACTGGCTGATCTTTCCGCTGACCTGGCTGCGCGATCAGCTCCAGGGCACGGGCCAGTCGGTCTGGGCCGATTTCACCATCACCGCCGTGATCGTCTCGCTGATCGCCTTTGTCCTCGGCGGCGGCGTACGTACCGGCTGGCGTGCGCTCGCATCGAGCCTTGTCACCTTCGTCGCCATCGCGATCGTGATCAAGCTGATGGGGCTCGATCATGGCGGGCTGCCGATCGTGGAGACAAGCCTGTGGGGCGGCCTGCTGGTGACGCTGGTGGTCTCCGTCACCGGCATCGTCACCTCGCTGCCGATCGGCATCGCGCTGGCGCTCGGCCGCCGCTCCACCATTCCGCTGATCCGGATCTTCTCGATCGCCTTCATCGAGTTCTGGCGCGGCGTGCCGCTGATCACCGTGCTGTTCTTCGCCACCTACATGCTGCCTTTGTTCCTGCCCGGCAATTTCACGGTCGACGGCCTGGTGCGCGCGCTGATCGGCATCGCGCTGTTCACGGGCGCCTATCAGGCCGAGAACGTCCGCGGCGGGCTCGCTGCGATCCCGCGCGGGCAGGGCGAGGCCGCAGCCGCCCTGGGGCTGTCCTGGTGGAAAACGACCTCGCTGATCGTGCTGCCGCAGGCGCTGCGCCACGTCATTCCGAACCTCGTCAACAGCTTCATCTCGCTGTTCAAGGACACCTCGCTGGTCTCGATCGTGGCGCTGTTCGACCTCCTGGGCTCGCTCAGGGCCTCGTTCTCGGATCCGAAATGGTCGACGCCGTCCACCGCGTTCACGGGCTTTGCCTTCGCGGGGATCATCTATTTTCTGTTCTGCTTCGGAATGTCGCGCTACTCGCTGTTCGTCGAGCACCGCCTCAACGCCCACCGCCGCACCTGATCGAGGCCACCATGTCCGACCCCATCGTCAAGATTTCCGGCCTGAACAAATGGTACGGCGAATTTCACGTCCTGCGCGACATCGACCTCGAGGTGAAGAAGGGCGAGCGCATTGTGATCTGCGGGCCTTCGGGCTCCGGCAAGTCCACGCTGATTCGCTGCATCAATGCGCTGGAGGAATTTCAGGAGGGCGAGATCGTCGTCGACGGCATCGAGCTCGGGCCGAACCTCAAGCATGTCGACGCCGTGCGCCGCGAGGTCGGCATGGTGTTCCAGAGCTTCAATCTGTTCCCGCATCTGACGGTTCTGGACAATTGCACGCTGGCGCCGATCTGGGTCCGCAACATCCCCAAGAGGGATGCGGAGGCGACCGCGATGAAATTCCTGGAGCGGGTCAAGATCCCGCACCAGGCCAACAAGTTTCCGGGCCAGATGTCCGGCGGCCAGCAGCAGCGCGTCGCGATCGCGCGGGCGCTGACGATGAATCCCAAGGTGATGCTGTTCGACGAGCCGACCTCGGCGCTCGACCCCGAGATGGTCAAGGAGGTGCTCGACACCATGGTCGACCTCGCCGAGGAGGGCATGACCATGCTGGTCGTGACCCACGAGATGGGATTTGCCCGCGAGGTTGCCAACCGCGTCGTGTTCATGGACGCCGGCCAGATCATCGAGGCCAACACCCCGAACGAGTTCTTTGCCGCCCCCCAGCACGCCCGCACAAAACTGTTCCTGAGCCAGATTTTGCGGTGAGCACCTGAAAATCCGGTGGCCTCGCCGGTCTAACCGACCCACCAGCTTCGCACCATGCGAATCAGCTTGCCTCTTTTCGGACCATCCTCCGGAGAGAGACCTTGCAGAGCAGTGTCGGCGCGCGCGCATACCAGAATGCGCGTTTGGAAAAGAAGTTGAGGAAGCAGGCGGACGCCGTCATGTCCTTCGCGATCGAGGCGCTCGGGCAGGGCCGATTTGACGAGGTCGAGATACTCTGCCGCGAGATCTTGAAGGAGGTGCCGGATCATTTCCACGCCACGCACCTGCTCGGCCTGCGCGCGTTTGATGGCCGGCGGCTCGATGACGCGGAATTCCTGCTCGAGCGCGCGGTTGCGCTCGATCCGCGTTCGCCGGACGCCCATAGCAATCTCGGGGCCGTGTATTTCGATCTCCAGAAATTCAAGGACGCCCGCGCATGCCAGGAGAAGGCCATTGCGCTGAAGCCGAATTGTCCGATCACCCTGACAAATCTCGGCAATACGATGCTGCACCTCGGCCTCGCCAAGGAAGCGATCGGACTGCACGAACGTGCCATCAGGCTGAAGCCGGACTTTGCCGATGCATTCTGCAATCGTGGCATGGCGCAGCTGATGATCGGCGAGTTCGAACGCGCCGGGGAGAACTTCGATCGCGCCCTGTCGCTTCAGCCGCGCCATGCGGAAGCGATCGCCGGCAAGGGCATGGTGAGCCTCGAGCTCCGGCACTTCGAGGCGGCGGAAGCCGCTCTCGACGTCGCGCTCGCGCTCAAGCCGGGTTCACCGCGGATTCTGGTGCAGCGTGGACGGCTCTATCTGACTCTGTCCCGGCTGCAGCAGGCGGCGGCGGATTTCGACGCCGCGCTGGCGCAATCGCCACGGAACGAGCTCGCGCTGTGCTGGAGGGCGCAAGTCGACATCATGGTGAGGAACACGGCAGGGGCGATGGCGGGCGTCAAGACGCTGCTCGAGGTCAATCCGCAATCCGAGGCGGGAATGGCGCTTCTGGCCTCTTGCTATGCGAACCAGGGAGACATCGCGACGGCGCTCGAACATCTCGATGCGGCGCTGGCGATCGCGCCGGACTTTCCGGAGGCCATCGGGTACAAGATCTTCGTGCTGGATTACCTGCCCGAGGCCGATTTCGTGGTCCAGCAGGCGGCGCGGAAATATTGGTGGGATCAGATCGGCGCCAAACTTCCGCAAAGGGCGCTGTCGCCGCGCAAGCTCGATCCGGACAGACAGATCGTGATCGGATATGTCGCTTCCGAATTCAGGCAGCATTCGGCGGCGTACTCCCTGTTGCCGGTGATGCGCCATCACGATCACGCCAAGTTCAAGATCGTCTGCTATTCCTGTTGGCCGTTGCAGGATGGGATGACCGAGAATTTCAAGGCTTGCGCAGACGTTTGGGTCGAGGCCGCGCAATTTTCGGACGAGGAACTGGCCGATCGTATCCAGGCCGACGGGATCGATATCCTGATCGATGTGTCCGGACATACGACCGGCAGCAGGCTCCATGTCTTCGCCCGCAAGCCGGCCCCCATCCAGGTCACGGGTTTCGGCCACGCCACAGGTACGGGTCTTCAGACCATGGACTACGTGCTCGCGGATCCGATCTTCATTCCGCAATCGGCGCGTCATCTGCTGGCCGAAAAGGTCTATGACCTGCCGAGCCTGATCACGATCGATCCCATCCTGGATGTGCCGCCGTCGGAGCTTCCCATGCTCCGCAATGGCTATGTGACCTTCGGCGTGTTCAACCGCATCTTCAAGATTTCCGACGAGGCCATGCGAGTGTGGTCGAAAGTGATGCGCGAGGTGACGGGATCGAAGATCATCATCAAGAACGGACTGCTCGACGATCCAATGCTGCGCGACCGCCTGGTTGCGCGATTCGTGGCACAGGGCATCGCCGAGGAGAGCGTCATCTGCATGGGTACGACCCCGCGCACCGACCATCTGCGGGCCTTTGCGAATGTCGACATTTCGCTCGATACTTTCCCGCAAAACGGCGGCATCAGCACCTGGGAATCCCTCTATGCGGGCGTTCCGGTCGTCGCCAAGCTCGGCAACGGCTCCTCATCGCGCGCCGGCGGATCGATCGTGGCGGCCGTCGGTCTTGGCGACTGGGTCGCCGATGACGACGAGGGCTATGCCGCGATCGCGTGCAAATATGCCGCCCAGCCCGCCCATCTGGCGAAGCTGCGCGCGGATCTGCCGGCTCAGATCGCCAATTCACCCGCCGGCAACATCGAGATCTACACGCGTGAGGTCGAGGCAGGCTATCGCCAGTTCTGGCGCGACTATTGTGCCGCGGCCTCGGAAACGTGCGACGTTGCGTAGGCAGGTCAGCCGCGCGGGACCGGGACGTGCAAGGCTGAGATGATCGACATCAGCTTTGGACGGCGCGTGTCCGAAGCTGTTCCTGCGCCAGATCCTGCGCCGAGCCCCGGGAAATCCCGGATGCGTCGCCGCTCCGGCTGACCGGCCGGCCTCGGCTGCGAATCAGTTAGACTCTCACCAAGGCCATCCTCCGGAGAGCAACCTTGCAGAACAGCGGCGGCGCGCGCGCATTCCAGAATGCGCGATTGCAGAAGAAATTGATGAAGCAGGCGGATGCCGTCATCTCCGCCGCGGCCGCCGCCTATGGCCAGGGCAGATATGCCGAGACGGAGGCGCTCTGCCGTGAAATCCTGAAAGCGCTTCCGGACCATGTCGACGCCATGCACCTGCTCGGCATGTGCGCGCATGACGGCCGCCGCCTGGAGGAGGCGCAACAGCTGCTCGAGCGCGTGATTGCGCTCGATCCGCGCCTGCACGATGCCCATAACAACCTCGCGACCGTGCATTTCGACCTCGGCGATTTCGAGGAGGCGCGGCGGTGCCAGGAGAGGGCCATCGCGCTGAAGCCGAATTTCGCGGTGGCGCTGACCAATCTCGGCAATACGCTGATGCATCTGGGACAGTACGAGCAGGCGCTCGAGCTGCACGAGCGCGCAATCAAGATCAGGCCGGATTACGCCGATGCGTTCTGCAATCGCGGCATGGTCGAGATATTGCTGGGACAGATCATGCGCGCCAAGGAAAGTTTCGATCGCGCCCTGCTGTTTCAGCCGCGTCACGCCGAGGCCATCGTCGGCAACAGCATGGTCAGCATGGAGCTCCGGCACCACGAGGAGGCGGCAGCCAAGCTCGCCATGGCGCTCGCGATCAAGCCCGGCTCGCCGAGGATCCTGGCCCAGCGTGGGCGGCTCAGTTACGAGTTGCAGCGCCTGGAGCCGGCGCTTGCGGATTTCGAGGCGGCGCTTGCGGTCTCGCCCAAGCTCGAACTGGCTCTCCGGGGCAAGGCTCAGGCCTGCCTCGTGATGGGAAAGACCGCGCAGGCGATGGCGGCCGCAACGGCCTTGATCGAGCAAAATCCGCGCTCCGAGATGGGGCTGGCGCTGATGGGCTTCGCGTATTCGAACCAGGGAGAGATGGACGCCGCGATCGAATATCTCGATCGCGCGCTCGCGATCCGGCCGAACTATGGGGACGCGATCAGGGGAAAGATCTTCTTGCAGGACTACCGCGCCGAAGCCGATTTCGCGCTCCAGCAGGCGGTACGGCGAGATTGGTGGGACTTGATCGGCTCCAAGCTGCCGCGGCGGACACTGCCGAAGCGGCCGCTCGATCCGGAAAAGCGAATTGTGGTCGGCTATGTCGCTGCCGAATTCCGGCAACACTCGGCGGGCCTGACCTTGCTGCCGGTGCTGCGCCACCATGATCACGCCAATTTCGAGATCATCTGTTATTACTCCTGGCCGGGAGCGGACGAGTACACCGCCATGTTCAAGTCAATGGCGGACGTCTGGGTTGACGCCTGGGACCTCTCCGACGACGAACTCGCCGATCGCATTCAGGCTGACAATGTCGACATCCTGATCGACGTATCGGGACACACAACCGGCAACAGGCTGCAGGTCTTCGCGCGGAAGCCGGCCCCGATCCAGGCCACCGGCTTCGGGCACGCGACGGGCACGGGCATGCAGACCATGGACTATGTGCTCGCGGATCCCATTTTCATTCCGCCGCCGGTCCGGCACTTGTTTGCCGAAAAAATCCACGATCTGCCGTGCCTGATCACGATGGAGCCCGTTTCGGATCTGCCGCCTTCCGAGCTGCCGATGCTCCGCAACGGCTACGTCACCTTCGGCGTGTTCAACCGCATCTACAAGATATCGGATGATGCGATCCGTGTGTGGTCGCGCTTGATGCGGGAGCTGCCGGGATCGCGGATCATCCTCAAGCATGGTTTGCTCGATGATCCCCTGCTGCGCGACGGCCTGGTCGCACGCTTCGTGGCGCAGGGCATTGCCGAGGAGAACATCACGTGCCTCGGCACCACATCGCGCAACGATCACCTGTTGGCCTTTGGCAAGGTCGATATTTCCCTGGATACGTTCCCGCAAAATGGCGGCATCAGCACCTGGGAATCGCTCTACACGGGTGTTCCCGTGGTGGCCAAGCTCGGCAACGGTGCCTCCTCGCGCGCCGGCGCCTCCATCGTGGCTGCTGTCGGTCTCGGCGATTGGGTCGCCGAGGATGACGAGGGTTATGTCGAGATCGCCCGGAAATTTGCTTCGCAGCCGGCGCTTCTGGCCGAGTTGCGCGCAAGTCTGCCGGCTCAGATTGCAGCCTCGCCCGCCGGCAATGTTGAGATCTACACGCGTGAGCTCGAAGCGGGTTATCGCCAGTTCTGGCGCGACTATTGTGCAGCCGCCTCGGAAAGCGACGACGCTGCGTAGACAGCTCGGGCGCACCAAGCGGTTCCTCAGTCAGCTCCTGCGTTGAGCCGCGGGATATGCCTGAGCTGTTGCCGGTCCCGCTGACCGGCCGGGCAGGCACACGAATCAGCTAGACTCTTGCCGGGCCATCTCCGGAGAGACACCTTGCAGAGCAGCGCCGGCGCGCGCGCATTCCAGAATGCGCGATTGCAGAAAAAATTGAAGAAGCAGGTGGACGCCGTCATCTCCGCCGCGGCGGGCGCCTATGGCCAGGGCAGGTATGCGGAGACCGAGGCGCTCTGCCGCCAGATCGTGCAAGCCGTTCCGGATCATTTCGACGCCACGCACCTGCTCGGCCTGAGCGTGCAACAGGGCGGGCGCCTGGAAGAGGCGCAACAGCTGCTCGAGCGCGCGATCGCGATCGATCCGCGTTCGCACGAGGCCCACAACAATCTTGCGACCGTGTACGTCGTCCTTCAGAAATTCGAGGCCGCTCGCGCGTGTCAGGAGAAGGCGATCGCGCTGAAGCCGAATTTCACGCCGGCCCTGACCGGCCTCGGCAATACCTTGCTCCACATGAACCTGCCCGAGCAGGCCATCGAGATGTACGATCGCGCGATCGGGCTGAAGCCCGACCATGCCGATGCGCTCTGCAATCGTGGCATGGCCGAGCTGGCGTTGGGCCAGTTTGACCGCGCCAGGCAAAGTTTCGATCGCGCGCTGTTGTTTCAGCCGCGTCACGCCGAAGCGCTCGTCGGCAAAGGCGTGGCCAGTATCGAGCTCAAGCACTACGACGAGGCGGAAGCCGCGCTCGCAGCGGCGCTCGCGATCAGGCCCGGTTCGGCGAAGATCCTGGCGCAACGCGGGCGGCTCAATCTTGCGTTATCGCGGCCGGAGCAGGCGGCAGCGGATTTCGATGCCGCGCTTTCGCTTTCGCCCAAGCTCGAGGTCGCCTTGCGGGGAAAAGCGGAAGTTTCGCTCGGCATGGGGAATACGGCGCAGGCGATCCTGGCGTGCAAGACGTTGCTCGAGGAAAATCCACGCTCCGCGATCGCGTTAGCGCTGCTGAGCGCCTGCTTTGCAAACCAGGGAGAGATCGCAACCGCGATCGAACATCTCGACGTGGCGTTGGCAATCTCGCCGGATCTGGACTTGATCGCGCGGAAGATCCACTTTCTGGACTTTCTCTCAGATGCCGATTTCGCGGTTCAGCAGGCGGCGCGAAAATATTGGGGTGAAACGATCGGCGCCAGAGTGCCGCAAAGGACGCTGGCGCCGCGGCAGCTCGATCCCGACAGGCGGATCGTGATCGGCTATGTCGCTGCCGAATTCTGCTACCACTCGGCGGCGTTCGGCCTGTTGCCGGTGCTCCGCAATCACGATCACGCCAAGTTCGAGATCGTCTGCTATTCGTGCTCGCCGTTACGGGATGAGATGACCGCTCAATTCAGGTCGATGGCGGACGTCTGGGTCGACGCCTGGCAGCTTTCGGACGACGAACTGGCCGATCGTATTCAGGCCGACAACGTCGATATCCTGATCGATGTGTCCGGGCATTCGACCGGTAACAGGCTCCCTGTCTTCGCCCGGAAGCCGGCTCCGATCCAGGTCACGGGTTTCGGACATGCCACCGGTACCGGCCTTCAGGCCATGGATTACGTGCTCGCGGATCCGATCTTCATTCCGGAATCGGCGCGCCATCTGCTTGCCGAAAAGGTCCATGACCTGCCGTGCCTGATCACGACCGATCCCATCCTGGATGTGCCGCCCTCGGAGCTCCCCATGCTCCGCAACGGCTACGTGACCTTCGGCGTCTTCAACCGGATATCCAAGATCTCGGACGAGGCAATCCGCGTGTGGTCGAAAGCGATGCGAGAGGTGACCGGATCGAAGATCATCATCAAGCATACCCTGCTTGACGATCCATTGCTGCGTGACCGCCTGATCGCGCGGTGCGTGGCAGAGGGCATTGCCGAAGAGAACGTCATCTGCATGGGCTCGACACCGCGCCACGAGCACTTGGCGGCCTTTGGGGACGTCGACATATCCCTCGATACGTTCCCGCAAAATGGCGGCGTCAGCACCTGGGAATCCCTGTATGCGGGCGTTCCGGTCGTCGCCAAGCTCGGCAACGGCGCCTCCTCGCGCGCCGGTGCCTCCATCGTGACCGCCGTCGGCCTTAACGACTGGGTCGCCGAGGATGACGACGGTTACGCCGCGATCGCCTGCAAATATGCATCGCAGCCCGCCCATCTGGCGAAGTTGCGCGCGGAGCTGCCGGCTCAGATCGCGGCTTCGCGCGCCGGCAATGTCGAAGTCTACACGCGCAGGGTCGAGGCGGGTTACCGCCAGTTCTGGCGCGACTATTGTGCTTCGGCGCCGAAAGACGGTGAGGGCGCTTGATCCCGCCGACGGGGGCGAAAACCGCGTGTCGCAGGGGCCGCCGTCCGCCCCGGCGGCCTGGAGCTAGACGAACGGCGGCTTGATGTTGCTGCGCTTCTCCAGCCATTCCGGCACCGGAAGGTTCTTGGCGCGCATAAAGTCCGCATTGAAGAGTTTCGACTGATAGCGGCTGCCGGAATCGCAGAGCACGGTGACGATGGTCTTGCCGGGCCCGAGCTGCTTGGCCAGCCGCATCGCGCCGGCGATGTTGATCCCGGTCGAGCCGCCGAGGCACAGGCCCTCGTGCTGGAGCAGGTCGTAGATCACCGTGACGGCGTCGGTGTCGGGAATGAGATAGGCGTCATCGACCTTCGCGCTCTCGACGATCGCGGTCGCCCGGTTGAGGCCGATACCCTCGGTGATCGAACCGCCCGGCGTCGCCTTGGCTTCGCCGGTCCTGAAATACTCGAACATGCCAGCGCCATGCGGGTCGGCACAGGCGATCCGGACGTTCTTGTTCTTTTCATTCAGAAAGCGGCTGACGCCGGCGAGCGTGCCGCCGCTGCCGACCGAGCAGACGAACCCGTCGACCTTGCCGCCGGTCTGCTCCCAGATCTCCGGCCCCGTGGACTCGTAATGCGCTTTCGCATTGTCGAGGTTGTTCCATTGGTCGGCGAACAGCACGCCATTGGGCTCGGTCTTGCGCAGCTCGTCGGCGAGCCGGCGGCCGACATGCTGGTAGCTGTTGGGATTGGCGTAAGGAAGGGCCGGCACCTCGATCAGCTCGGCGCCGCAAAGCTTGAGAAAGTCCTTCTTCTCCTGGCTCTGCGTCTCCGGGATCACGATCAGCGTGCGGTAGCCGCGGGCACTCGCCACGACCGCGAGCCCGATGCCGGTGTTGCCGGCGGTTGCTTCCACCACGAGACCGCCGGGCTTGAGCTCGCCGCGCTTCTCGGCCTCCAGGATCATCCACTTGCCGGCGCGGTCCTTCACCGACTGGCCGGGATTCATGAACTCGGCCTTCCCCAGAATGGTGCAGCCGGTCGCCTCCGAGGCGCGCTTGAGCTTGATCAGCGGGGTGTTGCCAATGGCTTCGACAACGTCGTTTCGAATGGTCATGTCAGGGGGAAATCGCTGGCAAGGGGTTGATCAGGTTGGCCAGAACCTAGTGCCTGGGAGACCAAAGGGAAAGGCTTTTGCGCTGCGGCGAAACGGGTGGAAGTGACCGCTCAGGCAATCATATTTTGGGGAAAGATCAGCGAGGAGCTGCGGCGCCGCATCTCGGTGGCATGATTTGTCGGACAACTGTCAGGGCATGGAAGATAATGGTCGTTGCGGCCAACCCTCGCGCCAAATTCCCGCCGGCCGAGCGATGGGGACGACCCACCTGCGCAACAGCTGCGTATTCCTTCTCGATCGTTGACGGCTTGGTGAGAATGGCTCGCCACGCTTTGAGGTGGAGCTTAAGCCGCATAGAGCTTGTTGCCGGCCAATGCGCAGCCGGATCAAACGGATCCGAGCGGGTGTGGCGCCGATATCACATGAAATCTTGGTAAGCTTGAATCCGCTTCGTGACAGCAGGAAAATACGAAAAGTCTCTGCAAGACAGCCATATCTTTCACTTTCGTGGCGCGGATATCGACGCATTCGGGCCGCCATCTCGCACCTGCGGGACTGTCCCGCTGTTCCGCGCCCGGCTAGGATGAATCTCAAGGTTCCGCTGAAAGCATCACCTGTGAACGAGTTGCAGAAAGCCCCCCGACTGTCCCGCCGCGAATCGGTTAATCCGGCTGCGCGGTGGCGGCTCGTTCTGCCCGGCGGGGGGTGGATGTGACACAGCATGTTCCGGCGATCGTCCTGCGGCGGTCTCTAGGTTCTGCGTCCCGGACGCGTCGTGCGGCGCGCTGGCTCGGAGTGCTGTGCCTCGCCGCCAGTTCAGGTGCCTGCATGCTGACGCAGGATCTTCCGGATCCCGCGCTCGATGTTCCCGCGCAGTACAAATACGCCGGGAAGGGGGATACGCCGCCGTCGCTGGATTGGTGGCGCGGCTTCCGTTCCGCCGAATTGGCGCAGCTGATGGAGGAGGCGCAGACCGTCAACCTCGACATCGCCGCCGCCGTCTCGCGCATCGTCCAGGCGGACGCCCAGGCGCGGCAGGCGGGCGCGGCGCTGCTGCCGAGCCTGTCCGGCGGCGGGCAGGAGACCTATTCGCGCACGTCCGGCTCCTCAGCCTCAGGACTCACCAATGGCGGCCGTGAGGTCGTCAACTACCAGGCTTCGCTGAGCGCGAGCTACCAGCTCGACTTCTGGGGCCAGAACCGCGACGCGCTGCAGACTGCGGAAGAGACGGCGAACGCCAACCGCTTCGATCGCGACGTCGTCGCACTGACGACGCTCTCCGCCGTCGCCAATGCCTATTTCCAGGTGCTGACCTCGCAGGATCGCATCAGGACCTCCCAGCGCAACATCGCGAGCGCGCAGCGCATCCTCGATGCCGTCAAGGAGCGTCGCAAGGCCGGCACCGGCACCGATCTCGACGTCGCCCAGCAGGAGAGCGTGCTCGCCAACCAGAAGGCGCTGGTGCCGCCGCTGCGCCAGACGCTCGACCAGAATGTCAACGCGCTCGCCGTGCTGGTCTCGCGCCCGCCCGAGAGCGTGCGCGTGCTCGGCGGCTCGCTGGACCGGATCGCGATCCCGCGCGTGACGCCTGGCCTGCCGTCGGAGATTTTGACGCAGCGGCCCGACATCCGCCGGCAGGAGGCGCAGCTTGCCTCGGCGACCGCGAATATCGGCAACGCCCGCGCGCAGTTCTTTCCGACCATCCAGCTCACCGGCAATGGCGGTTATCAGAGCTCGGCGCTGGTGTCGCTGTTCCAGCCGCATGCGGCCTTCTTCCAGCTCGTCGGCAGTGCGACGCAACCGATCTTCGACGGCGGCAAGATCCTCGGCAATTTCGAATTCGCCAAGGCGCGGCAGGACGAACTGCTCCAGACCTACCGCAAGACCATCGTCCAGGCCTTCGCCGACGTCGACAATGCGCTGTTCTCGATCAAGCAGACCACGATCAAGCTGCAATTGCAGCGCGATGTCGTCACCGCCTCACGCCGCGCCTTCGATCTGTCGGAGCAGCAATTGCGCGCCGGCACCGCCGACATCGTGACCGTGCTCAACACCCAGCTGACCCTGTTCCAGGCGGAAGACGCGCTGTCGCAGGCCCAACTCGCACGGCTTCTCGCCATCGTCAGCCTGTATCAGGCGCTCGGCGGCGGCTGGGAACCGAGGATGGAGAGACCGGTCAATGCTCTTTAAGCCGGATAAGAAGGATGACGCGAAGGCGGGGACGGCGAGGAAATCGTCGCGCGGCGGCTTCATCCTGACTCTGGTCACGCTCGCGATCCTCGGCGGCCTCGGCTATCTCGGCTGGACCGTGTGGCATCAGCAGCCGCAGCAGGCGAACGGCCGCAACCAGCGCCCCGACCTGCCGGTGCCGGTGCTGGCGGCAACGCCCCGCATCCAGGACGTCCCGGTCTATCTCGACGGCGTCGGCGCGATCCGCGCGCTCAACACCGTGACCGTGCGCTCGCAGGTCGACGGCAAGCTGATCGCCGTCAATTTCACCGAAGGCCAGGACGTCAAGAAGGGCGACGTGGTCGGCGAGATCGATCCCGCGCTCTATCAGGCGACGTACGATCAGGCGGTCGCCAAGAAGGCGCAGGACCAGGCCCAGCTCGCCAACCAGCGCATCGATTTGACGCGCTACGAGCAGCTCGCCGCCTCCAACGCCGGCTCCAAGCAGCAGGCGGATACGCAGCGCGCGCTGGTCGCGCAGACCGAGGCGCTGGTCAAGGCCGACCAGGCCGCGATCGACAATGCGGCGGCGACGCTGAGCTACACCAAGATCGTTGCGCCGATCTCGGGGCGCGCCGGCCTGCGCCAGGTCGACCAGGGCAACATCATCCACGCCGCCGACACCACGGGCCTCGTCGTCATCACGCAATTGCAGCCGATCGCGGTGTGGTTCAGCCTGCCGCAGCAGCAGATCATGCGGGTCAATGCGGCCGCCGCCAAGGGCACGCTCGCCGTCGACGTGTTCGGCAATGACGGCGTCACCGTGATCGACACCGGCAAGCTGACCGGCATTGACAACCAGGTCGACCAGACCACCGGCACGCTCAGGCTCAAGGCTGAGTTCCCCAACGCCAATTACCAGCTCTGGCCGGGCCAGTTCGTCAACGTCCGCCTCAAGGTCGAGACCTTGATGCAGGCGCTGGTCGTCCCGACATCGGCGGTCCAGCGTGGTCCGATCGGCACCTTCAGCTATGTCATCGGCGAGGGCGATATCGTCTCGGCCAAGCCCGTGACGGTGACGCAGCAGAACGAGCATGACGCGGTGATCGCGAGCGGCCTGTCGCCGAACGACCGCGTCGTGACGACGGGCTTTGCCAATCTGTCCGACGGCGCGAAGGTGGTTGTCGGCCGCGACGAGCAGACGCCGTCGGCCGATCTCGCCCCGCGAAAGCGCACGCGTGCGCCCGACGGACAGAAAAAGGACGGCCAGAAGGATGGTCAGGCCAAGGATGGTCAGAAGGATGGCCAACCGAAGGACGGCGCCAAGGACGGCCAGGAGCGCCGCGCCAAGCGTGTGAGCGGCGAGGGCGACCAGAAGGGCCAGACCGGTCCGGCACCGGCGCAGGGGGCTGAACAATCGGGAAGTGGAGCCAAGCAGCCATGATCCCGACAACAGCCGCCTGAGCGGCAGGCGCATCCCATGGGAGTCTCCGAACCCTTCATCCGCCGTCCCATCGCGACCTCGCTGCTCGGCATCGCGCTCCTGATCGGCGGGCTGCTGGGCTATTTCTCGCTCCCGGTCTCGGCGCTGCCGCAGGTCGACTTCCCGACCGTGCAGGTGACGACGCAGCTGCCGGGCGCCAGCCCCGACGTGATCGCCTCGCTGATCACGGCGCCGCTGGAGCGGCAGCTCGGCCAGATCCCGTCGCTGTCGGCGATGAACTCGACGAGCTCGTTCGGCGTCAGCCAGATCTCGCTCCAGTTCGACCTCAACCGCGACATCGACGGCGCGACCCAGGACGTGCAGGCCGCGATCAATGCGGCCGCCGGCGTGCTGCCCAAGACGCTGCCTTATCCGCCGACCTACGCCAAGGTGAACCCGGCGGATGCGCCTGTCATGACGCTGGCGCTGCGTTCCGACACGATCTCGCTGCGGGCGATGAGCGACATCGCCGATACGCTTCTGGCGCAACGTTTGAGCCAGATCTCGGGCGTCGGGCGCGTCTCCGTGCTCGGCGGGTTGAAACCGGCGGTGCGCATCCAGGCGGATCTGGCGCGGCTCGCGGCCTATGGCATCGCCATGGAAGACCTGCGCACTGCGATCGCCAATGCCAACGTCTCCGGGCCGAAAGGCTCGCTCGATGGCGCGCAGCAATCCTACATCATCGCGGCCAACGACCAGATCGCCGCCGCCGACGCCTACAAGCCTGTCATCATCGCCTACCGCAACGGCTCGCCGGTCACGATCGCCGACGTCGCGCAGATCGTCGATGGCCTGGAGAACGACCGCACCGGCGGCTGGTACCAGGGCACGCCGGCCGTCATCATCGACATCCAGCGCCAACCCGGCGCCAATGTCATCGACGTCGTCAGCCAGATTCGCGCCGAAATCCCGAAGGTCCAGCGCGCCATTCCGGCCGGCGTGAACCTCACCATCGTCTCCGACCGCACCGTCACCATCCGCGCCTCGGTCCGCGACGTGCAGTTCACCCTGATCCTCAGTGTCGTGCTGGTGACGCTGGTGGTGCTGTTGTTCCTGCGCTCGCTCAGGGCCACGCTGATCGCGGGCGTCGCGCTGCCGCTGTCGCTGATCACGAGCTTCGGCATCATGTATTTTGCCGGCTTCAGTCTCGACAATCTGTCGCTCATGGCGCTGACGATCGGTACCGGTTTCGTGGTCGACGACGCCATCGTGATGATCGAGAACATCGTCCGCCATATGGAGAGCGGCGACGGCCCGATGGAAGCCTCGCTGAAGGGCGCCAGCGAAATCGGCTTCACGGTGATCTCACTGACGGTATCGCTGATCGCGGTGTTCATCCCGCTCTTGTTCATGTCGGGCCTCGTCGGGCGCATGTTCCGCGAATTCGCGCTGACGCTGACGATCGCGGTCGTGACCTCGGCGGTGGTCTCGCTGACGCTGACGCCGATGATGTGCTCGCGCCTGCTGAGGCACGCTCATGAGGAGCTGGCGGTGCCGGGCCTCGCTGCCATCAGCCGCTTCATTGACCGCACCGTCGAGTTCTATCACCGCACGCTGCTCTGGGTTCTGGAGCGCCAGCGCGCCACGCTGGTCGTGACCTTCGCCACGCTGATCGCAACCCTTGTTCTCTACGTCGTGGCGCCAAAAGGCTTCCTGCCGCTTCAGGACACC
Source organism: Bradyrhizobium sp. CCBAU 11361 (assembly GCF_028128935.1). Lineage (NCBI taxonomy): Bacteria > Pseudomonadati > Pseudomonadota > Alphaproteobacteria > Hyphomicrobiales > Nitrobacteraceae > Bradyrhizobium > Bradyrhizobium sp. CCBAU 11361. The sequence goes on from NZ_LBJZ01000191.1 coordinate 189,413, forward strand.
GCCTCGATCACGGCGGTGACGGAGGCCGGACCCGACGTCTCGTTCGCGGAGATGCAGAAGCGGCAGGCCGAGGCGGCCGACGCCATCAAGGCCGATCCTGACGTGGTCGGCGTCGTCTCGGTGATCGGCGCCGGCTCGGTCAATCCGACCACCAATGTCGGCCGTCTCGTCATGACCTTGAAGCCACGCGGCGAGCGGCGCGACGACGTCAGCGTGGTCGTGACCCGGCTGAAGGAGAGGGTGTCGGGCGTCCCCGGCATGACCGTCTATTTCCAGCCGGTGCAGGACGTGCAGATATCGACCCAGTCGAGCCGCTCGCAATACCAGTACACGCTGACCGGCACCGATGCGGCGCTGGTGTCGGAATGGGCGCGCAAGCTGGTTGCGGAAATGCGGCGCGATCCCTTGTTCCGCGACGTTTCCTCGGAGGCGCAGGAAGGCGGCCTGCGGGCGCAGCTCGATGTGGATCGAACGCGGGCGGGTCAGCTCGGCGTGAGCCTGCAGGGAATCACCGACACGCTGAACGATGCCTTTGCGCAGCGGCAGATCTCGACCATCTACGGCCAGGCCAACCAGTACCGCGTCGTGCTGGAGGCGCTGCCGATGTACCAGCGCGATCCCTCGATCCTGTCGAAGCTCTATCTGCCGGGCGCCGCGAGCGCCATCGCTGGCGCGCCCAACGCCCAGGTGCCGCTGTCGGCGGTGGCAACGCTGAAGCGCACCACCGCGCCGCTTGCGATCTCGCACCAGGCTCAATTCCCGGCGATCTCGCTCAGCTTCAACCTCGCGCCGGGCGCGGCCCTCGGCGAAGCCGTCCAGGCGGTGAAGACGATCGAGACCCGGATCGAAATGCCCAACAGCATCGTCGGGGTCTATGCGGGTGATGCCGCCGAATTCGCCAAGGCGCTCGCCGGCCAGCCCTGGCTGCTGCTCGCCGCCGTCATCACGATCTACATCGTGCTCGGCGTTCTCTACGAGAGCTACATCCATCCGATCACCATCCTGTCCACGCTGCCCTCGGCCGGCGTCGGCGCGATCCTGGCACTGGTCCTGTTCGGACAGGATCTCTCGGTCATCGGCCTGATCGGCATCATCCTGTTGATGGGCATCGTCAAGAAGAACGCGATCATGATGATCGACTTCGCGCTCGAGGCCGAGCGCAGGCAGGGGATGTCGCCGAACGAGGCGATCGTGCAGGCCTGCCTGCTGCGCTTCCGCCCGATCATGATGACGACGCTGGCGGCGCTATTCGGCGCGCTGCCGCTGGCGATCGAGAGCGGCACCGGCGCCGAGCTGCGCTTTCCGCTCGGCATCTCCATCATCGGCGGTCTGCTGCTGAGCCAGCTGCTGACGCTCTACACCACGCCCGTGATCTACCTGGCGCTCGACCGCATCAACCGCCGCCTCGAGCAGGCGCTGCCGCCGGCCGAACCCGGCGGACCGCCGGTCGCGGGCGCGACCGAGGGGATGCAGTGATGGCATCGATCTCGGAGCCCTTCATCCGCCGCCCGGTCGCGACCACGCTGCTGTCGATCGGGTTGTTCCTGCTGGGTGTCGTCGCCTACGAGTTCCTGCCCGTCGCCTCGGTCCCGAACGTCGACTTCCCCGCCATCTTCGTCTCGGCGAGCCGGCCCGGCGCCGACCCTTCCGTGATGGCGGCGACTGTGGCCTCGCCGCTGGAGCGGCGGTTAGGTGAGATATCAGGCATCAACCAGATCACCTCGACGTCGTCGCTCGGCGTCTCCAACATCCAGCTCCAGTTCGACATCGGCCGCAATATCGACAAAGCCGCGCGCGACGTGCAGGCGGCGATCAACGCCTCGCTGGTGGACCTGCCGAGCGACCTGCCGACGCTGCCAAAATTCCGGAAGGCGAACACGGCCGGCGCGCCCGTCTTCGTGCTGGCGCTGACCTCGAAGACATTGTCCGCCAGTGCGATCTACGACGTCGCCGATACGGTGCTGGCGCAGCGCATCTCGCAGGTGCCCGGCGTCGGCGACGTGACGGTCAGCGGCGCCGACCAGCCGGCCGTGCGGGTGCAGCTCAATCCCGTTGCGCTGTCGAACGCCGGCATCGCCACCGACGACGTACGGACCGCAATCGTCAACGCCAATCCGCTTGGTCCCGTCGGCATCTTCAACGGCGAGCGCCAGAGCGAGACGCTGTCGCTGAACAAGCAGATGCGCACGGCGAAAGAGTTCCGCGACATCGTCATCAAGAGCTCCAACGGCAATTTCGTCCGGCTCTCCGACGTCGCCGACATCGAGGACTCGGTCCGCAACGCGCGCTCGATCGCCTGGTTCAACAAGCAGCCGGCGGTGCTGATCCAGATCACCAAGCAGGGCGATGCCAACGTCATCGACACCGTCGACCGCGTGAAAGCGCTGATCCCCGAGCTGAAGCAATGGATCCCGGCCGGCGTGGACATTTCCACCCTGGTCGATCGCACCAGCACGATCCGCGCCAGCGTCCTGGACATGCAGTGGACGCTGCTGGCAACCGCCATCCTCGTGATGGTCGTCGTGTTCGTGTTCCTGCGGCGGCTCACGCCGACGATCGCGGCCGGCATTTCGGTGCCACTGGCGCTGGCCGGCACCTGCGCCGGGATGTGGGTCGCGGGCTTCTCGATCGACAATCTGTCGCTGATGGCGCTCGCCATCTCCGTCGGCTTCGTGGTCGACGACGCCATCGTCATGATCGAGAACATGTTCCGCAATCTTGAACACGGCATGCGGCCGTTCCAGGCGGCGCTGGAGGGGGCGAAGCAGATCGGCTTCACCGTCGTGTCGATCAGCCTGTCGTTGATCGCCGCCTTCACACCGCTGATCTTCATGGACGGCATCGTCGGCCGCCTGCTGCGCGAATTCTCCCTGACGCTCACCTTCGCGATCCTGGTCTCGACGCTGGTCTCGCTGACGGTGACGCCGATGATCTGCGCCCATTACATCCGGCAGACCACCTCCGGCACCGCGACCCTGTTCGATCGCCTGATCGAGGGCTCGCTGTCGCGCATCGTCGCCTTCTACACCCGCACCCTGCGCACCGTGCTGGAATATCCGCTGCTGACGTTGCTGGTGTTCTTCGCCACCATCGGTCTCACCGTGACGCTCTACATCAAGGTGCCGAAGGGCTATTTCCCAACCGACGATTCCGGATTCGTCATCGGCGCGACGCGGGCCTCGGCCGACATCTCGTTCCAGTCGATGCTCGGCCTCCAGCAGCGGCTCGCCGACATCGTGATGCAGGATCCCGCCGTGGCCGGCATCGGCTCGACCGTCGGCAGCGGAGGCGGGGGCCCGGGGGCGGCGACCTCGAACCGCGGCACCATGTTCATCAGCCTGAAGCCGCCGGAGGAGCGCGACCACGTCTCGACACAGGTCGTGATCGACCGTCTCAGGCGCGCGCTGTTCCCGGTGCCCGGCATCCGCCTCTTCATGTTCGCCGCCCAGGACGTGCGCGCCGGCGGACGGCAGAGCGATTCCGACTACCAGTACACGCTCTCCTCGACCGATCTCGACCTGTTGCAGAAATGGGCGCCGATCGTCGCCAAGCGCATGGAGAGCGTCGAAGGCATCACGGACATTTCCAGCGATCGCGATCCCGGCGGGCTTCAGCTCACGCTCAGCATCGACCGCCAGAAGGCCTCGGCGCTCGGCGTCAGGGTTCAGGACATCGACAACGCGCTGAACAACGCGTTCTCGCAGCGGCAGATCTCGATCATCTACACCCAGCGCAACCAGTACATGACCGTGCTGGAGATCGATCCGAAATTCCAGGTCGATCCCTCCAACCTCGAGCGCATCTATGTCGCCGGCGCGGGCGACGTGCAGGTGCCGCTGTCGGCCGTGGTGCGCGCGACGCGCGGTCTTGCCGCGCTCGCGGTCTATCATTCGCAGTCGTTCCCTTCGACCACAGTGTCGTTCAACCTGTTGCCCGACGTGCCGCTCCAGGCCGCGACGCAGAACATCCAGCGCGCGGTGGAGGAGCTGCACATGCCGGAAGGCATCCGCGGCAGCTTTGACGGCAATGCCGGCGATTTCGCGAGGACCAGCGGCCGCCAGCCGTTGCTGATCCTCGGCGCGCTGGTGGCGATGTATATCGTGCTCGGCGTGCTCTATGAGAGCCTCGCCCATCCGCTCACGATCATCTCGACGCTGCCCTCGGCCGGCCTCGGCGCGCTGCTGGCCTTGCAGATCACCAATACGCCGCTGACGGTGATCGCCTTCGTCGGCATCATCCTCTTGATCGGAATCGTCAAGAAGAACGGCATCATGATGGTGGACTTCGCGCTCGACGCCGAGCGCCAGCGCGGACTGTCCTCGGCGGAGGCGATCTTCGAGGCCTGCCAGGCGCGGTTCCGCCCCATCCTGATGACGACGATGGCGGCGCTGTTCGCCGGCATTCCGCTGGTCGTCGCGACCGGGCCCGGCACCGAGCTCCGCCGTCCGCTCGGCATCACCATCATCGGCGGGCTGTTCGTCTCGCAGATCCTGACGCTCTACACCACGCCCGTGATCTACCTGCTGATCGACCGCCTGCGGCGCCGATCCGCGCCGCGTCCGCTGGCCACACCGGCGGAATAGGTTGTTGAACCGCGGTGCAAAGCGTATAGCGGCGGCCATGTCGAACCTCACTGCCGCCGCGCCGGCCGACCCTATCCCCGAATGCCCGCACTGTCAGAAGCCGATGCCGCTGTGCATCTGCGACAGTGTCACGCCCGTTGAGAATCGCCTTGGCCTCCTGATCCTCCAGCACCCGCAGGAGCAGGACAGGGCGCTCGGCACCGCGCGGTTGACCGCGAAACACTTCCCCAAGGCCGTGGTGCGCGTCGGCCTGTCCTGGCCGAGCCTGTCCAAGGCGCTGGGGCAGCCGGTCGAGAATGCCGCGCGCTGGGCGGTGCTCTATCTCGGCTCGGCCCGCGCCGCCGATCTCGAGGCCGAGGGCGAGATCGTGGCGCTGACCCGCAAGGGCGAGATCGCGGAGAACCAGCGCGCGATCCTCGGCAAGCTCGGAGGAATCGTGCTGCTCGACGGCACCTGGAGCCAGGCCAAGGCGCTGTGGTGGCGCAATCCCTGGATGCTGAAATGCCAGCGCGTGATCCTCAACCCGTCGCGCCCCTCGCGCTACGGGCGGCTGCGCAAGGAGCCGCGCAAGGATGGGCTGTCGACCATCGAGGCGGCCGCGACAATGCTTTCCGGTCTCGAACGGCGCCCCGACATCGCCGAGACGCTGCATGCGAGCTTCGAGCGGATGCTGACGCGCTATCGCGAGGTGCAGGCGGAGATGCCTGAACTGGCGCCCAAGCCGGTGGTCAAGGACCGCCGGCGCGGTGTCCGGCGAGGCAAGCGAGCCTGACTTCGGTCCACATCGGAAGAGAGGCCGCCGCCGCCAAAGTCAGACGAAGGCGGTTGCCTAAGCCATTGATCCCCTATATTGGTCCGCCCTTACGGGGCCACGTGGCGGAGTGGTTACGCAACGGTCTGCAAAACCGTGTACACCAGTTCAATTCTGGTCGTGGCCTCCATCACAAGTTTCTGATTTTTCAGCAAAAATCAAATTCAGCGCCGGTTCCGCCGATGCCGCTCGCCGCCGGCTGCCGGGGTGAGGCGGGACGCCACCACCGGGTTTGCCCGGGGCTTGGCGGGAACCAGCGATTCAGGCCCGATGGCATAGACTTCGCATCTGCGAAGTGATGCATCAGGAACTGAAAGCTGGAGAGCACGTGAGCGACGTCGTTCGATTTGTCCCGAAATCCGAGCTGGAGCGGGCTCGTCTCATCCGCGAGGCGCGCGCGATCTATGACAGCATCTTTCCGCCGGCCGCACCCGACCGGGTGCCGCAGGACGGCGAGGAGCGCGTCAAGAATTGATCGTGGCCGCGCCGGGTCCCGGCGCGTGGCGATGCCGAACCGCCCAGCAGGCGGGCGCATCCGTTCACGTTGAAGCTGGCCTCAGCAGGCCGCGTACCATCCGTCCGGAAACGGCAGGATGGGCCAGGCGCCCTCATTGTCATTGGCGGCTTTGGGCGTTGCGTCGAAGCTCCACGAGCGGGGCACGAATTCCTCCTCCGGCGCGGGCGCAACATCGTCATGGACGATGGCGTCGCGGACGGCATCCAGCAGCAAGTTGAATTCGGCTTCGCTCATCGCACCCTCCGAAACGCGGATGGCGCAATGTCGCAAAGCCGGTTTGTTTCCCGATTGACCCGATCGCTCGCATTTTAACGATCCGGCGATCGGGTCCCGTATGGTTAGCGATTCCTGAAAAATCCCCGCGGGAACTTAGGCATCCCGGGCCGGCCGCCAGTGTGAATGAGATCACATTCTCGACGGTTTATTTCTCCTACCCCTTCGCACACCGGCCAACGCGGGCCGGGGCGGGCAGGGCAGACAGGAGACTTCGTCATGAAGGCAAGGTTCTTGCGGCTTGCGGGTGTGAGGAGCCGGGCGCGCCGCGCCTCGACGGTCGGGCTGTTCCTGACGCTGTTTGCTTCCGCGGCTCACGCGCAGCAGGGAACGCCCGAGCAGCGCCGGGCCTGCACCCCCGACGTCTACCGGCTCTGCGCCGGCGAAATCCCCAATGTCCGCGCCATCACGGCCTGCCTGCGCCGTAACCGCTCAAGCTTGAGCGAGGCTTGCCGCACCCAGTTCGATCAGGCCGGTGGCTGACATACCAGGTCTGTGAGTTTGTGCGCAGCAAGTGGCTCGTGCGGGCTCGCGAATCCGGCATAGTCACCCTGTGGATATGCTGCGGATAGGCTGTGGAGGACGACGATCTGCTTCGGGCCTCGCACGTAGATACGTCCGGAACGCGTCATATCTCTGTCAAATGACCCAACCGAATGATTCCCTGATCGTGCCGACCACGGCCTAATACGAAATCATTTGGTTCTCCCGAATTCGGAATCGCGTATCGCCGCGCCCAAAGCCCTGCGAACAGTTTTTGTGCAGCGGCATGCCCAAATCGCGGGCCCCCACCGTCCAATTTTTTGTACGCCCGCGGACAAGCTTTCCCCGGCGCACTCCACCTAGGCTCGCTCCCGAGATCTGGAACATGGCCAGTGCCATGACAATTCGAAGGAGCTGGAGATGGAGAGACGGGTATTGCCCCAGGCGCGGGGATCAGCGCACGCATCAACGCCATGGCGCAAGGTCGCGCTCGGCGCCATCTTCGCTTTTGGCCTCGTCGTCGCGACCCCGCTGAGCGCGCAGGCCGCAGCGCCCGCCGCCTGTGCCGCGCTCCAGGAGAAATATCCGGACTGGAAGGGCAAGACGCTCGTCAACGCCATCAACCCGCACACGCCGGGCTATGAGACGATCGACCCGAAGGATCCCAGCAAATATATCGGTTTCGACATCGATCTTGGCGAGGCCATCGGCGAATGCCTCGGCTTCAAGCTGACCTACAAGCCGGTGACGTTCGCGGCACTCCTCACCACGCTCGCCGCAGGACAAGCCGACATCGTCATCTCCGACATCTACGCCACGAAGGAGCGCGCCAAGGCCGCCGACTTCATCACCTATTCGAAGGTGTTCGACGGCGTGCTGGTCGCCAAGGGCAATCCGAAGGGCATCAACGGCATCAACATGTCGATGTGCGGCGCGGCTGCCGCCGAAAACACCGGTTATGTCGAGGTGCCCCTGATCCAGGCCCTGATGCCGGAGTGCAAGAAGGCCGGCAAGCCCGAGCCGACCGTCCAGCTCTACGACAACAACGCCAACTGCATCCAGGCCATCCTCGCCGGCCGCGCCGACACCTATGTCAACGACGTCAACACCGTCGACAGCGCGGTGAAGGCCTATCCGGACAAGCTGGAGAAGGCGATCGCGGTGACGATCCCGTATTCGGTCGGCATCGCCGTTCCCAAGGACAAGCCGAAATTCCGCGACGCCGTGCTCGCCGCGCTGATCGAGGTGCAGAAGGCCGGCACGCACATGGAGCTTCTGAAGAAGCATGGGCTCGACGTGAACAACTTCAAGGAGCCGGACATCCTGACGGCCGACTAGAGCAGCGGGCAGCCGCTGCCCGACTTCACCTCTCCCCGGCGGGGAGGGGTGAAGCGCGCGCCTGAATGTCCTTCTTCAACAAAAATCGCCCCGCTCTGATGACGGTCGACTGATGTCGCTGTTCTTCCATTACCTGAGCATGCCGTATCTGCTCGAGGGCATCGAGCTCACCCTCGAAGTGACCGCCCTCGGGCTCGGCGGCGGATTGATCCTCGGATTGATCCTCGCCGGCATGCAGCTCTCCCGCTTCTGGCTGCTGGCGGCGATCGCCAGGGCCTATACCGTGATCTTCCGCGGCACGCCGCTGATCCTGCAGATGGTGTTCGCCTACGACGCGCTGCCGCATATCGGCATCAAGCTGCCGGCGGTGCTGGCGGCCGGCCTCGCGCTCGCCTGCAACGAGGCGCCATTCATCGCCGAGATGCTGCGGGCCGGCGTGCTCGGCGTCGATCGCGGCCAGGTGACCGCGGGCCAGGCGCTCGGCATGACGCCGCGGATCCTGATGTGGCGGGTGATCGCGCCGCAGGCGATCCGCACCATGATCCCGGCCTTCGGCAACGAGGCCGTCAGCGCGCTGAAGAATTCCTCGCTGGCCTCCGTCGTCGCGGTCCAGGAGCTGACCTTGCGCTCGACCCAGCTGGCGTCCTCGACCTTCGACTTCTTCTCGATCTTCTTTGCCTCGGGTCTTCTGTATCTCGTGCTGACCTTTGCCATCAGTGCCATCCAGCTATTCGTCGAATGGCTGCTCGATCTCGATCGGGCCAAGGGGCGCCAGCGCAAGCTTGCCGATTACCTGCCGTGGCGCCGCGTCGATCTCGGCACCAAGCTCGAACTTGCCGCGATCGCCGTTGATGATCCGGAGCCCGCACCGGCAGAGCTGACCGCCACGCCGCCGCTGGCGCTGACCCGCGAGGAGCGCACCCGCCGCGCCGCGACCATCGCGCGCAACAACATCGCGGTCGAGGCCAGGGACCTCACCAAGAGCTATGGCGCCCAAAAGGTGCTCGATGGTCTGGACCTGACGGTCCGTGTCGGCGAGGTGGTGGCGCTGCTCGGGCCCAGCGGCTCCGGCAAGAGCACACTGCTCCGCTGCGTCAATCATCTCGAAAACTGGGACGCCGGCACCGTGCGCGTCGGCGGCCGACGCCTCGGCTTCGGCGAGAACGGCAAGCCGCTGTCGCCCCGCGACCTCGCCAACGAACGGGCCAGCGTTGGCGTCGGCATGGTGTTCCAGCAGTTCAACTTGTTCGCGCACCTCTCGGCCAGGGAGAACATCGCCGGCCCCTTGCGCTGGGTCCACGGCATGACCCGGATCGATGCCGAGCGCCGCGCCACCGAGCTGCTCGACCGGGTCGGGCTGTCGCATCGCGCCGATGCGCTGCCGCGGCATCTGTCCGGCGGCCAGCAGCAGCGCGTCGCCATCGCCCGCGCGCTTGCACCGAACCCGAGCGTGCTGCTGCTGGACGAGCCGACCTCCGCGCTCGATCCCGAGCTCGTCAGCGAGGTGCTGGAGGTGATCCGGCGGCTCGCCATCGACGACGGCCTCACCATGATCATCTCGACGCACCAGATCCGCTTCGCCGATGAAGTCGCCGACCGCGTCGCCTTCCTGAGCGGCGGCACGATCATCGAGGAGGGACCGGCGCACGAGGTTCTCACCAATCCCCGCAATCCGCTGACCGCGCGTTTCCTCAGCGTGATGGAAGCCGACAAGATTCCGGAGGCGGTGCGATGAGCGCCGTCGCCACAAGGTTCAAGACCCCCGAAGAGGCCACCTCATGAAGCATTTCACGCTGCCGGTTTCGCCGAGAACCGTCCACTGGGGCTATTTCTCCAAGAAGGTCGCTCCGGCCCTGACGCTGCGCTCCGGCGATCGCGCCACCATCGAGACGCTGACCCATCATGCCAACGACGATTACGAGCGCATGATCGCGGGCGATCCCGGCGCCGAGAGCGTGTTCCAGTGGACGCGCGAGCACAAGGCTGTCGCGCGCCGCGGCTCGGGTCCGGTCGAAGGTCCCTTCATCCGCGGCGCAGGCGAGGGGATCGGCGTGCATCTCCTCACCGGGCCGGTCGCGATCGAGGGTGCCGAGCCCGGCGACATCCTGGAGGTTCGCATCCTCGACGTCCGGCCGCGGCCGAGCTGTAGCGCCTGCCATGCCGGCCGCTGCTTCGGCTCCAATGTCGCGGCGAACTGGGGCTTTCACTATCACGACCTGATCGAGGAGCCGAAGCCGCGCGAGGTCGTCACCATCTTCGAGCTCGACACGTCGGGCGAGCCCTACGCCAAGGCGGTCTACAACTACGTCTGGACGCCGCAGACCGACCCCGACGGCATCGTGCATCCGACCATCGACTATCCCGGCGTCCGCGTCGATCACGCCACCATCAAGAAGCGCGAGAACATTCTCGCAAGCGTGAAGGTGCCCGCACGATTGCATTTCGGCACTATGGGCCTTGCGCCATCGGAAGCCGATTTCGTCAGCTCGATCCCGCCGAGCTACACCGGCGGCAACATCGACGACTGGCGCATCGGCAAGGGCGCGCGGATGTTCTATCCGGTTGCGGTTCCCGGCGCCTATTTCTCGGTCGGCGATCCCCATGCCGCGCAGGGCGACAGCGAGCTCGGCGGCACCGCGATCGAGACATCGCTGACCGGCGATTTCGAATTCATCCTGCACAAGAAGGCCGACCTCGCCGGCACCAATCTGGAAGGCCTCGACCATCCCATGCTCGAGACCGATCAGGCCTGGTCGTTCTACGGCTTCACCTATCCGAACTATCTCGCCGCGCTCGGCGCCGATGCACAAACCGAGATTGCCAATCACAGCAGTCTCGACCGCGCGATGCGCGATGCCTTCCGCAAGCTGCGCCGGTTCCTGATGACCGTGCATCGCCTCAGTGAGGACGAGGCGATCTCGCTGATGTCGGTCGGCGCCGATTTCGGCGTCACCCAGGTGGTCGACGCCAATTGGGGCGTGCACGGCACGATCCGCAAGAACATCTTCCGGTGCGACTAGATCTCTCCGTCTTGTCATTCCGGGGCGACGCAAAGCGTCGAACCCGGAATCCATTTCACCACCGTCTTCTGCGCCCGATGGATTCCGGGTTCGCGCTTGCGCGCGCCCCGGAATGACGAGCGTCAATACGAGCTCATCATGCTCTAACACGTTGAAGGTTAGCCTATTTTCGGAATGAGAGGATGACCGACAAACCTCATCTGCGGCCCGTCGCGGCGACGGAGGATCGCCTGCGTCTGGCACGGAGGTTGCTTCGATCGACGGCAGTCTGGGTCGATCCGATGAGCTTCCGGCCGTTCACAAGCGAGTCCTATGCGCAAGACGACCGCCCCGAAGCCTGGCGGGACGTGCTGGCTGCCGTCGGCCTGCAACCCGCGACCGGCCATCCCTTCCTCGATGGGCACGCAACGGCGTCGCATCGCCAGGCCTCGGGCATCGCGCTGACGCGCATGGCCGCCGGCGCGCAAAGCATCGCACCTCTCGCGCAAGCGAATGAAGAGCTTCCGATCGCGCTGATACCGGTCGAGGACGGCATGGTGCTCAAGAGCGCCCGCGGCCACCGCATCGTTCCCGTCGGCCATCTCGTGCTGCTGCCGCGCAGCGGGGACTGGAGCATCGTGTTCCAGCGCGACATGCGGGCCATCGTGTTGTCGGTGACGTCGGAAGCGCTGCACGGACGCCTCTCGGGCAAGCCGCGGCTCGGCGAGCCCCGGGTCGTTCCGCCCAGCGGCTTTGCCGATGTGTTCTCGCGCTTGCTGGATGCGACCGCGCGCACGCTCGACACCCTGAGCGATGCCGAATGGAATGCGGTCGCGCAGAGCCTCGTCGACCTCCTGCTGACGCTCGCGCATCAACTGGCGGCCTCGACATCCGATGCCGGATCGAGCGCGACGCAGGCCGCGCTGCTGCACCGGATCTGCCAGACCATCGAACGCCGGCTCGACGATCCCGAACTGGTGCCCGCGCGCGTCGCGCAGGCCGAGGGAATTTCCGAGCGCTACTTGCAGAAGCTGTTCGAGACGGTCGGCGACAATTTCACCCACTACGTCCGCGAACGCCGGCTCCAGCGCGCCTGGGCCGACCTGTCCAATCCGACCGAGGCGCATCGCTCGATCTCCGAGATCGCCTATGCCTATGGCTTTGGCGATTCGGCGCATTTCAGCCGCGCCTTCCGCCACCGCTTCGGCCTGCCGCCGCGCGAGTTCCGCCAGCAGGAGGCGGAGCGCGCGACGTCGCAGCACGGGATCACCGGCCAGCGCGGCTGGCCGCAGGAGGCGCTGGCGCAGCTCCGCGCGCATCAGGTGGGTGCGGAGGTGCGCAGCAATGTGCTGCGTACAGCCTCCGATGAACCGAGAACGGCTGGACGCAAGCACCATCATCTACCGATCGAGGCCAATCGTGTTCATTGGGGCTATTTCAGCCGCTCGCTCTCGCCGCAGCTCGAGATCGCCTCGGGCGATACCATCACCATCGAGACGCTGACCCAGCACGCCTCCGACGACCCGGAGCTGATGATCGCGGGCGATGCCGCCGCCGAAAGCGTGTTCGGCTGGACGAGGCAGAAGAAGAACGTGGATCGTCGCGGCGCCGGCCCGATGGACGCCAGCGTGTTCGGTCGCGGCGCCGGCGAAGGCTTTGGCGTGCACATCTGCACTGGCCCCGTGGCGGTGAAGGATGCCCAGCCCGGCGACGTGCTGGAGGTGCGGATCCTCGACATCGTGCCGCGCGCGAGCCGCCATCCGAAACATGCGGGCCGCGTGTTCGGTTCCTCGGTCGCGGCCTGGTGGGGCTATCATTACGACGAGTTCCTGTCTGGACCGAAGCCCCGCGAGGCGGTGACGATCTACGAGATCTTCGACGATGCCGATGCGCCGCATACCCGCGCGCTGTATTCCTATCGCTGGGAGCCGCAGACCGATCCGTTCGGTGTCGCGCACCCCACCTACGATTATCCCGGCGTTCCCGTCGCGCCCGGCACCGTGAAGCGGCGCCATGCGGTGCTCGACGGCATCCGCATTCCCTTGCGGCCGCATTTCGGCGTGATCGCGGTGGCGCCGCGCGAGGTTGATTTCATCGACTCCGTGCCGCCGTCCTATTTCGGCGGCAATCTGGACAATTGGCGGCTGGGGAAGGGGGCGACCGTCTACCTTCCGGTCTCCGTTCCCGGCGCGCTGCTGTCGGTCGGCGATCCCCACGCGGCGCAGGGCGACGGCGAGTTGAGTGGCACCGCGATCGAATGCTCGATGACCGGCACCTTCGAGGTGATCCTGCACAAGAAGGCCGATCTTGCCGGCCGCCCCTTCGCCGATCTCTCCTATCCCCTGATCGAAACCGCGACCGACTGGGTGCTGACCGGCTTCAGCCATCCCAACTATCTCGCCGAATTCGGCGCGCAGGGGCAGAGCGAGGTCTACGCAAAATCCTCGCTCGACCTTGCCATGAAGGATGCCTTCCGCAAGATGCGGCGCTTCCTGATGAACGTGAAAGGTCTCAGCGAGGACGAGGCGATCGCGCTGATGTCGGCCGCCGTCGATTTCGGCGTCACGCAGGTCGTCGACGGCAATTGGGGAGTACACGCCATCCTCAGCAAGCGCCTGTTCGAGAGCGCACCGTAACAAGGACAGTCCAAGTGAAATTCCACATGATCAGCGGCGGACCGAAGCCGGTCGCGCCCTTCAGCCACGCCGTCGAGACCGACGGCTTTGTCTTCGTCACCGGCCAGATGCCGGACACGCCGCAAACGCCGGGCGTGCTGCCCGAGGGCATCGTGGCGCAGACGCGAGCCGTCATGGAGAATCTGAAGGTGGTCCTCTCAGGCCTCGATCTCGGCCTCGAGCACGTCGTGATGACGCGGATCTACCTCACGCGTTTCAAGGAAGACTATACGGCTATGAACGAGACCTACCGCACGTACTTTGCGCCCGGCCGGCTGCCGGCCCGCACCTGCGTCGGCGTCACAGGGCTTGCCTATGACGCGCTGATCGAGATCGACCTGGTGTGCCGCCGGCCGTGAGGCATGCGTACTTCGTAGCTTTCGTAGCCCGGATGAGCGAAGCGATATCCGGGATCTCTGTATCCGCGGGCACGAACCCCGGATATCGCTTCGCTCATCCGGGCTACAAGACCTTGCGTTGCCCGACGGGCAAGACACGCAAGATGCCGGTCAACGCGCGGCCACTAAAATATTCCACTTTACCGAAATTCGGCTTTGGCGTAGTCATGCGCCACCTCATCCCGGTCAGAGGGGCGTATCGCGATCGTCACGACATGCGGGGTGGGCGGCGGTGGACGCTAGTCACATCGGCGCGATAGGCATCGCAGGGCGGGAAACCGTGAGCGACTGCCTTCGCGCACACGACCGGTGTGATCTGCGTACGGCAAAACCGTGTCGTCCTGGCGCCCGGGGTCTGTGCGCCAAGTCTTGTGGTGATGTGGCGGCCCGACCGGGCACGCGCATCAGCGATCCGCAAGGCGACGGGGGCAATAGTGCATCGCTCCCCGGGGAGAACTCGGCATAAGCCGTCAAACCACTGCGCAGGGAAGGCCGTGTGTTGGGCTTCACCTGTATGCCGCTGTGCAGATTTTTGTTGCCACCTTTCGCACAGTGGACCGTGGGTGCCCGGCCGGCACCCGGTCTTCCCTGCGCCCTCTGACATCGGAGGGTGTCGCGATGAAGCAAAGCTCGGGCGAAGCAAGCCGCGAGGATGCGGAGGTGTGTCCAATTGCGCGCGCGCAGAATGACGCGGGCAAGGTCTATCACCGTCATCCTGAGGTGCCGAAGCGAAGCGGAGGCCTCGAAGGGTGAACGGCCCGGCTGCATCCCGGCCGTTCATCCTTCGAGGCTCCCGATGGGGCGCACCGCGCCCCATCGCTCGCGCCTCAGGATGACGGAGCCAGGCAACAGCGACATATGCTCCCTCCACTTCATCTCAAATTGCAATCCATGCGTGCAAAGAAGTCTTGATCGGCCGTGATCTCGGGATGATCAGCCGCCTTGAACGCACCGCTGGCCGCCAGCGACTAACCCATGGAGTGCCCAAGGATCAGTGGAACGTGATCGAGCTTCCCCTTCCTAAAGCACCAACATGGTGCTTTAGTGCTTTCCATGAGCCAATCGCCCCGAAACGCGCCGTCGGCGCTGCGTTACAGGCTTGCCCCTGATCCGGCCGCCAAGGCCGCCATGGAGGCGACGTTTAGGGCTTATGACCGCATGATGGAGATCCTGGATGAGGTCGCGCGGACCCATAATGTGGGTTCCAACGTGGTCCTGCTTCACGCCCATGCCTATGAGCCGATCCGGAAAGCAACCGCACTGCCATCGCGGCTGGTGACGCTGGGCCTGCGTGACCGCGCCGACTATCGCGCCGCCCAAGGCCGCCGCCTGCCACTCGACGACAAGCTCGCCAAGATCAAGGGTCCCGCCACCATTTCGATTGCGACCGTGCAAGGGCGCTTCAGCGTGC
Source organism: Bradyrhizobium sp. CCBAU 11361 (assembly GCF_028128935.1). Taxonomy (NCBI): domain Bacteria; kingdom Pseudomonadati; phylum Pseudomonadota; class Alphaproteobacteria; order Hyphomicrobiales; family Nitrobacteraceae; genus Bradyrhizobium; species Bradyrhizobium sp. CCBAU 11361. Next base: position 204,901 of record NZ_LBJZ01000191.1, read on the forward strand.
CCTTCGACTACGCCGGTTATGCCGAGGGCTGGGGGCAGAGCGCGCCCGCACACCTGATCCGCACCGACGACGGCTTTGAAGTTCACTACGGCGTCACGCCGAACAGTCTGCCAGAGGAGGAGAACGCCATGGATACCATCGCTGCCGCCCCCGACAATTTCCTGTCCCGGGTCGGGCGCCTGATCGCCGGGATCGCCTATGACGCAATCGAGCAGGCGGAAGGCAAGAACAAGCTGAAAGTGGTCGGCCAGGCCATCCGCGAGATCGAGCGTGCCGAGAGCGAGGCACGAGACGCGCTGGCGGCTGCGCGTGCCGAGGAATACCGCCTCAACGCGCGCCGCACCGAGATCGAGCGCGAGATGACCGATCTCACTGCCAAGATCGAGAGCGTGATCGCTGATAGCCGCGACGATCTCGCGCGCGCCGGCATCGCGCGGCAGATGGACCTGGAGGCGCAGTTCGAGGTGCTCTCCCGCGCCATCGACGAGAACAATGAGAAGATCGAGCAATGCGTGACGTCGCTGCGCGCCGTGCTATCGGCATTGCAAGATGCCGAGCAGCGCCGCGCCGATCTCGCAAAGAGCGAGGCGGTCGCAAGCCACCAGGCCTCGACGTCGCCCGGGAAGCCCGGCGGTGCCTCGGCAGCGGCGAAGGCGCTACGTGCGGGCAGGGCGGTGGCGCGCGCCACCGGCGTTCCCGCAGCCATCCCGTTTTCAAGCGACATCGACGAGCTCAGCACGTTGCATCGCGACAAGGAGATTGCAGCGAGGCTGGCGCGGTTGAAGTCGCGCACCTGAGTAATGTGTCATGAGCACACTGCTCGAACACGTCATGGCGCCGGAGGTCAGGCCGTTCGCGATCGCGGCGGCCATGATCGTCATCGTCGGCTCGCTCGAGGTGATCACGATGCTGGTCGGAGCCTCCTTGAGCGAGATGCTCGGCACCAGCATCGATTTCAGTCACCCCAGCGACAACGGCGTGCTCAACGCCATTTCGTGGATCAATGTCGGCGGCGTGCCGCTGCTGATCTTCCTGCTGCTGATGCTCGGCGCCTTCTCGATCACCGGATTCCTGATCCAGGACATCGCCCGGCTGGTCGCCGGTCCCTTGCCGGCAACGATCGCCTCGATCGGGGCCGTCGCGGCCTCGGTTCCGCTGGTCCGCGTCACCAGCCGCGCCATCGCGCGGGCCATTCCCAAAGATGAAAGCTATGCCGTCGGCCTCGGCGACCTCGTCGGCCGCGTCGGCGAGGTCGTCATCGGTCCGCTCGATCAGGGGCCGCCCGGCCGCGTCAGCGTCGCCGACGTCCACGGCAACAGGCACTTCGTCTGGGCGGTCGCGGCGCCCGCATCGGGACCATTGGAGCAGGGAACCATGGTCCTCCTGGTCGATCGCGTCGGCACCCGCTTCGTGGCGGTCAAGGCCGACGATGAACTGAAGCCGTCCAAGCCGACTCTAAGCAGTTAGCCAGCCAAAGCTCATTAGCGGAGAAAGTCATGTTTGACATCGCAGTCCCGGCCATGATCGGCGTCGCGCTGATCGTCGTCCTGGGGATCGTCTTCACCATCCTCTACAAGCGCGCCACGCGCGACGAGGCCTTCGTGCGCACCGGCCTCGGCGGCAAGAAGGTCGTGCTCGACGGCGGCGCCATGATCCTGCCGATCTTCCACTCCTATGCCAGCGTCAATCTGAAGACGCTGCGGCTCACCGTCGAGCGCAAGGAGCGGGAATCCCTGATCACCAAGGACCGTCTCCGCGTCGACATCGTCGCCGAGTTCTACGTGCGCGTCCGCCCTGACGACGAGAGCATCGCGCTCGCCAGCCAGACTCTGGGCGCGCTGACCAACGACGCCGAAGCCCTGCGGAACCAGGTCGAGGCGAAATTCGTCGACGGTCTGCGTTCGGTGGCGGCCACCATGTCCATCCTGGAGTTGCAGGAAAAGCGCAGCGATTTCGTCAAGCACGTGCAGGCGACCGTGGAGTCGGACGTCAAATCCAACGGTCTCGAGCTCGAATCGGTGTCGCTGACCAAGCTCGACCAGACCGATGTGAAATTCTTCAATCCGGAAAACTTCTTTGACGCCGAAGGTTTGACCCAGCTCAAGACCGTTACCGAGACGCGCCGGCGCGACCGCAACTCGATCGTGCGCGACAACGAGGTGGCGATTGCGCAAAAGGACCTCGAGGCGCGGCAGCAGACCCTGACCATCGAGCGCACCAAGAAGGAGGCCGAGCTCTCCCAGGAACGCGACATCGCCAACAAGACCGCGAGCACCCGCGCCGAAGTCGCGACCGCAACCCAGACCGCGCGCCTGACCGAGGAGAACGCCCGCATCGATACCGACCGCGCCGTTGCCGAGAAGGAGGCCGGCGCCAAGCAGGTCAAGGAAACCGCGGTGATCGAGTCGGATCTCGCCATCAACAAGCGCAAGACCGACGCGCAGCGCGAGATCCAGATCGCGACCCAGGAGAACGAGATCCAGATCGCCTCCAAGAGCAAGCAGACCTCGGAAGCCGTCGCCGAGGCCAAGACGGCCGAGGCGATCGCCGTCTCTGCGGAGGAAAAGGTCGTGACCGCACGCGCGGTCGAGGTCGCCGACCGTGCTCGTCTCACCCAGGTGCTCGCGGCGCGAACCGAGGCCGAGCGCAAGTCGACCGAGGTGATCGTGGCGGCCGAGGCCGAGAAGAAGGCGGCACTCGATCGCGCCGAGGCCACCAAGACGCTGGCCACCGCCGAAGCCGAGTCCAACAAGATCAAGGCGGTCGGCGTCAGGAATATCGGCGAGGCCGAGGCCGCAATCATCACGCTCAAGAACGAGGCGCAGAACAAGCTCGGCGCCAACGTCATCGACTTCGAGATCGCCAAGAAGCGGATCGAGACCATGCCCTCGGCACTCGCCGAGATGGTCAGGCCGATCGCCAACCTCAAGGACGTCCGCATCCTGCACACCGGCGGCGCGTTCGGCGGCAACGGGAACGGCGCCGGCGGCAATGTCGGTTTCGGCGAAGGGCTCGCGGGCGAGCTGCTCAAGGTGCACGCGCTGCGTCCGATGATCGACGAGATCCTGCGCCAGAGCGGCTTTGCGCCGGGCGACGATCCCGTGCAGGCGCTGGTCGGTGCCGTGACGGGCAAGAGCAACGGTGCCGCCGCGGTGCCGGCGCCCGTGCCGGAGAAAACAAACTCCGCCGACCTATGAATGCCCGTTCATTGCTGCGGAGAATTCGAATCGATAAGAACTCCCCGTGCGCGTCTCGCGTCGCGCACAGCTCCGGAGTGCTGATCGAGGCGTGTTGAACCTTTCGATCACGCTCCGGCCGAATCGTTGGAGGCAACGCCATTTGTTGCCGCGGCGCCTGCGCCGATCGACGTCAGGCGCTCAAAGCCTGTTTCGATCGGGGAAATTTCACATGAAGTATTTTCTGTCTGCACTGATCGCGATCGGTCTTTCGATTGCCGCCGCACCGTCGTTCGCAGCTGATGCCCGCAACGTCACCGTCGTCAACGAGACCGGCTATGCCATCAAATTCCTGGGCTTCAACGCGCCGGACGATGGCATGGACGAATGGGACAACGAGCTCGACAAGGTTTTGCAGAACCAGGCGAGCACCTATGTCGAGTTCGACGATGACGACGAGGGATGTGTCTGGAACATCCGCGTCGACTGGCAGAATTACGACGAGGCCGTGCTCTGGAAGAACGTCAACCTCTGCAAGTTCACCGCGCTGCGGCTGCGCTACGACGCCGGCACCAAGACCACGTCCTTCGTCGCCGAATAGTTTTCCGCCTGACAGGCCCGGAGGAGGGGCCGTCCGGCCCTTCCTCAGGCGCGTTGCGGAAGATGACGAATTCGTCCTTTGCAAGCGCAACCGGCTTTGTTATACGCAGCCGCGCGCGAACGAACGGTTCGCCCTTTTCCTCGGTAGCTCAGCGGTAGAGCATCCGACTGTTAATCGGATGGTCGCTGGTTCGAATCCAGCCCGGGGAGCCAAAAATCTCATTAAAAACAACGAGTTAGTAAAGCGGCTTTTCGCCGTGCTTCCCATTTTTGCTCGTGGGAAGCGTTTGGGAAGCATAAAACGGCATTTCTTCAATGATTCTACTGGATTGGCGCTGCCACAGCCGGGCCGGGACGTTTTCATCGCACGTTGTGGGAAGAACGTGGGAAGCATGACGATCCTACTGACCTTGGGGGGACTTGCGGCGTGATCGGCTTACGCCGGTATCGCTTCCAAGGGTTCCGAGCCTGTCGGAGCGCTTCGCCATCCGGGCTTCTATGAAGGCCTCTATCTCAACCGCGACCCACGCTACGCGGAATGAGCCTATGGGGACCCGCCTTGGGAAATTCCCCTCGGTCTCAAGCTGGTCGATTCGCCGCCGACTCAGGGGGATATTGTACTTGGACTTGAGTTCAGCGAAGCTCAGCAGCTTGTAGGGTGAGGTGGGAGAGTTGATCGGCGCTGTGGGCGATGAGAGCCCAGAAGGCGCGCTGTTCGCCAGCTCTTCGATTCGCGAGCGTTGACGGTGTATCCTTCGTCGTCGAGGCGGTCGAGGTGAGGATGGAGTTGGTGTTGCTGATTGGATTTTCGACTTGAGCTCGGTAGCGGCCTGCCGAGCCTGCTCGAAGGTCATGTCCATGATGCGCCCGACTACCTGGATCGACCGCGTTCCGTCTTTCTCCAGCGTGATTGCGTAGACAATCTCTTTCTCGCTGTCCGCGTAAAGGCCGAACTCGGGCATAACATTGTCAACCGCGAGCAATCGCATGCCGTCAGCCTCTAGCAGATTAATTGTTAAACAAAAAACATGAAGAAGGCAATAGCTGTTAAACAAAAAAAAGCAAGGGGGCGACCGGCTACAGGGCAAACTCCGCTGCTGGGATTTCGGGGATCACCAGAGTTGCGCGCCGAAATTCTCAAATGGGCCGAGCGTCAACCTGACCAGCCAAAGTTGTCAGAGGCGATAAGGCGTCTGGTAGAGCAGGGACTGAATCGTTCGTCGACCTGACCGGGTCCGTCGTCGAGCGCGCGATTGCCTAGAGAGCCTACCTAGACTAGCGTTGGGAGCATTCCTGCTACCCTTAGTTTCACAGAGTCGTTGGTTGACTTTTAACACAACTCCCCTACCTTTAGATTTGGCCACCGTGGGTAACGGCAAGCTGCTTGCGCGTAAACCGTTGCGGCCGCTCGATAATTTGATGAGGCGACTTTATGTTACTCAGGAGATTGCAGATCTGCTGGATGGAAAAATTAGGCGAGGCGCTTTCCCAGACTTCGAGGCTGAACGGCTAATCGCCATTTTCTGCGCAGGCCAATTCCTTCGGATAAGTCGAAAGAAAAACAATGATCTTCCCGATTTGGAGAAATTGGAAGGCTTCGACGAGGTTTGGGCGCTCTGTCCGCGAAAGCCGAAACCTGGCTGGCGGCTACTCGGTCGGTTCATCGACAAAGACAGGCTCATTCTGCTTCGAGCCTATGACAAGCATCAGCTCGCCCGAAACTACGACAAGGCGACCAAGGAAGTTATTGGAGACTGGGAAACGATTTTAGGAACTGCGCAACAACCCCTCAGAGGGGCCGAGTTGAGTGACTACCTGAGCGGAGTGTATCGAGATGTCGACGTCAAAGAGTGATCCAAAATTTAAGATGTCCTTCGACCGGGCCATGCTTCGCTCGACTGTTGTGAGTCTGTTTTGGGGCATCCTGTCTGAACGAAAGAGAAGCGGCGATCTCACCCTGCAAGCATTCGCGAAAAAAGTCGGCACGAGCAAGCATGAGGTGTCTCGGTGGTTCGGCAAGGGTGACCCCAACTGGACGCTCAACACAATCGCATCCATCGCCAATGCTCTCGATGTCGAACTGAGGATCGAGGCAATCGACAACTCCGGTCGAATCTTCAAAGCGTCGGGCATCAGCAGTGAACCCACTGCCAAGACGGAAGCTATTTCCGTGCCGCCCGCTGTCCGCATCACGAAAGTAACAAATAGCTCAGAGAGTAAAATCCGTACCGAAAGCAACACTTCATTCACGGCCGTCGCATGAAGGAAGAGCAGCGTCCTGACATCTATGGGCAAGTCGTATTTTGCGACGACGTCCGACAGGAATCGACGGGCAAGTTCATTTACATCGGCGTCTACAATTCAAACCTGATGATTGTGAATGGAGGCTTTCCCGCTACTCTTACACGATTGAGCTTTGCAATTTCAGTGTTTCAGAAGCGAGAAATTTTTAAGCCCCAATTCAAGATTCGGATATTCGTGCCAGGCGATCCCGATGACGTCGCCTCTATCGAAGCGGAAATTGGGGAAGGCATACAGCATCCCATGATGGCGGAGATCGACAAGACGGCCGATGCACTAGGCCTCCCAAAGGGAGAGGGAATCCGCAACTACATACATATGTTTTCGGTGATGCCGTTCGACAACTTCCAGCTCAAGAGCACTGGCTATGTCAAAGTGCAGGCTGAGATCGACGGAAAACGCTATCGATTGGGAGCTTTGGCCGTAGGGTCACCACTACCCAAAGAAGGTTGAGGCACGAAAGCACCTCGTAGCTCTCGGTCGCCTCTTTCTCTCGTTGGTCTCCGCTCCGTTGGTACCATCCGATCTGCCAATCCCAAGGATTCGGATAATTGACATGGCCATTACGAGTATCCGAGTGAGAAGTCGGCTGGCTCACATCTGAGACTCAGGTAACCCTTTGATTCCATTGGTTGCTCGCTTGAGCTAGGTGAGGGAACTTCTGTTAATCGGATGGTCGCTGGTTCGAATCCAGCCCGGGGAGCCAAATTTCACCGCAATTTCAGTAGCTTGCAGTCGTGCCCTGATGCGGCGCGCGACGTTGCTCGGGCCGTCTCTCAACACGGTTGCGGGCCCGCATGCGATGCAGAATCGTGTTCAAGCAAACGTGTCCTGACCGCGGCTTCGCGCCCGTAGGGCTGGCACCAAATCGACTTAATTCAAATCGAGCTTCGACGGGCCGGACCCTTACGGAGCTGATTCCCATGCCCGACATCCAGATCGACCGTGCCCCACTGGCTCCCTCGATTCTGCCGGCCGACATTCCCGAGCTCAGTGACGACGAATGCATCGCCTGCCTGGCGCGCGCGGTCGAGACGCCCGATTCGGCGCGGCTGGACGAGGTCGCCGCCCTGATCGGCCGCCTCGCGGTGACGATCGAATAGTCCATCGCCCCCTGATGGCGAGTCGCGGAAGCGTTGGCCGGCGGAGGCCAACGCCTATGTTGCGTTTTCGCCGGGCATGTTCCAAAGATGCCGGCAACTTTCGTCCGCGGCATCGTCCGCATTTCAGGGTCCGCAAATGTCCGGTTTCTCGACCGCGCGCCTCAAAATGGTCGATGGCCAGGTGCGCACCAATGACGTCACTGATCGCCGTGTCCTCGACGCCATGCTCACGGTTCCGCGCGAGGCCTTCGTGCCGGCCAGCCGGCAGGCCTTGGCCTATCTCGACCTCGACCTCGATGTGAGCGAGGGCGGCGGCAAGCGGTTCCTGATCAAGCCGCAGCTGACCGGCAAGCTGCTCCAGGCCGCCGAGATCGGCGAGGATGACAACGTGCTGGTCGTCGGCTGCGCCACGGGCTACCTCGCCGCACTGGCCGCCAAGCTGGCGCGTCAGGTCACCGCGACGGAATGCGATTCGGCCCTGGTCGCGAAGGCCAAGGACGCTTTCGCCGCCCTCGGGCTCGCCAATGTCACCTGCAAGGTCGCTTCCTGCACCGAGGGGGACCCCTCTGGCGCGCCCTACGACGTGATCATCCTCAATGGCGCAGTCGAGGTGACGCCGGAAGGGCTGCTCGGGCAGCTCAGGGAAGGCGGGCGTCTGGTGGGGGTGTCTGCCGAATCCCGCCCGCCGCGGGCCATGATTGTGACCCATACCCACGGCGAATTCGGCCATCGGGCGCTGTTCGATGCCGGTGCCCCGGTCCTCCCCGGGCTGGAACGGGCCGCCGCATTCGTCTTCTGACGGCCCAAAGCCCGTTAAAATCCCGTTCTGAATCAGAAGTGTGGCCGGGATGCTGCAGGTGAAGAGTTTCCACCGAGAACTACCTTGAGGTAGTTCCGTCGCGTCGATCCGCGTCCTATGTTGCGACGGGGCAACGACTCCACTCGGTAGACGTAACCCAGCTCGCGGGCACGAGCCGGACGTTAGAATGAACGGAATTTTTGGGATGCATGGGGTGAAGCTCTTCACCGGAGCGGCGGTTTCGGTCTTGGTGCTGGCGCTTGCCGGGCCGACGCCTGCCTTGGCGGACACGATCGAGGCCGCCTTGGTGCGCGCCTATCAGAACAATCCGCAGCTCAACGCGCAGCGTGCCCAGGTGCGCTCGACCGACGAGAACGTGCCGCAGGCCTTGTCGGGCTACCGTCCCAGGGTCGCGCTGACTGCGAGCGGCGGCTATCAATATACGGATTTGCAGAGCGGCGTGGGGAGTAACTCAATCCACGGATCCGTGTTGCCTCGCAGCGCTGGAATTACCGCCACGCAGACGCTCTACAATGGCAACCAGACCGCCAACAGAACGCGGGCGGCGGAGAGTCAGGTGTCCGGTGCCCGCGAAGCGCTGCGCAGCCTCGATCAAAGCTTGCTGCTCCAGGCCGCCACGACCTACATGGATTATCTGCGCGATGCCGCCACGCTGGAAGTCCAGCGCAGCAACGTGCGCGTGCTCGAGCAAACACTGAAGCAGACCCGTGATCGTTTCAACGTCGGCGAAGTGACGCGCACCGACGTTGCGCAATCGGAAGCGCAACTGGCTGCCGGCAGAACGCAGGCGCTTACCGCCGAGGCGAACCTCACCACGACGCGGGCGAACTTCCGCCGCATCATCGGCAACGAGCCGACGAACCTTGCACCGGGCTCGCCGGTCGACCGGTTCCTGCCGTCAACGCTCGCTTCGGCCGTCGAGCTCGGCTTGGTCGAGCATCCCAACGTCACGGCCGCAATGTATGGCATCGACGTCAATTTCTTGCAGGTCAAAGTCGCCGAAGGTGCGTTGCTGCCGACGGTTACGATCCAGGCAGCGGCCACGCAGTCCAACGAACAGTCCTTGATTCAGTTGCGCTCGTTCAACGCATCCGCGATCGCGCAGGTCTCGGTGCCGATTTATCAGGGCGGTGGCGAATATGCGCTGATCCGCCAATCGAAGGAAAACCTGGCGCAGCAGCGTCTCAACCTCGAAACCACGCGCGACCAGACCCGCGCGAACGTGGTGCAGTTCTGGGGGAATTTGCAGGCCGGCAAGGCGCAGGTGCAGTCCGCGCAAGCGCAGGTGACGGCGTCCGAGATCGCACTCAACGGTGTGCGCGAGGAAGCCAAGGCCGGTCAGCGCACCACGCTCGACGTGCTCAACGCGCAGCAGGCGCTGGTCAATGCGCGCGTCGCATTGGTGACGGCGCAGCACGACCGCGTCGTGGCATCGTATAACGTCCTTGCCGCCGTCGGCCGTCTGGCGCCCCAGGTGCTCGGTCTTGCGACCACGGTCTACGATGCCAGCGTTCACTACCATCAGGTCCGCGACAGCTGGGGCGGCGTGCGTACGCCCGACGGGCGCTGATTCCCGTAATCATCCGGTCGGTCTCGCGAACAGCCGACGCCGACCGGTGCTTTGCTTGCAATCATCAAAATCCCTGACATAGCCTTGCCAAGAAGATGCGGGTCGATTCGCCCCGCATTCGATGTCGTGTGCGTAAAGCTTGAGTGCCGAGGGCAGGGGCGCACCGCCGCACGTTGAGCCGTGATCTGGGGACAAGTCGGGCTGCCGTGACGAAAATGTCGGGGCGTCCGTTGCGGAACCGGCCAATCCTGTCGTGCTTGGTGTAAAACAACGCATGCGAGGGCGTTGATGATGTGGAGTCGGAGATGACGCAGCCTGCAAAGGTCACAGAACCCTCGATGGAGGAGATTCTGGCCTCGATCCGGCGCATCATTGCCGACGATGAGGCCAAGCCGCCGCCGGCAGAGATCGCGAATCCCGGGAAGGCTGCGGCGCCTGCGGCGCCCGCAGCAAAGCCGCAGGCGATGAACGACATTCCGCCCGCCAAGGTCGCACCCGCCAAACCCACCGCCGAGAAGCCCGCACCGCCTCCGGCTGCAAAGCCGGCGCCGCCCCCGCCGCCTGCACCTGCGGCGAATGTCTCTCCAAACTCCCAGGACGATATCGACGCGCTGCTAGCGGGGCTCGACACAGCCACGTCAGCGCCTGAGGTCCGTGCTCCGGAACCCGAGCCGGAGCCCGAGCCCGACGTGCTCGAATTGACCGACGACATGGCGATGGACCCGGAGCCGACACCGCCTCCGCCGCCGCCGAGCTTCCGCAAGGTCGAGCCGCGCGACGATCTCGAATTCGCCGAATCGCCCCCAGCGCGCCCGTCGCCGTCCTACGCGCCGGCGGATTTCGATGCCCCGCCGCTGCCACCGCAGCAGCCGATCCTCGCGCAATCGACGGTCTCCGCGGTCGAATCCGCCTTCAATTCCCTGGCCCATACGGTGCTCAGCAGCAACGCGCGGACGCTGGAGGACCTGGTCAAGGAGATGCTGCGCCCGATGCTGAAGTCCTGGCTCGACGACAACCTGCCGGGCCTGGTTGAACGCATCGTCAAGGCCGAAATCGAGCGGGTCTCGCGCGGCGGCAGGTAGAGAGGCCGCGGAGCCCTCATAAAGCCCCGCTCGTGCGTCACATTGGGTCCGCCGACCGGGCCGGAAAGCCCGTTTGCCGCTGAGCTTTCGTTGACCTTTTCGTTGACTTGCCCCCCGCGCGCGGCTTTCTAGCAGCCCCATGATCGAGAAAAATTACCAGCCCGCCGATATCGAAGCCCGCATGTCCGTGGTGTGGGAGGACAGCCGTGCCTTCAAGGCCGGCCGCCCCGACCGCCGCGACGCAGTGCCCTTTACCATCGTGATCCCGCCGCCGAACGTGACGGGCTCGCTGCACATGGGCCACGCCCTCAACAACACGCTCCAGGACATCCTGTGCCGGTTCGAGCGCATGCGCGGCCGCGACGTGCTGTGGCAGCCCGGCACCGACCACGCCGGCATCGCCACCCAGATGGTGGTCGAGCGGCAGCTGATGGAGCGCCAGCAGCCCGGCCGCCGCGAGATGGGTCGCGAGAAGTTCCTGGAGCGGGTCTGGCAGTGGAAGGCCGAGAGCGGCGACACCATCATCAACCAGCTCAAGCGACTCGGCGCGTCCTGCGACTGGTCGCGCGAACGCTTCACCATGGACGAGGGCCTGTCCAAGGCCGTCATCAAGGTGTTCGTCGAGCTGCACCGCGACGGCCTGATTTACAAGGACAAGCGGCTGGTGAACTGGGACACCAAGCTCTTGACCGCGATCTCCGATCTCGAAGTGCAGCAGACCGAGGTCAAGGGCAGCCTCTGGTATCTGCGCTATCCGATCGAGGGCAAGACGTTCAGCCCCGAGGATCCCTCGAGCTTCATCGTCGTCGCCACGACGCGCCCGGAGACCATGCTCGGCGATACCGGCGTCGCCGTGCATCCCGATGACGAGCGCTATCAGAAGCTGGTCGGCAAGAACGTCATCCTGCCGCTGGTCGGCCGCAAGATCCAGATCGTCGCCGACGACTATTCCGATCCGGAGAAGGGATCGGGCGCGGTGAAGGTGACGCCGGCGCACGACTTCAACGACTTCGAGGTCGGCAATCGCCACGGCCTGCGCCGGATCAGCGTGCTCGACAAGGAAGGTTGCCTCGATCTCCTCGACAACGAGGACTATCTGCGCGGCCTGCCGGAAGGCGCCTCGCAATTCGCCGAGGAGTTCAACAAGGTCGATCGCTTCGCCGCGCGCAAGCGCATCGTCGAGCGGCTGGAATCGTTCGGCTTCGTCGAGCGGATCGAGCCGCACACCCACACGGTGCCGCACGGCGACCGCTCCAACAGCGTGATCGAGCCGTACCTGACGGACCAGTGGTACGTCGACGCCAAGACACTCGCAAAACCCGCGATCGCGGCGGTGCGTTCGGGCGAAACCAGCTTCGTGCCGAAAAACTGGGAAAAGACCTATTACGAGTGGATGGAGAACATCCAGCCCTGGTGCATCTCGCGCCAGCTCTGGTGGGGCCACCAGATCCCGGCCTGGTACGGGCCTGACGGGAAGGTGTTCGTCGCCGAGACCGAGGAGGAGGCCGTCAGCCACGCGCTCGGCTATTACGTCGAGCAGGAGGTCATCACGGCCGAGCAGGGGCGCGAGATGGCGCTCGACCGCAACAAGCGCGAAGGCTTCATCACGCGTGATGAAGACGTGCTCGACACCTGGTTCTCCTCGGCGCTGTGGCCGTTCTCGACGCTCGGCTGGCCCGAAGATGCACCCGAGGTGCAGCGCTATTACCCGACCAACGCGCTGGTGACCGGCTTCGACATCATCTTCTTCTGGGTCGCCCGCATGATGATGATGGGCCTGCACTTCATGAAGGAGGTGCCATTCTCGACGATCTACATCCACGCCCTCGTCCGCGACGAGAAGGGGGCCAAGATGTCGAAGTCGAAGGGCAACGTCATCGATCCCCTGAACCTGATCGACGAATACGGCGCGGACGCGCTACGCTTCACGCTGGCCGCGATGGCGGCGCAGGGGCGCGACATCAAGCTCGCCACCAGCCGCGTCGAGGGCTACCGCAATTTCGCGACCAAGCTCTGGAATGCGTCCCGCTTCGCGGAGATGAACCACTGCGCCGTGCCCGACGGTTTCGAGCCGGCAAAGGCCAAGGAGACGCTGAATCGCTGGATCGCGCATGAAAGCGCGCACACCACGCGCGAGGTGACCGAGGCGATCGAGGCCTATCGCTTCAACGATGCCGCCGGCGCGATCTACCGCTTCGTCTGGAACGTCTATTGCGACTGGTATGTCGAGCTGGCAAAGCCCGTGCTGCTCGGCCCGGACAGCCCCGCCAAGGACGAGACCCGCGCCATGGTCGCCTGGGCGCGCGACGAGATTTTGAAGCTGCTCCACCCCTTCATGCCCTTCATCACCGAAGAGTTGTGGGAGGTGACGGCCAAGCGCGACGGCCTGCTTGCACTGGCACAATGGCCGCTGAAGCCCTCCGCCCCGACGCCGGAGCAACTCGTGATGCTCGCGGCAGCCGCCGGTCCGACCGATCCGCTGATCTCGCCGGCCCTGATCATGCCGATCTTCGACCATGCCGATTTCACCGATCCCAAGGCGGAAGCCGAGATCGGCTGGGTGATCGACCTGATCACGCAGATCCGCTCGGTGCGCGCCGAGATGAACATTGCGCCGGCGACGTTGACCGCGCTGGTGCTCGTCGGCGCCTCGGCCGAGACCAGGGAACGCGCACCGCGCTGGACCGACGTCATCAAGCGCATGGCGCGGCTCTCTGACATCTCCTTCGCCGATCGCGCGCCTGACGGCGCGGTTCAGCTCCTCGTGCGCGGCGAAGTGGCCGCGCTGCCGCTGAAGGGCGTGATCGACGTCGCCGCCGAGCGCACGCGCCTCGACAAGGAGATCGGCAAGGCCGACGCGGACATCAAGCGCGCCGAGTCCAAGCTGGCGAATGAGAGATTCGTCGCCAACGCGGCCGAGGAGGTCGTCGAGGAGGAGCGCGAAAAGCGCGAGGCGGCGCTGGCCCGCAAGGCCAAGCTGCTCGAGGCGCTGGAGCGGCTGAAGCTGGCCTCTTAGGACGCCCGTCATTCCGGGATGGTCCGAAGGACCAGACCCGGAATCTCGAGATTCCGGGTTCGCGTCTTTGACGCGCCCCGGAACGACAACTACTTCGGAAACGGCTTGCTCAGAAACTTCGAGCCCCTGACGCCATAGCGCCAGGGCAGCTCGACGGCCTTGGTGATGCCGATCCGGATGCCTGTCGCCACCTCGAAATTCTCCGTCCGCGCATGCAGCGCGATCGGCGGCCGGTCCAGCGGCAGGGCGTTGTGCGCGATGGTGATGCCGAGCGCCTCGGTCAGCTTGCCCGGGCCCGAGCACAGCGCGTGCACGTCCTGGAGATGGCGGCGGCGGCGCATCGCGGCGATGCCGTGCGTCGGCTCCAGCGCGCGGATCAGCACAGCCGCGGCCGAGCCTTCCTCCTCGCAGACGAAATTGACGCACCAGTGGATGCCGTAGGAGCGGTAGACATAGGCAAAGCCCGGCGGGCCGAACATGACCTGGTTCCGCGGCGTCGGGCCGTTGTAGGAGTGCGCCGCCGGCTCGGTATGATGATAGGCCTCGACCTCGACGATGCGGCCGCCGACGCCGTCCACCAGCATGGTGGCACCGATCAGGTCATGGGCGACCTCGCGGACGTTGCGGCCAAAAAAGGCGCGCTTCAGGGCCTTGCCGAGCGGCGGTGTAGAGGTCTTCGAGGTTGGAGCCATTCGAGGTGAGAATCGCCTGAAAACAGAGCAGGATATTATCTGCCATGTTCCCTGAAGCGGTGCGAGCCGGGTTGCGATGCCGGGCGAGACCGACTAGGTAGGACCTGAACAGACCGGACACCCCATGGTCGTTATTGTCGATACCATCTCGAACCCGCTACGCCCGCGCCACCCCGAAAAGGTGAATCGCCCCGATTCCGCTTCGCCGCCGAAGCCGGACTGGATCCGCGTGCGCGCGCCCAACACGCGCGGCTATGCCGACACTCGCAACATCGTGCGCGCCAACGGCCTGCACACGGTGTGCGAGGAGGCAGGCTGCCCGAACATCGGCGAGTGCTGGGACAAGAAGCACGCGACCTTCATGATCATGGGTGACACCTGCACCCGTGCCTGCGCCTTCTGCAACGTCAAGACCGGCCTGCCCAACGCGCTGGATGCAGCCGAGCCGCAGAACGTTGCCGAGGCCGTTGCCAAGCTCGGCCTTGCCCACGTCGTCATCACCTCAGTCGACCGCGACGATCTTGCCGATGGCGGCGCCGAGCATTTCGCCCAGACCATCCGTGCGATCCGGGCCGCGTGCCCTTCGACCACGATCGAGATCCTGACGCCCGACTTCCTGCGCAAGGACGGAGCGCTCGAGATCGTCGTCGCGGCCAGGCCGGACGTCTTCAACCACAATCTCGAGACCGTGCCGTCGCGCTATCTCACGGTGCGACCGGGCGCGCGCTACTTCCATTCGATCCGGCTGTTGCAGCGGGTCAAGGAGCTCGATCCCACCATCTTCACCAAGTCCGGTATCATGGTCGGCCTCGGCGAGGAGCGCCATGAAGTGCAGCAGGTGATGGACGATCTGCGCTCGGCCGACGTCGACTTCCTGACCATCGGGCAATATCTCCAGCCGACCCGCAAGCATCACGCGGTCATGCGCTACGTGCCGCCGGACGAGTTTTCGTCCTATGAAAAGGTCGCCTACACCAAGGGCTTCCTGATGGTGTCGGCGAGCCCGCTCACCCGCTCGTCGCATCATGCCGGCGAGGATTTCGCGAGACTGAAGGCTGCGCGGGCAGCTCACGCCCGCTGACGTACCATGCATCGAGTTTCGAGCAAGCACCGCGTCAACCACAGTGCGTCCGAGATGTTTGATCTGGTCGCCGATGTCGAGCGCTACCCGGAGTTCGTGCCGCTGTGCAGCGCGCTGAAGGTGCGGCAGCGGATGGCGAAGCCCGACGGCACCGAGGTGCTGGTCGCCGACATGACGGTGTCGTTCAAGCTGGTCAAGGAATCCTTCACCAGCCGCGTGACGCTCGACCGCGCCAACCTGAAAATCCTGGTCGAATATCTGCAAGGCCCGTTCCGTAATCTGGAAAACCGTTGGACGTTCGAGCCCAAAGGTGAGGGCGTCTGCGACGTCGGCTTCTTCCTCGCCTACGAGTTCAAGAGCCGCATGCTGGCGATGCTGATGGGCTCGATGTTCGATGCCGCGTTCGCACGCTTCTCCACCGCATTCGAGAAGCGCGCGGATGCGATCTACGGACGACCGAAGCTGGCATCGACGTAGTCTAGGCTGGGCACACTCTTTCCGCCGTCATTGCGAGGAGCCCTTGCGACGAAGCAATCCAGAGTCTTTCAGCGGAGGGATTCTGGATTGCTTCGCTTCCGCCGTCGCTCTTCGAGCTATGGCGGACAAGGCGCTCGCAATGACGGTGGGGCTCAATCCACCGCCTTCACCACATCCGGCGGCTGCGAGGCGTAGTAGGCCGCGGCCTGCTCGATCTCCTGCGGCGTCATTGCGCGCGCGATGTTGCGCATCTGCTGGCTGATGTCGTTGCGGCGCTCGCCTGAAGCGAAGGCCTGGAGCTGGGCCTTCATGTAGGCCTCGGACTGGCCTTCGAGCCATGGGCTGCCGGTCTTGTTGTCGAGGCTGCCATGGCAGGCGCCGCACGGCGCAATGCCGCGCATCGGCGCGCCGTAGATGACAATGCTGGGTTTCGGCAGAAGCGGCGTCGGGTGATAGGCCGGCAGCCGCGGCAGATAGGCGTAGTAGTTCGAGAGGTCGGCGATCTCCTGGTCGGTCAGGTTGACGGCGAACGGCGACATCACGGCATTGGTGCGCGCGCCGGAACGGAAATCGTGCAGCTCCTTGTAGATCACGGCCGCGTACTGACCGGCGAGGTTGGGCGAGTCCGCTCGGCTGATGCCGGTCGGGCCGTGGCAGATCGCGCAGCGCTGCGCGAGCGTGGCGCCGCGGCCAATCGCCTCCTGGCTCGGACGCGACAGCGTATGCGAGGTGAGCACGACCTCCGAAAGACGCTTGCTCTGTTCGGGCGCCGTCACGCTTGCCGCGCGCCGCGGCACGCCGGCGGCGCTACAGATCGCATCCCAGACATTGGCGAACTGCACCCAGGGCTGCGCGAAGGGCAGCACGATGAATCCGGCAATCGCCGTCACGACGAGGATCGCAGCAGTGACGCCGACGCCAATCTTGAAATGGCCGTTACGGAAGGTGAAGAGGTCGCGCGTGCTCATCACTGCGCTCCCACATAGACGGCCGGCACCGACGTGCCCTCGGTCAGTGCCAGCGTCAGGATCGGATAGCCGTAATTGGTGATGGTCAGCGCGATCATCAGCGCCACCCACAGCGCGTGGGTGTTGAGCGCGACCGGTACCGTCGCCGGCTGATGCACGGCCGGCGCAAAGCGATAGGGGCCGGCGTCAACCTGAGGCGCACGCATCCCTCGGGCCAGAATGACCAGGAATATGATGCCTGAGGTCAGCAGGATGAAACCGCCAATCGCGGAGAATGTGACGGAGGGCGCCTGCGGCGCGATCGCGGGATCGCCGAAGTCGAAATAGGCCATGCGGCGCGGCATGCCCAGGATGCCGACCCAGTGCCAGGGGAATGTGGTGACGATCATGCCGACGAACCACAGCCAGAGCTGGGTGCGGATCAGGCGAAGGTCGGTCAGCTCGCGCCCGGTGAGGTGCGGCCACAGATCATAGGCGATCGCGAAATACATGATCACGATCGCGCCGCCGAAGATCAGGTGGAAATGGCCCGTGATCCACTGCGTGTTGTGGATCGACGCGTCGAGCTGATAGCTCATGTTGATGAGGCCGCCGGCGCCGCCGAAGCCGAGCATGACGAACGAGAAGGCGAGCGCCAGCATCATCGGATTGTCCCAGGGGAGCGCCCTGATCCAGCCGAACAGGCCGCGCCCGCCGCGCAGCCGCGCGGCGATCTCGACCGAGGCGCAGATCGTGAACACGGTCAGCAGCGTCGGCAGCGCGACCAGCGCCGTGAAGGCCGAATGGATGAACTTGAAGCCGGCGCCGACCTGCGGATCGGCGAAGGTGTGGTGCATGCCGATCGGCATCGCCACCACCAGGAACAGGATGAACGAGATCCGCGCCATGGTGTCGGAATAGATCCGCCCGCCGATCGCGCGCGGCACGATGGTGTAATAGGCGATGTAGGTCGGCATCAGCCAGAAATAGACGATGGCGTGCAGCGTCCAGGAGAAGAAGACACGGGCAAGACCGGCGTCGATCGTCGCCTTCAGCCCAGCCGCAACCGGAATGATCTGGAGCAGCAGCTCGAGCGCCGCGCCGACCGCGGTCCACGCCCACAAATAGGAGCCGGCGACATTGGCGAACATCGCGAGCGGCACCGGCGCGCCGGGATGGGCCTTTCGCCAGACGCGCAGATTGACCGCCATCAGCGCGACCCAGATCCAGGAGCCGACCACGACAAGGACGACGCCGAGATAGTAGAAGACGTTGCCGATCAGCGGCGGATAGAAGGTGTAGAGCACCGAGGCGCGCCCGAGCGCGATCGGGATCATTGCCATGATGCTGCCGGCAACGATCAGCCAGAATCCGGCCCAGGCCCAGCGCACGCCGACCAGGCGCTGCTCCAGCGCGGATTCGCTGATGGCGTAGCCAAAACCCATCGCGACCAGGGTCGGGAACACGTAGCCCATCACCGTGCCGTGCGCGGTCAGCGAGCGATAATAGAGCTCGGGGTTGGAGAGCCAGGTGCCGATCGGGCTGCGGATGAACATCTGCCAGGCGCCGAGCGTGAGCGCGACCCCGAACACCGCGAAGCCAAACCAGAAATGGGCGAGGATGAGCTTCCTATTGGCCAACACAGCTCAGCCTCCCGTCGCCCTTCGCACGATTGGCAAAGTCGGTCTTGTCGATCACCTTGACCTTGCCCCACATGCCCTCATGGCCGAAGGAGCAAAACTCCTGGCAGGGCATCAGATAGTCGCCGGTCCTGGTAAAGCGCATCAGCTGCTCGGAGATGTAGCCCGGCACCAGCATGGTGTTGACGTTGGTGCCCTGGATCAGGATGCCGTGCACGACGTCGGCGCTGGTGGCGCGGAGCGTGATCGGCGTATCCACGGGCACCAGGATGCAGGCCGGCGTGAAGGAATATTGCTGGCCGATCGCGCGTACCGTCACATTGCCGTTGGCCTCGAGAACGCTGCCGAGATTGCTTTCGACGAATTCGCCCGAAAGATGAATGCGCGAGGGATCGGTGGTCTCGACGCGCGGCTGCGGCATGGTTGCGCGATGGATGCCGGCGAACGCCGCCAGCAGCGCCATGCCCACGATGATGATCACGGCAATAGTCGCCCAGCGCCGCTCGACGCGGGCTGCGACCTCGGCGCTGCCATGGGTGTCCTCTGCGCTCATTGCAGTGATCCGCGCGGCAGGAAGACGAACAGATAGAAGGCGAGCCACATCGCGACCACGCAGGCCGTGGCGATACCGGCGAGCACGATCGCGCCGGACGGGCCTTGCGCGACGACCTCCTCGACGGCCTGGTCGGCGGCGGCTGGGCTGGTCGGCGGATCGGAATTGATCATGACGGATCTCTGGCGTCCTCAGTTCAGCGGTGCGGAGCGCAGCTCGTTGGCCTCGCGGGCCGAGACCGGCGTGCCGCGATTGCCCCAGGCGGTGCGGATGTAGGAGACGACGGCGGCGACCTCGTTGTCGGAGAGCAGGCCCGCGAACGGCGGCATCCCATATGGCATCGGATTGCCCTTGGTGCCCGGCGGATAGCCGCCGTTGAGCACCATGCGGATCGGGTTGACCGCCGACTGCATCTCGATCGACTGGTTGTTGGCGAGCGGCGGCCAGTGCGGCGGCTTGCCTTCGCCCTGCGCGCCATGACAGCTCGCGCAGTTCTTGTCATAGACGGTCTTGCCGAGGCTGATCAGCAGGCTGCTCTCGGTGGTCGGCAGTGCCGAGCTCGCCGGCGGCGGAGGGGAGGGCTCCGAGATGCCCTTGAGGTACACCGCCATCGCCTTGGTGTCCGCGTCATCAAGATATTGCAGGCTGTTGTGCACGACTTCGGCCATCGGGCCGTAGACGACACCGCGCGCCGAAACGCCGGTCTGGAGCAGATCAGTGATGTCCTTGATGCTCCAGTCGCCGAGACCTGCCTCGCGGTTGGACGTGAGCGAGGGCGCGTACCAGTTCTGCATCGGGATCAGGCCGCCCTTGAAGGCGTCCGATTGCGAGGTGCCGCCGAGCGCATTGATCGGCGAATGACACATGCTGCAATGACCGAGCCCTTCGACCAGATAGGCGCCGCGATTCCATTCCGCCGATTTGGTCGGATCAGGCTTGAACTCGCCCTCGCGGAAGTACAGCGTGCGCCAGCCGAGAATGAGCTGACGGTTGTCATAGGGAAAGCGCAGATCGTGCGGCTTGTTCTTCTGGCTGACCGGCGGGATCGAGCGCAGATAGGCGAAGATCGCGTCGCTGTCGGCGCGCGTGACCTTGGTGTAGGACGCAAACGGCATCGCCGGATAGATCAGCCCGCCATCCGGAAAGCGGCCGTTGTGCATGGTCTTGTAGAAGTCGTCCGCGCTCCATTTGCCGATCCCGGTCTCTGGATCCGGCGTGATGTTGGAGGTGTAGAGCGTGCCGAACGGCGTCGGCATGGCGCGGCCGCCGGCGAACAGGCGGCCTTCCGGTGCGGTGTGGCAGGCGGTGCAGTCGCCGGCGCGGGCGAGGTACTCGCCGCGCGCGATGATATCACTGGTCTTGTCCTGCGCCTGCGCGGCCGTCGTGAACGCGGCGAGAGCGAGGAGCGTGATCGACAGTCTTGAGCCCATCATCCGCCTCGTCAGTTGGGCTGGCTGCCGCAGCCGAACGGCAGCGCGTAGGTGCCTTTCGGCACGGGAGCCGGGTTGGCGGGCGCCGGCCGCGTCGCGAGCCAGGCTGCAACGGCGGTGACGTCAGCCTCGGTCAGATGGCCGGCGACGAGCTGCATGCAGTCGGGCGATTTGGCCGTGCGCGTGCCGTAGCGCCAGGCGCCGAGTTGAGCGCTGATGTAAGGCGCGCGCAAGCCCAGCAGTCCGGGGATGCCGGGCTGCATGCCCGTGAGCCCGGGACCGTGGCAGCTCACACAGGCCGGAATGTTGCGGCCGGCATCGCCGCTCGTCGCAAGCTGCTCGCCCTGCGCCAGCACGTCCTTGCTGACCTCGCTCGGCGCTGGCTGCGGCAGCGGCGGATGCTCGCTGGCAAAGTACTCCGCCATCGCCTCCAGGTACGGATCGGGCAGGAATTCCAGCAGATAGTTCATCGGCGGGTATTTGCGCCGGCCGCTGCGGAAGGCGAGGAGCTGGTTGTAGAGATAGCCGGCGGGTTTGCCGGCAAGCCGCGGGAAATAGACGTCGCTGGTGCCTTCGCCCTTGTTGCCGTGACAGGGCGTGCAGGCCTCGACCCGCGCCGCCATGGTATCCGGCGGCTGGTTGGCCGTTTGTGCGGCCACAGCGTCAATGGCGGCCAGGATGGCAATGATTGCCAGAGCAGTGGTGCGAGCGAGCAATTCGTCGCCCTCCAGAAGGCTGGGCCGGTTGATTCCGGACCACAACATAGAGCGGCATTATTGCGCCAATATAGTCGCGCGCAAGTTCGGAAGGGAACGATGACGTTTGGTCGCGCTCTTGCACTGCATATAACGATCGGATTCGACAAGATTTGCGTGCTTTTTGAAAAGCAGCGCAGCATCGCGGTCTCGTGAGACCGCTCGCCCGAGCCTTGTGCTTCCACTCACCTCGACACGAAACACAACTGCGTGCAAGCGGCGTATATCGCTACTGTGGGCTAACGGATATTGAGTGACCACAGGGATCGGCCATGGACCATATCGCTCTGACGACTTTCAGGGAAATCGCGGACGCCGATTTCGATGACGTGGCCGATGCGCTGATCGAGATGCAGGCTCACTATCGCGCCGTCTGCCCTGCACGGGACATGATCATTGACGGGCTGAGGTCGAGGCCCGCCGGAGCGCGAATTCTGCTCGCATGTGAGAACGATGAAATCGCAGGTCTTGCATGTTTCAGTGCGATCTATCCCGGACCTGGTTTGACGTCAGGCTTCTTCCTGAAAGAGCTCTACGTTCGTCACAACCGACGCGGAGCTGGATTGGGAAAACGGCTGATGGCGCGGCTGGCCGAAATCGCGCGCCAGGAGGGGCACGATCGCATCGATTGGACTGCCGATGCGGATGACCTGCGGCTTCAGCACTTCTACGAGA
Source organism: Bradyrhizobium sp. CCBAU 11361 (assembly GCF_028128935.1). Taxonomy (NCBI): domain Bacteria; kingdom Pseudomonadati; phylum Pseudomonadota; class Alphaproteobacteria; order Hyphomicrobiales; family Nitrobacteraceae; genus Bradyrhizobium; species Bradyrhizobium sp. CCBAU 11361. The sequence continues at coordinate 226,819 of NZ_LBJZ01000191.1, forward strand.
TGCTTGGTGGGCGGGCGCTATCGGAGAAGCGGTTCTTCCGGATCGCCGGCGCGAAGCTGAGAGAACTGGCCGAGATGTAAGTGACAGCCCGCACAATTGTAGCCCGCATGAGCGTAGCGACATGCGGGACTTCCGTGGCGTCCCGGGTGTCGCTTCGCTCACCCGGGCTACGGGACGACGGAACCGTTCACCCCCGCGGCGAGCGCGGC
>NZ_LBJZ01000192.1:0-233028 GCF_028128935.1 Bradyrhizobium sp. CCBAU 11361
ATGGCAGCATCCGACTACGTGCCGATCTTCTTCAAAAATCGCTTGCATCTCGCGGGGCGTCCACAGATGAGTACGCGCCCTAGCCGGCAAAACCCGCGCGCTGGCGCAGCTCCCGTCGGTCTGCGCCGGTCAGCAAAGCGATCAGCGCGGCGGCTTCTTTCGGATGTGCGGCCCGCGTGGTCACGCCGGCCGTGTACATCGTCACCAGCTCGCAACCCGGCGGCAGCGATCCCGACAACGCAATGCCGTCGGTCGCGATGATCTCGGTCGCCTGGGTGCAGCCGATCGGCCGCGTCGCGGCGGATGTGGCAAGCTCCCGCATCGCGGTCGCGCCGTTCGGGAATATCTTGAGACGCGATGCGAGCTCGTAGGCGATGCCGAGCTGATCCAGGACCTTCGCGACGTGCTGGCCCGCGGTCGAAGCCTTGGTGTCCGGAACATAGATGGCGTCTGCGGCACGCAGGACCTCGCGCAGATCGGCTTCAGTCTTCACGGCCACCTTGGGATCGCGGTTACGGACCGCAAGCGCGGTTTCAACTCTGCCGACATCTGCGATCGAGGAGGAGACGACGAGCTTCTCCTCCGCGAGCCTTGCGAGGAGTGACTGCGTCAGGATCACGAGATCGGCCGGCGTAGTCGCACGCAGCTTGTCGGCCATGATGCCGACGGCGCCGAACTCGCCGTCGATGCCGAACCCGGTCTGCGTCTTGAAGGCGTCGCCGAGGCCGCGCACCAGGCCTTGGGCCGCGCCGCCGCTCAGGATGTTCACTGTCGTCACGATGCAAGCTCCATGGCTGCGATGATCTTGTCACGCGTGATCGGCAGGTCGCGCACGCGCACGCCGAGGCAATCGTGGACCGCATTCGCGATCGCCGCCGTCACCGGGCCATGAGCGGCCTCGCCGGCGCCGACCGGCTCGATCTCCGGCCGCTGGATGATCTCGACATCCACCGCCGGCACCTCGCTGAACGTCAGGATCGGATAGTCCGTCCAGGAGGTGGAGGTAATGCGCGTCCGGTCGAAGCGGGCGCGCTCCTTCAGCACCCAGCTCGTCGCCTGGATCGCGCCGCCCTCGATCTGGTTGATGACGCCGTCAGGGTTGATGGCTTCGCCGACATCGACCGCGAGCGTCAGCCGCCTCACGCGGATGTCGTCGGAGCCTTCGATCTCCGCAATCGCAGCGCAATAGGCGCCCGTGTTCTTGTAGCGCGCAAAGCCGACGCCGTAGCCGATACCGGTCCGCTTCTCCGGCTTCCACTGCGCGCGTCGGGCCGCGGCGCGGATGACATCCTTTGCACGCTCGTCGCGCAGATGGCGCAGGCGAAACGCGACCGGATCCTCGTCGCGCAAAACGGCGATCTCGTCGAGCAGGGATTCGATGGCGAACACGTTGGCTTGCGCGCCCAGCGTCCGCAGCGCCGAGGTGCGCACCGGCATGGTCAGCAGGCGGTGGCTGGTGATCGCCCAGGCCGGAAAGTCATAGAGCGGAACCGAATTGCGGTCACCGCCGCCGCCATTGGCCGCCGGCGGATTGGTCGAGATCATGCGCGGGTAGGGATTTGCGATCTCGGTTGCCGCGAGCAGCGCCGGCTGTGCCGCGCGTCCGGGCCGCGCCGCGTGGCCGTTGCTCCAGATCGCATGGCGCCAGCCGACGATCTCGTTGTCTGCATCGAGATCGGCGGCGATCTCGATGGCCATGGCCGCACCGAACGGCGCGTGGGACATCTCGTCGTGGCGCGACCACTGCACCCGGACTGGACGGCCGCCGGCCGCTTTCGCCAGCAGCACGGCATCGAGCGCGACGTCGTCGGCTGCATTGTGCCCGTAGCAGCCGGCGCCCTCCATATGCTCGACGACGATGTTTTCTGCCGGCAGCCTGAGCACGATCGCGAGATCGGCGCGCAGCAGATAGACGCCCTGGCTGTGGGTCCAGACCTGGACACGATCGCCGTTCCACCGCGCCATCGCACAGGACGGCGCGATCGAGGCGTGCGCGATGTAGGGGCGGGTGTATTGCCGGCGCAGAGTGCGCGCGGCTTTATTCGTCGATGCCGCTGTTCTGGTGTCGATGGTGGTCGTCTCGACCGGTTGGCTCTTCAGGAAGCCCGGCAGATCGTTTTCGTCGGGCAGCGGCTCGCCGGCCGACCATGTCGCGCCTTTGCGCAGGGCATTCAGCGCGGCTTCCGCCGCCACCTCGCGGTCGGCGACCACGCCGGCGAAACCGCCGTCGCGAGCGATCGCGACAAGGCCCGGAACGGTGCGCGCGGCCGTTTCATCGAGCGCGGTCAATTTGGCACCCGAGATGTCGGGCCGCAGCACGCGGCCGTGCAACAGGCCCGGCAGCGCACGGTCGTGGAGGAAACGCGGACGTGCGAACACCTTGTCGGGAATGTCCACGCGCTTGATGGAACGCCCGGCAATGGCGCGGTTGGCGGCGGTCTTCGCCGCCGCGCCCACGCTGGCGTCGTGGTCGAGCGAGACGTCACCCGCCAGTTCCCAATAGCTGGTCCTGACATTGCCGGGACCCGAGATCGTGCCGTCATCGATATCGAGCAGCGAGGTATCGACGCCGAGGCGTTCCGACGCTGCGACGAGGAGGCGCTGGCGCACTTCGGCGCAAACGTGTCGCAGCGCGCGGCCGGATTGCTGGATCGAAAGGCTGCCCGAGGTGACGCCTTCGTTCGGGCTGGTCGCGGTCGAGGCGCGGATCATGTCGACCCTGGAGATGTCGACGTCGAGCTCGTCCGCCGCGATCTGAGCCAGCGCCGTGACGATGCCCTGACCGATCTCGACCTTGCCGGGCAAGATCTCCACGCGGCCTTCGCCGGTGAACCGCACCCAGGACGACAGCCTTGGATTGGCGACGAGGCTGACCGGCAGGCTTGGGGCAGGGGGCGTCATGTGGCGGCCATCTCCGAGGCCGCGCGCAGCACGGCGCGGACCATGCGGTTTTGCGATCCGCAACGGCACAGGTTGCGGTCGAGAGCCGTTCTGACCTCGGCCTCCGTCGGCGACGGATTGCGCTTCAGCAGCGCCGCCGCGCTGATCAGGATTCCCGCAACGCAATAGCCGCATTGCATCGCCTGTTCGGAGATGAAGGCGCGCTGCAGCGGATGCGGTTGCTCGGCCGTGCCGAGCCCTTCGATCGTGACGACGTCTTTGCCTGCGACCGACCACATCGGCATGTCGCAGGAGGCCATCGCGCGATCGCCGACCATGACATGACAGGCTCCGCACTCACCGGCGCCGCAGCCGAAATGCGGACCGGTGACGCCGAGCCGGCCGCGCAGCACCTCGAGCAGCGTCTGATCCGGATCCGCCTCCACAGCCATGGCCGCGCCGTTGAGCTGGAATTGAATGGTCGGCATGGTCGTTCTACGGCCTCAGGACTTGTCGAACTTCTTGACGACGTCGGCCCATTTCTCGATGTCGCCACGCAGGAACTTGTCGAATTCCTCCGGCGTCATCGACATGGGCATGGCACCCTGCGCGGTCCAGAGTTTCATGATGTCGGGTCGCTTCACCATTGCGTTTACGGCGGCATTGAGTTTGTCGATAACAGGCTTTGGCGTGCCTGCCGGTGCCATCAGGCCGAGCCAGATCGTCGCCTCATAGCCTGCTGCGCCGGCCTCGCCAGCGGTCGGAACGTTCGGCAGCACCGCCGAGCGCTGCTGGCCGGTGGTGGCGAGGGCGCGGACCTGGTTCTCGGCGATATTCGGCGCCATTGCCGGCACGGCGTCGATCATCATCTGCACCTGTCCACCGATCACGCCGCTGCGCGCCTCGCCGCTGTTGCGGTAGGGCACGTGGACGACGTTGATGGCCGCCATGGCTTTGAACAGCTCGCCCGCCATGTGATAGGGTGTGCCCTGGCCGGAGGAGGCGTAGTTCAGCTTGCCCGGTTGCGATTTGGCGAGCGTGATGAACTCTTGCAGCGTCTTGGCTGGGACCTGCGGGTTCACCACGATGACGAGGTCGGAATAGTTCACCGGCGCGATCGGCGCGAGGTCGCGCATCAGCTCGTATTTGCGTTGCTCCGGCGTCAGCAGCGATTCATTCGCGGTCTGGGTGTTGGACATCATCAACAGCGTGTAGCCGTCGGCCGGCGACTTCGCCGCCTCGACGGTGCCGATGACACCGCCCGCGCCGGTGCGGTTCTCGATCACGAAGGGCTGGCCAAAGTTCTCCTGGAGCGCGTTGCCGATCAGCCGGGCCGCGACGTCGGCCGGCCCACCGGCGCCGAAGGGCACGACGATCCGGACCGCGTGCGTGGGATAATCTTGCGCCAATGAGGGGGCTGCGGCGGCTACGCCGAGCAGGCCGGCGGCCAGCGCCACCATGAATCTTCGGGCCGTCACGCCCACCTCCCTGATGTCGTTCTTGTTGGAAGCACTGTAGCGGCCAGGAACGCGGACTGTCGACGCCTCACAAGGTCGATCGTGCCGGGAATATCGGGCGGTTTTCGGGGTAGCCGCGCCGCATTTCGTGCCTGCGGCAGGAACCGGCCGCGCGTGCGGTTTGAGCAAATCGCATGGGTATTGCCGGATAAATGCTCTCGGCCGGCCGGTATTTTGGTGTTACGAACTGGGACATGAACCAGCACGCCAAGATCGAAATCCGCCATTCGACCTGTCCGCATGATTGCCCCTCGGCCTGCGCCCTCGACGTCGAGGTGGTCGAAGGCCGCAGCATCGGCCGTGTCCGTGGTTCGAAGAAGCAGACCTATACGGCCGGCGTGGTCTGCGCCAAGGTCGCCCGCTACGCCGAGCGCATCCATCACCCCGAACGGCTGACGTATCCGATGCGCCGCACCGGGCCAAAGGGCTCCGGGCAGTTCGCGCGGATCTCGTGGGATGAGGCGCTGGACGAGATCGGACATCGGTTCAACGCGGCCGAGCGCGAGTTCGGCGCGGAATCGGTCTGGCCGTATTACTACGCCGGCACGATGGGCTTGGTGATGCGCGACGGCCTCAACCGTCTCACGCATGTGAAGAAATATTCCCGCTTCTATCAGACGATCTGCGCCAACGTCGCGCGGATCGGATATGCGATCGGCACCGGCAAAATCGCCGGCGTCGATCCGCGCGAGATGGCGCTCTCCGACCTCGTGGTGATCTGGGGCACCAATCCGGTCAACACCCAGGTCAACGTGATGACGCACGCCGCGCGTGCCCGCAAGGAGCGCGGCGCCAAGATCGCCGCCGTCGACATTTACGACAACGAGACCATGAAGCAGGCTGACATCAAGATCATCCTGCGCCCCGGCACCGACGGCGCCTTTGCCTGCGGTGTCATGCACGTCCTGTTCCGCGACGGCTATGCCGACCGCGCCTATATGGACAAGTACACCGATTGCCCTGCCGAGCTGGAGGCGCATCTGAAGATGCGCACGCCGGAATGGGCCTCTGCCATCTGCGGCGTGCCGGTGTCCGAGATCGAGGCGTTTGCCAAGCTGGTCGGCGAGACCCAGCGGACCTTCCTCCGCCTCGGCTACGGCTTCACCCGCTCGCGCAACGGCGCGACGCAGATGCATGCGGCGCTGTGCATTCCCGCGGTGACCGGCGCCTGGCAGTATGAAGGCGGCGGCGCCTTCTTCAATAATTACGCGCTGTGGCACTTCAACGAATCCATCATCGAGGGCCACGACGCGATCGACCGGACCACGCGGGCGCTCGACCAGTCGAAGATCGGCCGCATCCTCACCGGCGATGCCGAGGCTCTGCTCGGCAAGGGGCCGGTCAAGGCGATGCTGATCCAGAACACCAATCCGATGACGGTGGCGCCGGAGCAGGCGCTGGTAGCCCAGGGTTTTGCGCGCGAGGATCTGTTCGTCGCGGTGCACGAGCAGTTCATGACCGAGACGGCACAGATGGCCGACATCGTGCTGCCGGCGACCATGTTCATGGAGCACGACGACCTCTATTACGGCGGCGGCCATCAGCACATCTCGGTTGGACCCAAGCTGATCGATCCGCCCGGCGAATGCCGCTCCAACCACCAGCTGTTGCAGGCGCTGGCGCCGCGGCTTGGCGCCAGGCATCAGGGCTTCGAGATGACGTCGCGCGAACTGATCGACGCGACGCTGAAGCTCAGCAACCACGGCGACATCGCCAGCCTCGAAGCCGACATCTGGCGTGACCTGCAACCGGACTTCCGCACCGCGCATTTCCTCGACGGCTTTGCCCATGCCGACGGGAAATTCCATTTCAGGGCGGACTGGGCCCATCCGCCGTTCGGCCAGACGATGGGCGATGTCGACCAGATGCCGTCACTGCCCGACCATTGGGCGGTGATCGAGCACGCGGACCAGGCCCATCCGTTCCGGCTTGCGACCAGTCCCTCGCGCAGCTTCCTCAACACCACCTTCAACGAGACGCCGTCCTCGCAGGCGCGCGAAGGCAAGGCGAGCGTGATGATCCACCCGCTGGACGCGGCCTCCCTCGACATCGCCGACGGCGACGCCGTGACGCTCGGCAACACCCGCGGCGAGACCACGCTGATTGCGACGCTGTTCGACGGCGTGCGGCGCGGCGTCCTGATCGCGGAGTCCGTTCATCCGAACAAGAATCATGTCGGCGGCCGCGGCATCAACATGCTGACGGGCGCCGAAGCGGTGGCGCCGATCGGCGGCGCCGCATTCCACGACAACAAGGTCTGGATCAAAAAGGCGACCGCTGCTCAAGGCACGCACTCGGTCACACCGTAGCCCGCAAACTCCTTTGCGATGTTCGGATCCATGGATTTCGCCAGCGCGATGTTGCTGGCGCCGTCGCCGCCGCTCCTGCGGGTGGCGATGCCGCGGCCGAACAGCGAGGACGAGGAGCGCGGATTGCGCTGGATCGCGTCGGTGTAGTCCTTGATCGCCTCGGTGGTCCGGCCGAGCTTGAGGTTGACGAGCCCGCGGCTGTCGAACGCATCGCTCAAGCCGGGATCGAGCTGAAGCGCCAGATTGCAGTCGGCGAGCGCGCCTTGCAGGTCGCCGGTCGCAGCCCGCGTCCAGCAGCGATTGTTCAGCGCTTGCGCATCCCTGGGGTCACGGCGGATCACCGCGTCAAAATCCTGCATGGCGAGCGTGTGGGCGCGCTTGATCGCGTAGACCTGGCCGCGCTTGTAGCGCGAGACGGCATCGTTGGCGTTGGCTGCGATCTTGCGGCTGAGATCGGCGATAACAGGGTCTCTTGCGAGGTCGTCCGCACTCGGCGTGGGCTCTGCTTGCGGCACCTCGCAGACCGGCTTCTGCGGCGCCGGCTTTGTCGGAGCCGGGTCGGCGGTCGCGTTGTCCGGTGGTCGGGCCACGAGGCCCGCAAACGAGAATTCCGTCGTCAGCGAGGACGACAGCCACGGCACCTGCTCCCGGTTGGTGGCGGCGACCACGCCGTTCTTGGTGTTGGTCAACGCTTGTTCGGCGCTGATGCTCGGCGCGCGCATCTCGCGCAGCAACTCGGCGACGAACAGGCTGTGATCGGTCTTGCCGGTCGGCGCGACTGCGCCGAGCGCGCTCGAATAGAGCACCAGCGAATTGCTCGGCGCGATCGCCGGCGCAAGGCCGGCCGAGTAGCGGCGGAAGCGCCGCTCGAAAGGGTTACGGCGGGAGGCGTCGATCAGGGCGATCTTGATCGCGGCGCCACGCGTGTTCATCTCGGCGAGAATAGCGTCGAGGCTGAAGCCGTCGCGCGACACGTCGGGCTCGACCCAGATCTGCGCATCGACGGGAAGCAGGTAGGTTTGCCGGTTGGACTGGATACCAAAGCCATCGAAGAAGATCAACGCGACCGCGCCGCGTTCGATGCGGGCATAGAAGCGATCGAGCGCCTGCCGCATGGCGTCGCCCGTGAGGTTGGTCTGCCGGTCGACCACGAAGCCGTCGCGCTTCAACTCATCGGCGACGGCTTGCGCGTCGTTGGCGGCGTCGTTGAGCACGAATTCGTTGTCGGGATATTTCGCGTTGCCGATCACCAGTGCGAGTTTCGCCGCATCGGCCGCGCGGCTTGTGGTGCCGGCGCACACCGCGATGAGGCCTGCCAGCAGCAATGCAATGGTGGTGCGCATGAAATGGCTCATCGGTCATCAAAATCTCTGGTCAGGATAGAGGTCGTGGCCTGTAATTCAATCGCGAAGCGGAGTTGCGCCCACACGCTATGGTGACACGGCGTTGCAGAATGCCCTTGCGCCCGCCGCCCGACCTGCCGCAAATGGCAGCAAAACCGGAGCAAGGAAGCGAGCGTGCCATGACCGACACCACAGCCGTCATCACCGAGAAGCGCGGGCAGGCGTTCTGGATCACCATCAACCGGCCGGAGAAACGCAACGCGCTGAACGGCGACGTCATCGCCGGCATCACCAAAGGCTATCGAGACGCGCATGACGACAAGGACATCCGCGTCATCGTCCTGACGGGCGCGGGCGACAAGGCGTTCTGCGCGGGCGCCGATCTGCAGAACTCCGGCGCGGCTTTCGCGATGGATCATTCCAAACCAAATGTCGACTATGCCGATCTGTTACGTTTGTCACAGAACGCCACCAAACCGGCGATCGCGCGCGTCGGGGGCGTCTGCATGGCCGGCGGCATGGGCCTGTTGTGCATGACCGACATGGCGGTTGCGGCCGATCACGTCATCTTCGGCCTGCCCGAGGTGAAGGTCGGCGTGTTCCCGATGCAGGTCCTGAGCCTGTTGCAGCGCATCGCCCCGCCGCGCCTCGTCAACGAATGGGCGCTGACCGGCGAGCCGTTCGACGCGAAGGCGGCGCAGGCAGCGGGCCTGCTCAACTACGTCGTGCCGACGGCCGAGCTGGACGCCAAGGTCGACTGGCTGATCGGCCGCATCGTCGACAAGTCCCCGACCGCGATCCGCCGCGGCAAATACGCCATGCGCGCCATCGCCTCGATGTCGTTCGACGAGAGCATCGCCTACACCGAAAGCCAGATCGCGCTGCTGGCGATGACGGAGGATGCGAAAGAGGGCCTGAAGGCGTTCAGCGAGAAGCGAAAGCCGGTCTGGACGGGGCGGTGAGCTAGTCGATCCGTCATCCTGAGTTCGTAGGGTGGGTTAGCGAAGCGTAACCCACCGCTGTATTCGCGGGAGCGAAAGAGGTGGGTTACGCCAGCGGACTGCGCTTCGCGCAGCCGCAAGGCTAACCCACCCTACGGGACAAGCCTTACCCCGCGTTGGCCTTCAGCCCCGCTGCCTGGATGCCCGCCACTGCGCTGGCCTCGTCATTGTCGGAGGTGTCACCGGACACGCCGACGGCGCCGAGCAGGGTCGTGCCGTCCATGATCAGCACGCCGCCGGGGACCGGCACCAGCGCGCCCTTGGCAATCGTGTTCACGGCGTCGATGAAAAAGGCCTGCTCCTGGGCACGCTGGTACAGCGCGCGCGACCCCATGCCCATGGCGAGCGCGCCATAGGCCTTGCCGTGCGCGATTTCGGCGCGCATCAGGCTGGTGCCGTCCTGGGCGGCTGCGATCTTGAGCACGCCGCGCGCGTCCAGGATGGTGACGACGAGCGGCTTGAGCTTGAGTTCGGTGGCCTTCGCGAAGGCGGCGTCGAGGATCTTGCGGGCGGTGTCGAGCGAGAGGTCAGCCATGGCTGGGTTCCTTTGCAGCTGGAGAAGTGGAATTGGTCTTGGCGCGATCGAGGCTCATGGCCAGCACGCGCGCGACGTGAAGCGCTTCGCGCTTCGCGCCGTCGTGGATCTGGTGGCGACAGGAGGTGCCGTCGGCGACGACCAGCGTCGCCTCGTCTGCGCGCCGCACGGCGGGCAGCAGCGACAGCTCGGCCATCTCGATCGAGGCGTCATAGGTCTCGGTGCCATAGCCGAAGGCGCCGGCCATGCCGCAGCAGCTGGACTCGATGGTCTCGACCTCAAGGCCGGGAACGAGCCGCAGCACCTGCTCGACCGGCTTGAAGGCGCCGAAGGATTTTTGGTGGCAATGGCCGTGCACCACGGCCTTGTCGGCGACGGTGCCGAGCGGCAGTTGCAGCCGGCCGGCCTGGGCCTCGCGCACCAGGAATTCCTCGAAGGTCAGCGCGTGGGCACTGATGGCCTTGGCGTCATCGTCCTTGCGCAGCGAGGAGAGCTCGTCGCGCAGCGACAGCAGGCAGCTTGGCTCGAGGCCGACGATCGGCACGCCGCGCGCAGCGAAGGGCACGAAGGCGGCCACCAGCCGGTCCAGCTCTGTCTTGGCCTCGTCGACGAGGCCCGCGGAGAGGAAGGTGCGGCCGCAGCACAGCGGGCGGCTGCCGCTCGCGGGCTTGGGCAGGTGCACGCGATAACCGCCGGCCGCGAGCACGCGCAGCGCGGCGTCGAGGTTTTCGCGCTCATAGATGCGGTTGAACGTGTCGGCGAACAGCACGACCTCGCGGCCTTCTTCCGGACCGACGCTGCTCGTCGGCGGCGCAAACACGTCGCTGCGGAAGGCGGGTAGCGCCCGGCGCGCACTGATGCCGGCAAAGCGCTCGAACAGCTTTCGCAGCAGCGGGCTGTGATTGCGCAAATTCGCGAGCGGCGCGAAGCGCGAGGCAAGGCCGGCGTAGCGCGGGAGATAGCCGACCAGGCGGTCGCGCAGCGTCAGGCCGTGGGTGGCGGCGCGTGCGGCGAGCACCTCGATCTTCATCTTGGCCATGTCGACACCAACAGGGCATTCGTGGCGGCAGGCCTTGCAGGAGACGCAGAGCTTGAGCGTCTCCATCATCTCGTCGGAGGCGAGCGCATCGGGGCCGAGCTGGCCGGAGATCGCGAGCCGCAGGGTGTTGGCGCGGCCGCGGGTGACATCCTTCTCGTTGCGCGTCGCGCGGTAGGATGGGCACATCACGCCGCCCTCGAGCTTGCGGCAGGCGCCGTTGTTGTTGCACATCTCGACCGCGCCCTGGAAACCGCCGCCGGCGCCGGGATAAGCGGACCAGTCGAGCTTCGTCTTCAGCTCCGTGACGCGATAGTCCGGCCGGTAGCGGAACAGCGAGCGGTCGTCCATCCTGGGCGCATCGACGATCTTGCCGGGATTGAGGACGCCGTCGGGATCGAAGCGCTGCTTGACCTCCCTGAAGTCGGCAACGAGGCGTTCGCCGAACATCGTTTGGTGGAATTCCGAGCGCACCAGGCCGTCGCCGTGCTCGCCGGAATGCGAGCCCTTGTACTCGCGCACCATGGCGAAGGCTTCCTCGGCGATGGCGCGCATCGCCTTGACGTCCTTCTCCAGCTTCAAGTTCAGCACCGGGCGCACATGCAGGCAGCCCTCGGAGGCGTGCGCATACATCGTGCCGCTGGTGCCGTGCCTGGCAAAAACCTCGTTCAGCCGCGCGGTGTAGTCGGCCAGATGCGGCAGCGGCACGGCGCAGTCCTCGACGAAGGAGACCGGCTTGCCCTCCTGCTTCATCGACATCATGACGTTGAGGCCCGCGGCGCGGAAATCGGCGATGCCGCTCTGGAGCGCGGGCTCTGATATCTCGACCACGCCGCCCCATTTGCGCTTGTCGTTGTTCCAGCCGAAGCCGAGATCGCCCATCAGCTCGGTGAGCTGCTTCAGGCGCAGGAGATTGTCGGCCTGGTCCTCTTCGGCGAATTCGACCACCAGCACGGCATCCGGATCGCCCTTGATCGCGGCCGAGATGATCGGCTTGAACATCGCGATGTCGCGGCCGAGCGCGATCATGGTGCGGTCGACCAGCTCGACCGCGATCGGCTTGAGCTTGACGAGATGCTGGGCCGCATCCATGGCCTCGTAGAAACTGCCGAAATGGCAGACGCCGAGCGCCTTGTTGCGGATGACGGGCCAGAGCTTCAGCTCGACCTTGGTGGTGAAGGCGAGGGTGCCTTCGGAGCCGACCAGCAGATGCGCCATGTTGTTCGGCGCGTTGCGCGGCACCAGCGCATCGAGATTGTAGCCGCCGACGCGGCGCTGCACCTTTGGGAAGCGTGCCACGATTTCGTCGGCCTCGCGGGTGCCGAGATCGAGCATGTCGCGAAACAGCGCCCGGGCATTGTCGCCCGCGTCAATATCGGAGAGATCGCGCGACACCTCGCCGAAGCGGCTCAGCGTGCCGTCCGCAAGGGCAGCCTCCATCGACAGCGTGTTGTCGCGCATGGTGCCGTAGCGCAAGCTGCGGCCGCCGCAGGAATTGTTGCCGGCCATGCCGCCGATGGTGGCGCGCGAGGCGGTGGAGACGTCGACGGGAAACCACAGGCCATGCTTCTTGAGCTGGCGGTTGAGGTCGTCGAGCACGATGCCGGGCTCGACCACGCAGGTGCGGTTCGCGATGTCGAGCGACAGGATGCGGTTGAGGTGCTTCGAGAGGTCGACGACGAGGCCGTCATTGACGGTCTGGCCGCATTGCGAGGTGCCGCCGCCGCGCGGGGTGACCTTGCGGCCCTCGTCACGGGCGATCGCCAGGGCCTTCAGGGCCTCGTCCATGGTCTTGGGCACGACCACGCCCGCCGGCACGATCTGGTAGAACGAGGCGTCGGTGGCGTAGCGGCCGCGGCTGAAGGGGTCGAACAGGACGTCGCCGGTCATTTCCGACCGCAGGCGCCGTTCGAGCGAGGAGGCGTTTGTCATCCCTGATCCCTGACTGACCCAGCGAGGCTCAGCCTTGCTGATTTATTCATTATTGTTAATGACCGATTATATTATGAATTCAAAATGAGCAAGCCAGCCGCCGTCAGGGCAAGGCCGGCGAGTCCTCTTGGGGCTCGGTCAGGTGCTCGATCGCGGCCGCCCGCTTGTTGCGCAGGTGCTGGAACAGGATGTCGCTGAGCTCGCTGCCGGCGCGGCGGCGTAGCGCATCGAGGATGGCCTCGTGCTCGCGCATCGCTTCCGCCCAGCGCTGCCGCTTGCGGGCGAAATTGGCCGAGTAACGGACGCGGCGGATGCGGCCGGCGAAGTTGGCGTAGGCCGTCTTCAGCGTCTCGTTGCGCGCGGCCGCGACGATGCTCTCGTGGATGCGCTGGTTGGTCTGGAAATAGCCGTGCATGTCGCGGTGCAGATAGTGGCCGTACATCTCGTAATGCAGCTGCTCGATCGCGGTGATTTCCTCGTCGGTAATGGCCTCGCAGGCGAGGCGCCCGGCAAGGCTTTCCAGGCCCGCCATCACGTCGAACAGCTCCTCGAGGTCGCGCTGGCTGAGCTGGCGCACCCGCGCGCCGCGGTTCGGCAGCAGCTCGATCAGGCCTTCGGCGGCGAGTACTTTGAGCGCCTCGCGCAAGGGCGTGCGGGAGATGCCGAGCATCTCGCAGAGCTGGCGCTCGGGAACGCGCGCGCCGTCGGGAATGTTGCCTTCGACCACGTAGTCGCGCAGCCGCAGCAGGATCTCGCCGTGGAGCGAGGCCTCCTGGCGGTCACCGCCGTTTCCGGCGGGCGGGGCGATTGGAACCCCGATGTCGGGAATCGTGGATTTCATTTGCAGCACAATAGTTTGCCCGCTTGGTCGCGTCGACGTCCACAATCGAATACCAAATTTCGATTGAAAGGACAAAAAATGAATGCAAAATAGTCGGCAACGCCGGCCAGAACCCGCCGACAGGGAGGTTTTCATGCATCAGGGACGCCATTTTCTTCAGATTCCGGGCCCGAGCCCGGTCCCCGAGCGCGTCCTGCGCGCCATGGACATGCCGGTCATCGACCACCGGAGCGCCGAATTCGGCGAGCTCGGCCGGACCGTGCTCGAAGGCAGCCAGAAGATTTTCCAGACCGCGGGGCCGGTGGTGATCTTTCCCTCGTCCGGGACCGGCGCCTGGGAGGCCGCGATCGTCAACACGCTGTCGCCGGGCGACAGGGTGCTGATGATCGAGACCGGCCATTTCGCCACCCTGTGGCGCCAGATGGCGGGCCGCTTCGGCATCGAGGTCGATTTCGTTCCCGGCGACTGGCGCCGCGGCGCCGATCCCGCCGTGATCGAGGCGAAGCTCACCGAGGACAAGGCACGCGCGATCAAGGCCGTCATGGTCGTGCACAACGAGACCTCGACCGGCGCGACCAGCCGCATCGCCGAGATCCGCGCCGCGATCGACCGCACCTCGCATCCCGCGCTGCTGATGGTGGACACCATCTCCTCGCTCGGCTCGGTCGACTATCGCCACGACGAATGGAAGGTCGACGTCAGCGTGAGCTGCTCGCAGAAGGGCTTCATGCTGCCGCCCGGCCTCGGCTTAAATGCGATCTCGGAGAAGGCCCGCGCTGCGTCCAAGACCAACAAGATGCCGCGCTCCTATTTCGACTGGGAGGAGATGCTGAAGCCGAACGCGAAAGGCTTCTTCCCCTACACGCCGGCGACCAATCTGCTCTACGGCCTGCGCGAGGCGATCGCGATGCTGCTCGAAGAGGGCCTCGACAACGTCTTCGCCAGGCATCAGCGGTTAGCCGCCGCAACCCGCGCCGCCGTCAATCATTGGGGCCTCGAAGTGCTGTGCCAGGAGCCGGCCGAGTTCTCGCCGGTGCTCACGGCGGTGCTGATGCCGCCGGGACATGACGCCGATCAGTTCCGCCAAATCGTGCTTGAAAACTACAACATGTCGCTCGGCTCGGGCCTGTCGAAGGTCGCCGGAAAGGTCTTCCGTATCGGCCATCTCGGCGAATGCAACGCGCTGACGCTGCTCGGCGCGCTCACCGGCGTTGAGATGGGCCTGTCGGTTGCGGGCGTGCCGCATCGCTCCGGCGGCGTCGATATCGCGATGAAGCTCTTGGAGCAGCGCCCGCAGGGCAATGCGTCGCCGCATCTGAAAGTGGTCGGTACGTAAGTCGCGCGGGACATTCGAGCGGCAATCATAACAACAGCAAGTCGGGAGGGGTGAGATGGGAGTTCGGTTCAAGGCCACGCATGTCGTGCTGGCGATGCTCTGCGCGATGTATTTCATCACCTATGTCGACCGGGTGAACATCGGCACGGCGGCGAGCGAGATCCAGAAGGAGCTGGGCCTGTCGAACACCCAGCTCGGCCTCGTCTTCTCGGCCTTCGCCTATCCTTATTTGCTGTTCCAGGTGATCGGCGGCTGGGTCGGCGATCGTTTCGGGCCGCGCAAGACGCTGTTCTGGTGCGGCATGATCTGGGCGGTCGCCACCATCATGACCGGCTTCGTCAACGGTCTGGCCGCGCTGTTCGTCGCGCGCTTCGCGCTCGGCTTCGGCGAGGGCGCGACCTTCCCGACCGCAACGCGCGCAATGCAATATTGGACGCCGGCGAACCGCCGCGGCTTTGCGCAGGGCCTGACCCATTCCTTCGCCCGGCTCGGCAATGCCGTCACGCCGCCCGTGGTGGCGCTGCTGATCCTCTGGCTGACCTGGCGCGGCGCCTTCGTGGTGCTCGGCTTCGTCAGCCTCATCTGGGGCGTGATCTGGGTCTGGTACTTCCGCAACGAGCCGAAGGAGCATGCCTCCATCACCGAAGCCGAGCTTGCGGCGTTGCCGCCGCGCCCGACCGGCGAGCGGCCGCGCGTGCCGTGGGGGCCGTTGCTCGGCCGGATGTGGCCGGTGACGCTGACCTATTTCTGCTACGGCTGGTGCCTGTGGCTCTATCTCAACTGGCTGCCGCTGTTCTTCAAGAACAACTACGGTCTCGACATCAGGAACTCGGCGCTGTTCGCCTCCGGCGTGTTCTTCGCCGGCGTGGTCGGCGACAGCGTCGGCGGCGTGCTGTCGGACAAGATTCTCGACCGCACCGGCAATGTCCGCCTGGCGCGGCTCAGCGTCACCGTTGCGGGATTTACGGGCGCGCTGATCTCGCTGTTTCCGATCCTGTTCGTCCACGACATCACCATCGTCGCGCTGTGCCTGTCGGCCGGATTCTTCTGCGCCGAGCTCGTGATCGGCCCGATGTGGTCGATCCCGATGGACATCGCCCCGAAATATTCCGGGACGGCCTCGGGAATCATGAACACCGGCTCGGCCTTCGCGGCCATCGTCTCCCCGCTGGTCGCGGGTTTCGTGATCGACGCGACCGGCAACTGGTACCTGCCGTTCCTGATGTCGATGGGGCTGCTGCTGCTCGGCGGCGTTTCGGCCTTCCTGATGCATCCGGAACGCCCGTTCGCGGAGGCCGAGGGCAGGTTGCCGTCCGGAAAGGTGGTGCCCGCGGAGTAAGGGGCGGCGGAGGCCCGCCGCCTACGCATGGGAGGAGCCTTAAGGAGAGGGGACAAGCCGGTCAAATGGTGCTATTCGGCGGCCATCAAAATCAAGGCAAGACCGGGAAGGACGCCGATGACCGTGCATACTGGAAGGCATTTCCTACAGATTCCAGGACCGACCAACGTGCCCGACCGCGTGCTGCGGGCGATGGACATGCCGACGCTGGACCATCGCGGTCCGGAGTTCGCCGAGCTCGGCTTCGCCGTGCTTGCCGCGATGCAGCGCGTGTTCCGCACCAAGCAGCCCGTGATCATCTTCCCCTCGTCCGGCACCGGCGCCTGGGAAGCGGCGATGGTCAACGTGTTTTCGCCCGGCGACAAGGTCCTGATGTGCGAGACCGGCCAGTTCGCCGTGCTGTGGCGCGGCATCGCCGACAAGTTCAAGCTCGACGTCGACTTCATCCCGAGCGACTGGCGCCATGGCGCCGATCTCGCCGAGATCGAGAAGCGGCTCGCGGCCGACAAGCAGCACACGATCAAGGCGGTCTGCGTCGTGCACAACGAGACCTCGACCGGCTGCGTGACGCCGCCGCTGGAGGTGCGCAAGCTGCTCGACCGCGTCAAGCATCCGGCGCTGCTGATGGTCGACACCATCTCCGGCCTCGGCTCGATGGAGTACGAGCACGACGCCTGGGGCATCGACGTCTCGGTCGCGGGCTCCCAGAAGGGCCTGATGCTGCCGCCCGGCCTCGGCTTCAACGCCGTCTCGGAGAAGGCGATCGCGGTCGCCAAGGCCAACCCCGGCATGCGCTCCTACTGGGACTGGCAGGAGGTCATCAGCTTCAACAAGCTCGGCACCTTCCCCTATACGCCCGCGACCAATCTGCTCTACGGCCTGCGCGAAGCGGTCAAGATGCTGGAAGAGGAGGGGCTGGAGAACGTCTGGACCCGCCACAAGCGCCACAGCGCGGCGACGCGCGCCGCGGTCAAGGTCTGGGGCCTGGAGGCGCAGTGCGCCGATCCCGCGGCGCATTCGCCTGCGCTGACCGGCGTGCGCGTGCCGGATGGACACGACGCCGACGCCTTCCGCAAGGTGGTGCTGGAAAACTTCGACATGTCGCTCGGCACCGGCCTGAACAAGGTCAAGGGCAAGGTGTTCCGCATCGGCCATATCGGTCATTTCAACGACCTGATGCTGATGGGCACGCTCGCCGGCGTCGAGATGGGCCTCGATCTTGCAAAGATTCCGCACCGGAGCGGCGGCGTATTGGCGGCCATGGACGTCCTGAAGGGACGCGACGCGGTGCCGATGGCCAAAGCCCAAGTCGCTTAAAGGCGCAGGTGGCCTGAACCAACCTTGAAAGTGAGCGCGCGATGAACGCACCGACGACTGCCAACGAAGACCTGCTCTACTCCGTCCAGGACGGCATCGCGCGGATCACCTTCAACCGCCCGCAGGCGCGCAACGCAATGACCTTCGCCATGTATGACCGCATGGCGGAGATCTGCACCGAGATCAACACCGACCGTTCGATCAAGGCGCTGATCCTGACCGGCGCCGGCGACAAGGCGTTCGCCTCCGGCACCGATATCTCGCAATTCCGCGCCTTCAAGACCGCGCAGGACGCGCTCGATTACGAGGCCCGCATCGACCGCGTGCTCGGCACGCTCGAGCAGTGCCGTGTGCCCGTGATCGCGGCGATCGCGGGGGCCTGCACCGGCGGCGGCGCCGGCATTGCCGCCTGCTGCGACCTCCGCATCGGGACCGAGACGACGCGCATCGGCTTTCCGATCGCGCGCACGCTCGGCAACTGCCTGTCGATGTCCAACATCAGCCGCGTCGTTTCGCTGGTGGGGCCTGCCCGCACCAAGGATCTGATCTTCAAGGCGCGCCTGGTCGAGGCGCCGGAAGCGCTCGCCCTCGGCTTGCTCAACGAGGTCGTACCCGACGTCGAGACGCTTCAGCGTCGCGCCGACGAGACCGCAAAGCTCGTCGCGAGCCATGCCCCGCTCACGCTCGAAGCAACCAAGGAAGCGGTCCGCCGCATCCGCCGCACGCTGTCGCGCGAAGAGGGCGAGGACCTGATCCTCAAGGCCTATATGAGCGAAGATTTCCGCGAGGGCATGGACGCCTTCCTCAACAAGCGCACGCCCGTCTGGAAGGGCAAGTAGCGAGCGCGCCGTCGAGCGCTTTTGCGTCAGCCGAAAGTCATATGCGGCGACACGACCGTTTGCTTGAACTCGTCAGCAATAGTCCGCACAATGCAGCGATAACCTTCCCGGCATCACAAAGCCAATAAGAATCAGGGGACGAAACTCGTGCGAATTTCAGTGAAAGCCGTCGGCGCCGCGACCGCGCTGTTGTTGGGCACGCCGGCTTTTGCCGGCTGGGAACCGACCAAGCCGGTCGAGATCGTGGTGGCGGCCGGTGCGGGCGGTGCTTCCGATCAGATGGCGCGAATGATGCAGGCCGCGATCCAGAAGAACAATCTGATGAAGCAGCCGATGGTCGTCTCGCTCAAGGGCGGCGCCTCGGGCGCGGAAGCGCTGATGTACATGAAGTCCAGCGAGGGCGACCCGAACAAGGTGCTGATCGCCTATTCCCTGATCTACATGCTGCCGCTGTCGGCGAAGATTCCGTTCAACTGGCGTGAGCTGACTCCGGTTTCGGTGATTGCGCTCGACCAGTTCGTGCTGTGGGACAACAGCGCCGGTCCGAAGACGGTGAAGGAATTCGTCGCGGCCGCGAAGGCGGCGAGCTCGCCGTTCAAGATGGGCGGCACCGGCTCCAAGCGCGAGGATCACGTGCTGACCGTGTTCCTGGAGCAGAAGACCGGCGCGAAATTCTCCTATCTGCCCTACAAGTCCGGCGGCGAGGCCGCGACCCAGCTCGTCGGCAATCACACCGAAGCCAACGTCAACAACCCCAGCGAAAACCTCGAAGTCTGGCGCGCCGGCCAGGTGCGTCCGCTCTGCGTGTTCGACAAGGAGCGCATCTCCTACACCAGCAAGGTGACGGACACGCAGTCCTGGGCCGACATCCCGACCTGCAAGGAGGAGGGCGTCGACGTGCAGTATCTGATGCTGCGCGCGATGTTCCTGCCCGGCAAAGTGACTGCCGAGCAGCAGGCGTTCTATGTCGAGCTGTTCCACAAGGTGACGCAGACCGCCGAGTACAAGGACTACATGGAGAAGCAGGCGTTGAAGCCGATCTTCCTCACCGGCAAGCACATGGTGCAATTCCTCGAGGAGGACGATGCCACCAACAAGGCGCTGATGACGGAAGCCGGATTCGTCGCGAAGTGACCCCGCCTCCACGTCATGCCCCGCGAAGGCGGGGCACCCAGTACGCCGCAGCTTACCCGCACTCCTCGCCGCCTCTGGAATACTGGATCATCCGCCTTCGCGGATGATGACAGCGCAATTTGATTTGGCAGAGCATGTCCCAAACCGATATCGAAATCGTCGTCGACGATCCAACCGCGCCTGAAGACGACTCGCCCTCCGTCGTCAGCTCCGGCACGATCGAAATCCTTGTCTGCCTCCTGCTGCTCGCGCTGGCCATCACGCTCGGCTACGACAATTGGCGCACAGGGGCGTCCTGGGACGCAACCGGGCCGGAGCCCGGCTATTTCCCGTTCTATCTCTCCCTCATCCTCGCCGGCGGCAGCCTCTATGGCCTGGCCACGGCGCTCGTCGCGCGCCGGGCGACGTCCGGAAGCTTCGTCACGCGCGCGCAGGCGCGCCGCGTCATGGCGGTGTTCGTGCCGACGCTGCTGTTCTGCCTCGTCACGCAATTCCTCGGCCTCTATGTCGCGAGCTTCCTGCTGATCGCGAGCTTCATGCGCCTCGTCGGCAAGATCGCGCTGTGGAAGTCGCTGCTCACGGCGCTCGTGTTCACGGCGATCATGTTCGTCACCTTCGACATCGCCTTCGACGTCATCATGCCGAAGGGGCCGCTCGAAGCGGCCTTCGGCCACTAAGGCGGCCCCGCGATGGAAGCTCTCGGTCTCCTGTTTCACGGCTTCGCCGTCCTGCTGACGTGGAAGACGCTCGTGCTGATGATGGTCGGGCTGGTGCTCGGCATCTTCGTCGGCGTGCTGCCGGGCCTTGGCGGCCCGAACGGCGTTGCGATCCTGTTGCCGCTGACCTTCACGATGGACCCGACCTCCGCGATCGTGATGCTGTCCTGCATCTATTGGGGCGCGCTGTTCGGCGGCGCCATCACCTCGATCCTGTTCAACATCCCGGGCGAAGCCTGGTCGGTCGCGACCACATTCGACGGCTATCCGATGGCACAGCAGGGCAGGGCGGCGGAGGCGCTGACCGCGGCGTTCACGTCCTCCTTCATCGGCTCGCTGGTCGCCGTGCTCCTCATCACCTTCCTCGCGCCGATGATCTCGTCCTTTGCGTTGAAGTTCGGCCCGCCCGAGTTCTTCGCGGTGTATCTGCTCACCTTCTGCTCTTTCGTTGGCCTCGGGCGCGAGGCCAAGCACAAGACGGTCATCTCGATGTCGCTCGGGCTGCTGCTCGCCGGCATCGGCATGGACACGGTGTCGGGCAATCTGCGCATGACCTTCGGCTCGGCCGAGCTCTTGCGCGGCATCAACTTCCTCGTCGCCGTCATCGGCCTGTTCGGCATCAGCGAGATCCTGCTGACGATGGAGGAGCGTCTGGCATTGCGGGGACATGCAGCGAGCATCTCGCTGCGCGTCGTGCTCAGCGTCTGGAAGGATCTGCCGAAATACTGGGTGACGCTGCTGCGCTCCTCCTTCATCGGCTGCTGGCTGGGCATCACCCCGGGCGGGGCGATCGCCGCGTCCTTCATGGGCTACAATCTCGCCAAGCGCTTTTCCAAGGATCCCGAGAGTTTTGGCAAGGGCCGCATCGAGGGCGTGTTCGCGCCGGAAACGGCGGCGCACGCCTCCGGCACCGCGGCGCTGCTGCCGATGCTGGCGCTCGGCATTCCCGGCTCCGGCACCGCCGCGATCCTGCTCGGCGGCCTGATGGTGTGGGGGCTCAATCCCGGCCCGCTGCTGTTCGTCGAGCACAAGGACTTCGTCTGGGGGCTGATCGCCTCGATGTATCTCGGCAACGTCGTCGGCCTCGTGCTGGTGCTGACGACGGTGCCGATCTTCGCCTCGATCCTGCGGGTGCCGTTCGCGGCGGTGGCGCCGATGATCGTGGTGTCCTGCGCGATCGGCGCCTATGCGATCCAGAACGCGATGTTCGACATCTGGCTGATGCTCGGCTTCGGGGTCGTCGGCTACGTCTTCAAGAAGATCGGCATTCCGCTCGCGCCGTTTACGCTGGCGCTCGTGCTCGGCAACCGCGCCGAGGATGCCTTCCGCCTGTCGATGATCGGCTCCGGCGGCGACCTCAAGGTGTTCTGGTCGAACGGGCTGGTCGGCTCGATCACGACGCTGGCGATCGTGCTGCTGTTCTGGCCGGTGATCGACGGGTTGCTGGGCCGCGTCGGACTAACGCGGGGGGCAAGCCGACGCCGGGCCAGGGGACAATCTCTCCGTGATTCAACATAAGGGCGATGTCGCGATAGTCGTAGGCATTACACGCCCGCGAGGCCAAGGTGCCGTCTGACGAAAGCTTGCAGATTGCCACCAGAAAACAGATGGCCGGCCAAGCCGGCCGCCTGCGCCGCCTCCATGTCGCTGTCTTTGTCGCCGATCACCATGCTGCGCGTCATGTCGACAGGAAAGCGCTTGAGAAGGTCGGTGATCATGCCGGGCGCCGGTTTGCGTCGGTCGCTCGTACGGCAATAGCGCGCGACGGTACCATCGGGATGATCGGGGCAGTATTCGAACGCGTCGATATGCGCGCCAGTCCGCGCCATCTGGTCCGCCATCCAGCGGTGCAAGGCGACGACGTGGTGCTCGGCGTAGTAGCCGCGAGCGACACCGGACTGGTTGGTGATGACGAAGGCAAAATAGCCGGCGTCGTTGACGTCTTTCACGGCCTCGCGTGCGCCCTCGATCCATTCGAGCTTGTGCGTCTCAAACATGTAGCCTGAATCGTGGTTGAGCACGCCGTCGCGATCGAAGAATACGGCCGGCCGCCGCAACTTCTCCGGCAATTCGCGATCGGCGCGCGCGAAGTCGTCGGGAGTGCCGATGTCGATGAAGTAACCGCGATAGGCCGTGCCCCGCAGCGCGCCGGACGCGGCAAGGCCGGGGAACACGTCCTGCTCGAGGGAGGCGGGAAGCGTCGTGATGTCGGCGAGGATGGATTTGCTGACAACGTAGATGCCGGCGTTGGCCGGTCCCGTGGCGCCCGTGCCGGGACCGATGAAGTCACGCACGGTGTTACCGTCGAGCACGACGCGGCCGTAGCGGTCTGCGACGACGTCTTCCCGCAACGCCATGTGAACGCCCCCGCCATGGGCGCGCGCGACCAGGTCGAGCAGGTTGAAGTCGAACAGCGAGTCACCGTTGAGCAACAGGAAGCGGTCGTGCAGCAGGTCGCGCGCATGCATTAGCGCGCCGCCGGTGCCGAGCGGCTCGACCTCGCGCGACACGAGGATCTTTGCCCGGCCCCTGGTCGCGCCGCCATAATGGGTCTCGACGATCTCGGCTTTGTGTCCCGCGAGCAGGAGGATCTCATCGAACACATCGTAGCGCACGAGCTCATCGATCAGCGTGTCGAGAAACGGCCGCCCGCCGATGTCGAGCATTGGCTTCGGAACCAGCTTGGTGCGCTCACCCAGCCGGGTGCCTGACCCTCCGGCGAGGATGACGGCCTGTCTCAACATGATGTGTCCTTCTGACGGCATGGACGTTGGATCGTAACGCCAATCTGCGGTGATGCGAGAAGCAATTTTCGTCGCACTACCATATCGGCGCGAACGGGGAGTGCGAATGAAGTCCGTCTGCCAGGTGGGGAGCCGAGCCTCAACAGCTTTCCCTCGGAGAAGGCTCCGAAGCATGGCGGGCAATAAAGTCGGGAATTTGGGATGGGCTGATTGACGGATTGAACCTCTTGAAGTGATCGCCATTCGATTTGCATCTGAACTCGGGAGCATGATGCGCCGCAGTTTCTTCACGATTGCCGCGATGTTGTTCTTGAGATGCGCCTGAGCGTCCCGAAGGAATCGCGCAGTCGATCGAGCTTCGATCGGCATTCCGCTCGCACCGTTCACGCTGGCGCTCGTGCTCGGCAACCGCGCCGAGGATGCCTTCCGCCTGTCGATGATCGGTTCCGGTGGCGACCTCAAGATGTTCTGGTTGAACGGGCTGGTCGGCTCGATCACGACCCTGGCGATCGTGCTGCTGTTCTGGCCGGTGATCGACGGGCTGCTGGGCCGCGTCCGACAGACGCAGCGGACTAGGGCGACATCGCGCTTGGCCTGTGGAACAACAATGTTCCGAATCAATGGCTTAGGGGATGTGGTGGCGTTCGGGTATCGGCACAGCCTTAAGCCAGATTATTTCCAGATGTTGCTGGCGCGGCACAGCCCTTGGGTAGGGAGCCGGGTATATTTATCGCTGGGGCCGCTCTCGCGACGACCCGTCGCTGACCAACGGCGCCGGCACCGTGCTGTTTACGAGCAGCGATCGCGCCAACATGGACGGCGTGATTGGCGGCGCCCAGATCGGCTACAATTGGCAGGTGCAGAACTGGGTGTGGGGCCTTGAGGCGGACATCCAGGGCGGCGGCCAAAAGGGAAGCCGCAGCTTCATCTGTCCGATCGCCGTCTGTACGCCTAGCGCGTTGATCCTTGTGGCTCCGGGACCGGCCGTTCCTGTTTCGCTTGACCAGAAGCTGACCTGGTTCGGAACGGTCCGCGGCCGCGTCGGTATCCTGGCGACCCCGACCGTCCTGTTCTACGCCACCGGCGGTCTGGCCTATGGCGAAGTGAGGACGACCGAGACCATCGGCGCAGCTGCTGCCGTGTTCTCCAACTCGGATACGCGCGTTGTCTACACGGTGGGCGCCGGCGTCGAAGGCGTGATCGGCGGCAACTGGACGGCCAAACTCGAATATCTCTGGGTCGATCTCGGCCGTACGTCCGGCGCGTTCACCACGACGATTCCTGCGCTGGGCGGCGGCGTGCTGACCAGCAACTACAGCTCGCGCATCACCGACAACATTCTGCGGGTGGGCGTGAACTACAAGTTCGGCGGCCCGGTGGTCGCGAAGTACTGAGATCAACAAAGGCGTCAACAAGAAGCAAAGCCCGGCTCGCGCCGGGCTTTGTCGTTTCTGTCCTGATTTTTGGAAATGGCGCCGGGCCGACGATCGGACAGCGCGGTCCGTTTGTTGCGGTCGTGCCACATCCGCAGCATGATCTGCCCTGATTGGATTGTCGAAGCTGCGCGTACCGCGCCTCTTTCGAGGCCCTCGCGTCCGTCCCCAAGATTCATCCCCGCCGCCAAACCGCGCTGAAATAGCAGCGAGTTCGAGATTGTCCGGTTGGCCCGCGCGCGCCTCACGCGCGCGAGCGGCTGCACGCGTCCCCTGAACGACCGACGTTCGAACGCAGGACGCGAAGCGATGCGCTCTTTCCTAGTGTCGCCGCACTGAATCGCCCGCGCTTCTTGCGAGCAGGCGAACAGGCAACGCCATTTTCTCGAGGGAAGATTGATGACACGAACTTTGCTGGTCGCGGCGGCGACCGCCATGCTGCTTGCACCGCGTGCCTTCGCCGCCGATCTGGCGGTGCCGCACATCCATACCAAGGCGCCGCCGGCGGCCGTCGATCCCGGCTACAATTGGAGCGGCTTCTACGCCGGCATCAATGTCGGCTATGGCTGGGGCCGCTCGGCCACCACGGCCGACTTCATCGACAGCGGGGGCGGCGCGCCGCTGAGCTCGAGCGCCGGCTCGTTCGATTTCAACGGCGTCACCGGTGGCGGACAGATCGGCTACAACTGGCAGCGCGGGATGTTCGTGGCGGGCTTCGAGGCCGACTTCCAGGGCAGCGGCGAGAAGGGCCGTTTCGACGCGCTGTGCGCCGGCGCACCGGCCGGTTTGCAGGACGGCGTCTGCACGCCGGGCCATCGCGGCGACAACACGTTCGATCCCGCGCTGCCTGTTACGTTCGATCTCACCCAGAAGCTGGACTGGTTCGGCACCGTCCGCGGCCGTCTCGGTGTCGCCGTGACGCCGCGCGTGCTGCTCTACGGCACCGGCGGTCTCGCCTATGGCCGCGTCTCCACCGCAGGGAGCGTGAGCGCGATCAATGTCGGCGGCTTCCCGGGCGCCGACGGCGGAACGTTCACGCCTGTTGCGGCGAGCTTCAGCAGCAGCACGACGACGGTCGGCTGGACTGCGGGCGCCGGCATCGAAGGCGCCTTCGCCGACAATTGGAGCGCCAGGCTCGAATATCTCTATGTCGATCTTGGAACGGTGTCGGGAACGCTCGCAACTCCCGTGATCGCGCTCAGCGGCGCGCCGCTGGTCGTCGGCTATCGCTCGCACGTTATCGACAACATCCTGCGCTTCGGTATGAACTATCGCTTCAGCGGGACCTGAGCGACTGTTTCGCAAAGCGTGCCTGCGAGTCGAAAGCCCGGTGGTCGCGCCGGGCTTTCGTGCGTCCGGAGGTGAAAACCGTCAGGCCCTGTGACGCTTTCTCTCCCTTGTCAGCGGCGTTAATCGGGATCACTATGCAAGCATAGATAGAAATTTATTTGATCTGCTTTTTTGGAGGATGTTATGGCGATTGAACGTTATCGCGCCCAGAAGGGCGCCGAGATTTCGCACGCGGTTGCCGCCGCAGCCGCTGCCCGAGGTTACACGATCGAAGTTCATTTCCTGGGCGGACTGACCGCCAAGCAAAAGGCCGCTTTCAAGCTTGCGGCAAACCGGTGGACCCACGCCATCGTGGGCGACTTGCCCGACGTCACGGTTGGCGGCGAAAGGATCAACAATCTTCGTATCGCGGCGCAAGGCACCGACATTGACGGGCCCGGAAATGTTCTCGGCCAGGCGGGACCGGACCGCCTGCGTCCGAAGAGTGCGGGGGCGGCTGCGTTCCTGCCGGCGACGGGCGACATGCAATTCGACATTGCCGATCTCGCCGCCATGGAAGCCGACGGCACCCTGAACGACGTCATCACGCACGAGATGGGGCATGTGATCGGCATCGGAACGATCTGGACGAACAAGAGATTGTTGAAGGGCGTCCGCACGCACAATCCGACATTCCACGGTGCCAACGCGATGCGCGAATACGGCAAGCTCCGCGGCTCCGCGACGCCGCTCCCCGTTCCCGTCGAAAACAAGGGTGGCGAAGGGACG
The DNA here is from genome assembly GCF_028128935.1 of Bradyrhizobium sp. CCBAU 11361. Taxonomy (NCBI): domain Bacteria; kingdom Pseudomonadati; phylum Pseudomonadota; class Alphaproteobacteria; order Hyphomicrobiales; family Nitrobacteraceae; genus Bradyrhizobium; species Bradyrhizobium sp. CCBAU 11361. The sequence goes on from NZ_LBJZ01000192.1 coordinate 26,311, forward strand.
GTGGATTCGCATTGGCGCGACACTGTTTTCGGCGCGGAATTGATGACCGGGTTCGTCAATGAAGGCGGCAATCCGATGAGCCGGTTGACGATCGCCAGCTTGCAGGATCTGGGCTATGAGGTGAACATGGACGTTGCGCAGCCGTATCACCTGCCCAATCATCTCCATATGGCTGAGGCAGGACTTGTCGCCGCGCATGATGAAAAGCCGAGAGGCATCGTGCTCCCGCGGATCCCGATCACGCTGCCCGACGAGAGTCTCGACTCCTAGGCCAACGCGCCGCTGAACGATGCTCTGCCGAGCAAGGCTTCTCTTGGAATTCAGGGAAACCGGATCATGGAGGGTATGAAGCGACCGGAAGCGATTGTGCTTCCAGATTCGTCATTGATCCTGTCCGACTGTCTGATCTCGCCTCCGCCCAACCAGTTCACCCACGAGGTGGCGAGATCGCAGCCATTCTATGCCTCGCGCGGCACGCCGAGCGGACCACCGACCGGACAATTCGCGGCGGGAGCCAAGGTCGTTCTGCTCTACCATGATGGCGGCGAGCTCTGTCGGGTTGTCGATGCCGGCGGCCACTATGTCGACACGCGCTTCGACGGCCTGCGCAAGATCTAGACGACTGCGTACGCCGCTTTCACACCACCTTGCGCTGACGCAGCTCCGCGATCTCGTCGGGGCCGAAGCCGAACTCCTTCAGCACCTCGTCGGTCTGCTCGCCGAATTCCGGCGGCCGCGCCACCATCTTGCTCGGCGTGCGCGACAGCGTCAGGGGCTGGCCGACCAGGCGGATGTGGCGGTCCTCGTCGTTCGGCACGTCCTGCGCGATGCCGAGATGCCTGACCTGGGCGTCCTCGAACATCTGGTCGATGGCGTAGATCGGCCCGCAGGGAACGCCGGCTTCGTTGAACTCCCGGACCCAGGTCTCGGTCGACTTCGTCACGGTACGCTTCTCGATCTCTGCGTTGAGCGCGTCGCGGTTCTTGGAGCGGGCAGGGGCCGTCGCATAGTCGGGGTGGCCAAAGAGTTCCGGCGCACCGATCGCCTGGGCGCAGCGCTCCCAGATCCGCCCGCCGGTCGTGGCGATGTTGATGTAGCCGTCCGAGGTCCTGAACACGCCGGTCGGGATGCTGGTCGGGTGGTTGTTGCCGGCCTGCCCGGCGACCTCCTTCTCCATCAGCCAGCGCGCGGCCTGGAAGTCGAGCATGAAGATCTGGGCCTGGAGCAGCGAGGTCTGCACCCACTGGCCCTTGCCCGAGACCTCGCGCTCGAGCAGCGCCGTGAGAATGCCCATGGCGCAGAACAGGCCTGCGGTGAGGTCGGCGACGGGAATGCCGGCCCGCATCGGGCCTTCGCCCGGCGCACCGGTGATCGACATCAGCCCGCCCATGCCCTGCGCGATCTGATCGAAGCCTGGCCGCTTGTGATAGGGGCCGTCCTGGCCGAAGCCGGAGATGCTGCCATAGACGATGCGCGGGTTGATCGCGGCGATGCTGTCATAGTCGATGCCGAGCTTCTTCTTCACGTCGGGACGGAAATTCTCGACCACGACATCGGCCTTGGCGGCGAGCCGCTTGAACACGGCGAGCCCGCGCTCGTCCTTCAGGTTCAGCGTCATCGCACGCTTGTTGCGGTGCAAATTCTGGAAGTCGGAGCCCCGCCGCGGCCCGCCCGGCTGCTCGCCGCCGGTATCCTCAGTCAGCGCGTCGATCTTGATCACGTTGGCGCCCCAGTCCGCGAGCTGCCGCACGCAGGTGGGCCCGGATCGGACGCGGGTCAGGTCGAGCACGGTGAAGCGCGACAGGGCTTCCGAGGCATGCGGAAAGGGCATCTTGAAGGGCTCCGGGACAGATTGCGGGCCTACCATAGTGCCCAACGCCCATGCGACAAGTCTGGGCCGACGCGGATGCCGCCTGTCGAAATGCAGTGCCTGATGGGGGCTGGGCCGGCGCGGCTTGCTGCGCTGCGTGAAAGGGATCAGCGCGGCAGGCGCTTCAGCTCGGCGCGCGCCTGCTCGGCCAGCGGGACGTCGCCGTGGCGCGCAATGAAGAGCTCGAGCGCCTCCCGCGTTCCCGTCCGACGGGCGGCTTCGTACTCCTCCGCCACCGCGGCGGAAGGATCGCGCGCCATTGGCATGGACGGGGCGCGGCCCGCCTTGCCGCGGTCCTTGCCGCCGTCCTTGCCGTTTTCATCTGCGTTGGCCTTCACGACCATGACAGGCTGTTCTCCGATGGACAGGTGATCCGGCCCGGCGACCACCGCGAGGACGCCGACGAGACCGGCCGAGAAGGAGCCAAGTTTCATGATTCTCCTCTGGAGATCATCAAGCATGCGGAACTCGCATTCCGTACTCGGCCCCATTTGACTACGGAATGGCCTGGACCGTATGATTACGGGGTTTGAAGCTAGCACATTTAATGGAAGGGGCCCGCACGCAGGCGCCAAATTTAAGCCAAACGTTTACCTCTGAAGCTAGAATCACACGCCTTCGCCCGAATCGCGCGGGTAGCTCCGGAGAGTCCATTGGCCACCGCTGTCACCGCCAGTGCCACCAACAACGCCGAGATCGACGGCCTGCTTTCGGGCGCCAAATGGTCCGGCACGATCACCTACAGCTTTCCGGACTCGGCCAGCGACTACGCCAATCCCTACGGCGGCGGCAACAGTGAGCCGACCACGTCGGGTTTTGCCTCGGCGCCGAGCCAGATGCAGGCGGCGATCAACTACGCGATCGGACTGATCCTCGGCTACACCAACGCCAATATCCAGTACGCAGGGACGAACGGCGCCGACATCATGGTCGCGCAGTCACCGTCGGCCAATCCGACCTCCTACGCCTATTACCCCGGCAACTCCGCGTCCGGCGGCGATATCTGGTTCGGGACTCAGTACAATTACTCGCTTGCCGCGCTCGGCAATTACTATTTCACGACCGCGCTGCACGAGCTCGGCCACGCCCTCGGCCTCAAGCACAGCCAGGAAACGGGCGGCGTCGCCAACGTCGCTGTGCCGAGCGCGCACGACGACAGCGAATACACCGTCATGAGCTATCGCAGCTATGTCGGCGGCTCGACCACGTCCGGCTACACCAATGAGGCGTACGGATTTTCGCAGACCTATATGGCCAACGATATCCTCGCGCTCCAGACGATGTACGGCGCGGACTACACGACCCAGAGCAACAACACGGTCTACACCTGGAATCCGACCACCGGGCAGGAATTCATCAACGGCGTGGGGCAGCTCGCGCCGGGCGGCGGCGGCGGAGGCTCGGCCAATCGCATTTATGAGACGGTCTGGGACGGCGGCGGCGTCGATACCTATGACCTGTCGAACTACACGACGAACCTGAGCATCAACCTCAATCCCGGTGCGGCGTCGGTGTTCTCCTCCGTGCAGCTGGCCAATCTCGGCAATGGCCATTACGCATCGGGCAACGTCTACAACGCCTATCTCTATAATGGCGACGCGCGCTCCTACATCGACAACGTCATCGGCGGGGCCGGCAACGACACGCTGGTGGGCAACGCGATCGCCAACGCGCTGAACGGCGGCGGTGGCAACGACACGATCACGGGGGGCGCGGGCAACGACGCCATCAATGGCGGCTCGGGCACCGACACTGCGGTGTATTCGGGCAGCCGGGCCAACTATCTGGTCTCGTACGACGCGACGACCCAGACGTTCACTGTGACCGACCAGCGCAGTGGCGCGCCCGATGGCACCGATACCGTCACCGGCGTCGAAAATTTCCAGTTTGCCGATGGCACGGTCTCAAGCACGACGCTTGATAGCGCGCCCGTCGTAATCGAGGCTTTTGGCTCCACCGAACTCGTGCAACAAGGCGGGTACTACTACTTAGATCTTATCTCGACCGGCACTGGCCCAATTCTCAAGTCTGGAGGTGCGGCGATCGCTGTTGGACAGTGCGGAACTTATGTACCAATCGGTGCGGAGCAGACGGGATCGGGCTACGACATTGTTTGGAAAAACGGCAGCGCCGACCAATACGTGGTGTGGGGTGCCGATAGCAATGGAAATTACGTCTCCAGCCTTACCGGCATTGTTTCAGGCGCGAGTGCGACGCTGCAATCGTATGAAAGCGTTCTGCATCAGGATCTGAACGGTGACGGGACTGTTGGCGTAGCGGCGACCACCGCCGCGATCGAGTCAGCTGGCTCGACCACGCTTTCGCAGGTTGGATCCAACTATTATCTCACCACGGGCGGTGCGAGCCTCACGCTCAAGTCTGGAGGTGCAGCGATCACGATTGGACAGTGTGGGACTTATGTACCGATCGGTGCGGAGCAGACGGGATCTGGCTATGACATTGTTTGGAAGAACGGCAGCGCCGACCAATACGTGGTGTGGGCTGCGGACAACAACGGAAATTACGTCTCCAGCCTGACAGGCATCGTTTCAGGCGCGAGTGCGGCACTGCAATCGTATGAAAGCGTTCTGCATCAGGATCTGAACGGTGACGGGACTGTTGGGGTAGCGGCGACCACCGCCGTGATCGAGTCAGCTGGCTCGACCACGCTTTCGCAGGTTGGATCCAACTATCACCTCGACACGGGCGGCGCGAGCCTCACGCTCAAGTCTGGAGGTGCTGCGATCACGGTTGGACAGTGCGGGTCTTATGTGCCAATCGGTGCGGAGCAGACGGGATCGGGCTACGACATTGTTTGGAAGAACGGCAGCGCCGACCAGTACGTGGTGTGGAGTGCCGACAACAACGGAAATTACGTCTCCAGCCTTACTGGCGTTGTTTCAGGCACGAGTGCAAAGCTACAATCGTATGAATCGGTCCTCCATCAGGATCTGAATGGGGACGGGTCGATTGCCGCAGCCGGCGCTGGTCAAGGGGTGGTCGGCGACTCTTTCGCTTTTCGAGCAGCGCTCCCGGAGGGAGGAGGCGCGATCAGGGGCGAGCCCGCGTCTGGGGACTTCACGTTACTCTTCGATGTCGCGCAGGACGCATTCCCAAAGAGTGTCGTGGAGTCTGTCCTGAAATCAATCGAGGCGATCGAACATACCGATACCGGTCCTTCGGTTAGGTTTGTCGATTCGATGGACCACTTCCATCTTACTTGAAGTCGTCGATGTCGTTAATGGATACAACGAATAGTTGGATCTCCATTGCTCAAAAGCTCGTCGACTAACGGCTCTTAAGTTGGGTCGTTGGCATGAGCTCTAGCCGAGAAGCAAGTGAACATGACTGGCCGTCTTCATCGGCTCATCCACGGCTGGTCCGCGAGCATGGTTCAGATCCTGCTTGGCTTGACTCAGCAGCTTCTCCTGATTCCCGCGTTCTTGCATTTTTGGGCCATCGACATGCTGGCGGCTTGGCTTGTCATTTACTCGGCCAGCTCCCTTTTGGTCGTCGCCGATGCCGGGCTACAGGCCCGGGCGCTCAATCGATTTCTTGCCTTTAAGTCCTGCGTCGATTGTGATGGAAGGACGTCGAGCTATTTCGCGGGCATGCTGCAGATCTATGTGCGGGTTGTGTTGGCACTGGGAGCGGTTTTGTTCCTGAGTATCGAGCTTTTTCCGCCAGCATCGGTGCTTGGATTTCAGATGACGCCGACCTTCGACACCGCGATGCTCGTGATGACCGTCGGCACGCTGCTCGCATTGCCCGCCAATCTAGTCTCCGGCCTCTATCGCGCGCGCGGAAAATACGGACGGGCCGTGTGGTCGCAAAACGTCGCCTTGCTGCTCGGGCAGGTCGGGCAGCTCGTCGCGATCGCCTGGTTCGGCAGCCTGCTGACGGTCGCGATCGCCTACGTCTCGGCGCAGGTCCTGTCCGCGCTGTTCCTGATTGTATATGACGCGCCGCGCCAGTTGCCGTTCTTGCGCCGGAACCGATCGGCAGCATCGCCATCCTGGCGCTGGAGCGCCGGGCAGTTCGGGCTCGCCTTTCCGTTCTCCATTGCCAACCTTACCGAGCTCGCGCTCGTCAACGCACCGATGCTGCTGGTCAGCGCGATGGTCGCCGATCGCGTGGCGGTGGCGCAATGGGGCCTGATCCGTGTGATCGCGAGCTTCGTGAGAGGCGTCTGCATCCAGATTACGCTGCCGATCGGCGCGGAGCTCGGCCACGATTATGCGATCGGTGACAAGGTGCGGCTACGCGGCCTCTATGCCCATGGGTCGATGCTCGTCACCGCCATCGCCAGCCTGATCGTCGCGGGCCTGTTGCCGTTCTGGTCGGATTTCTTCGCACTGTGGACGCATGGCAGTATTCCTAACGATGCCACGCTCACCGTGACGCTGTTGCTCGGCTCCGCCGTCGTCGCGCCCTCGCTGATGGCGTTCGTCTTCGCCAATCACAGCAATCGCGGCGATCTCCTGGTCCGGACCAAGGGGCTGCAGCTGATCACCTTCCTGATCCTCTCGGCCTCGCTGATCCCCCGGCTCGGCCCGCTCGGCGCCGCAATCGCGATCGTGGCGAGCGACCTCCTGACCCAGGTCGGAATCCTGACGCTGGTGATCATGCACCAGACGCTCGCCCAACCGCTCCGCCACATGCTGGCCCTGATCGCGGTGATGGTAGCGATCATATTCGGCGGGTGGGGGCTTGGACTGGCGATCCACGTCACGGTGCCCGGAACGGGGCCGCAACGCTTCCTCGCGGAGTGCGCGATCTGGCTCGTTGCTGTTGCCGCTATGGCGAGCCCGTTGCTGATGGAGCGCGTGCGCGGCCGCGTGCTGGCTGCCGTGCCGAACTGAAAGCGCCAGCGTTGCCCGGATATCAGTAGATCTGAGGGTAACGGCGATATCTCAACCGCATCAGGTGCCGGGCGAGCTGCCGATGCCCTTCCTCGATCTGCTCGCCGAAGTGGGCAAGCCTTTGCTTGCCCGCGATGGCGAGGCGGGTGCGTTCTTCGGCCGAACGGATCTTGACAATGGCCTTGGCGAGCGAGGCCGGATCGTCGTAGTCGAACAGGGCCGCCGCATCGCCGGCCTGCGCCTTGAAGGCTTCCGGATAGATCACCGGCGTGCCGACAGCCCACGCCTCCAGCGGCGGCAGATTGGTCGGGCCGAAATAGGTGGCCATGACAAGCGCGTTGGCGCCGCGATAAAGGGCGCCGAGCTCCGCGGAGGGAACGAAGCCGAGCATGCGCACCGAATCGCCGAGACCATGCTGCGCAACCAGTGCCTCGAACGCTGCGCGGGCGCCGGGATCTGAGCCGCAGAGCACCAGCGTGTGCTTCTCGCCCTGATCCCTCAGCAGGCGCATCGCAAGTAGAATGGTCGCATGGTTCTTGTGCGACCAGAATTGCGCCGGATAGAATAGATAGCCGGGCTCGATGCCGTACTTCTTCAGGATCGCGGCGTCCTCGGCTTCACCGGTCGCGCCTGACCGCGCCACGTAGAGCGACGGCGAGAACGGGATGCAGACGGCATGACCGCGCTCCATCGCGTAGCGCCGGCACAGCATGTCGACTAGTTCGTCGGCATTGGTGATGACCACCGCCGCCTTGGTGGCGGCGCTGCGCCACACCATGTCGCGCCGCTCGAACTGGGCGAATTCGCGCACCTCGTCGAATTCGGGGCTATCGCGGAAGCAGCCGTCGAAAATCGTGATCATGAACGGCAGTTTGTAGAGCACCAGATTCCAGTTAGACGTGGTCGTGAAATAGACGATGTCGACGCCGGCCTTGCTCAGCTTTTTCTCGAACGGCGCGCAGACGTGCATGGCGTACTGCAAGAGGTCGAACGGTCCCCAATATTTGAGGAACAGGAACAGGCGGTCGAGCCAACTCAGCTTCAGATACACGCTGTTGATGCCGAGATCAGCGAGGATCGCGACGTTGTCGGACAGCGTCGTGAACACGGTGACGTCGATATCCGCGGTCTTGGCCCAGTCGCGCATCCACATGATGTCGGTGAGCGACTGCTGGAAGCCACCCCCGACGTCGAGCGGGAGCTCGAGGAAAATGCCCACGTGATAGCGTTTCACGGCGTGCCGCTCTTTCTGGCGACCGCGTAGGCGGCCCAGCTCTTCGTGTGCGGTGCGTCCTGTGTCAGCCAGGCGGCGTGGACGGCGGGCCGAAAGCCGCTCGCCTCGAGCGCCGCATCGATCTCGAACGGAAACCAGTAGCGCAGGTGGTGCGCTTCCTCGACGCGCCGGATCGTGGCGCGATCCGTGTCCTCGCAGAACAACGTGTAGTTCACGGTGACGGTCGCGGCCTGCTCGTCGTGGTCGGATTGCGCGATGCGGGTGAGTCGCAGCGGCTTCTGCTCGATCACCTTGACCCTGGTCTCGACGCCCTGCGCCAGCACGGCGCCGCCGTACCAATAGTCGAAGAAGAACACGCCGCCGGGCTTCAATGCGGCGTGCGCGGTGCGAAACATGGCCGCCAGCGCATCGCGGCTGGTCTGGTAGCTCGCAACGTGGAACAGCGACACCACCGCGTCGAAGCCGCGCTCGGGACCGGCTTCACGGGCATCGCCCTGCCGGAACGGAATCGAAAGGCCGGCCTGCTCGGCGCGGGCCTTGGCACTCGCGATCATCTCGTGGCTGAGATCGATGCCGGCAACGGTCCAGCCGTCGCGCGCGAAGGCGAGCGCATGCAGGCCGGTGCCGCAGCCGAGATCGAGCAACCTGCCCGAGGTGGCGCCGTGGTCGCGCAGGCGCGCCTCGACGAATGCCGTCTCCGCCGCATAATCTTTGTCCCGGTAGAGGAGGTCGTACCAGGGCGCGTATTCGGCGAACACCGTCACGCCAGAATCTCCTTCAGCGCCTGTGCGGAGCGCGCGATCTCGTCGTCGGTCAAGGCAAGGCCGCTCGGCAGGTAAAAACCGCGGCGGGCGATGTATTCCGCGTTCGGATGGGATTCGGCGAGCATCAGTCCCATCCGGCGCAACACCGGCTGCTCGTGCATGCACCAGAAGAACGGCCGCGTCCCGATGCCTTTTTCGCCGAGGCGGCGCATCGCTTCCTTGGCGTCGAACGGCACGTCCTCGTTCAGCACGATGCCGTAGACCCAGTAGATGTTGTCGGCATAGCCGGTGCGGGCAACCGGGCGGCGGATGCGGTTGAGGCCCGCAAGATGCTCGTCATAAAGCCGGCCGATCCGGCGCTTGATCTCGACCGTGCGCGGCAGGCGCTCGACCTGGGCGACGCCGAGCGCGGCCTGGAGGTTGGTCATGCGCGCGTTCCAGCCGAGCTCCTCGTGGACGAAACGCTGCTGCGGCTGGAAGCAGAGATTGCGCAGGCCCTGCAGGCGGTCGGCGAGCGCGTCGTCGTCGGTGAGGATCATGCCGCCTTCACCGGTCGTGACGTGCTTGTTGGGATAGAAGCTGAAGGTCGAGACGTCGCCGAAGCCGCCGCAGGGCGCGCCACGATAGGTCTGGCCGTGCATCTCGGCGGCGTCCTCGATCACTTTCAGATCGTGCTTGCGTGCGAGCGCCAGGATCGGATCGAGATCGACCGGCAGGCCGTAGATGTGAACCAGCATGATCGCGCGCGTGCGCGGCGTGATTGCGGCTTCGACGCCGTCAGCCGTCATGTTCCAGGTCGCGGCATCGCAGTCGACCCCGACCGGCACGAGGCCCGCTCGTACCAGGGCGGCGGCGCAGCTGATGATCGTGAAGGTCGGGATGATGACCTCCGAACCTTGCTCGAGCCCGAGCGCATGAACGGCGATGTCGAGTGCGACGGAGCCGTTGGTCACCGCGAGGCCATGGCGCCGCCCCGCAACCTCGGCCATCGCCTGCTCGAAGCGCTTGATGAACGGTCCTTCCGACGAGATCCATCCGGTCCGGATACATTCGGCGAGATAGTCGGCCTCGTTGCCGTCGAGCAGCGGCGTGTTGACGGGAATGAACGGCGCGATCACTGGCCAGGGCCCTTGATCCGGATTTCGGACCGGGAGACTTCGGCAAACCGCGTCTTGTCGTCTTCGCCGGAATAAGGACCCTGCTTGATCTCGAACATCTCGAGCGGTTCGAGCACGTGGAAGCCGTGGGCGCCGCTGCAGAGCAGGATGATGTCGCCGGCACCGAGCACGCGGCTTTCGAGATAGTTCTCCTCGACGGTGTAGAAGTCGACCTGGAGCTTGCCCTTCTGGATCAGGAGGGCTTCCTGGGTGTAGTGCACCTCACGCGTCACCTTGTTGTGGCGATGCGGCTCGATGCTCTTGCCCTTCGGATGGCTCATATAGGCGAGCTGCTGCGACAGTTCCGGCGACGAGAAGAAATGGATACCCGGCTCGCGGAACGAGGCGCGCACGATGATCGCGTAGAGCTGGTCGCCGAATCGAACATGTTCGACGTGTTCCATCCTGGGCCTCGACAAAAAGCGCTGTAATTAGAGTGACATAGCTGTATCGCTGCGCACTTTGGCCATTTTGGCCGGGACCGTCAAGGGCGGACGGAAGATGGCAATCGTCGCACCGGCCGGCGGGGATTTAAGCGACGAAGGCCAGGATCTCCTCGACGCGCCGGCGGAAGGTATGGGCCGCAAAGGTCCTGGCCTGGCCGGCCTTCGCAATGGACAGGCGCGCCGCGTCGTCGGCGAGATAGCGTTCGATCTGCGCAAGGCAGTCCTCGACCGTGCGCCATGCCGCGACCTCGCGTTCGGGCGCGAACAGCGTATCCAGGTTGTCCTTGAAATCGGTGAGCAGGAAGGCGCCGACGCCGGTCGCTTCGAACAGCCGCGCATTGCCGGCCTCGCGGCCGGCCATGTCGATGTGCGAGTTGAGCGTGACGCGCGAGGCGCGCAGCGCCTGGTACATCTCCACGCCCCAGACCTCGCCCTGGTAGCAGCGGTGCAGCGGCGAGGAGGCCGGGAGGGTGTGCAGGCCGCTGCCGAAGAGCTTCAGATCGTATTTCCGAGCCACCGCTTCGAGTTGTGCCACCCGTTGCTGGTGATCTGCCGACACGGCGCCGACGAAGGAGATGTCGATGCTGCGTTCGGGCGCAGGCGGTAGAACGTTAAGGATATCAGGCTCGAAGGCCAGATGAACCACCTCGGATCTGACGCCGGCATTGCGGAAGGAATGAACGACACTGAGAAGCTGCGAGATCATCAGGTCGTAGGCCGACCAGTCCTCGCCGCGCGAAGGAACGATGCCGACCTGGCCGATCAGGATTGGGCGGCCGATCTGCTTGATCCGGCGCGCAAGGCGCGTGTCGACGTGAAACAGATCCTGGTTGAGGACGAGATCGGGTTTGAAGTCCTCGATCTGCGCCAGCAGGATAGTTTCGGCTTCCGCGTCGAGACGCGGGCTGAGGCCGACCTTGCGCGCGAGCGGTCTCAGCATCGGCTTGAATGGCGCGACCGCGCGTTGCAGCCAGCCAGGAACGGCATCGCGCGCGGCCGGCGCGCCGGGCGGCGGCGGCTCGGTGACGGCAAGGCCATGCTCGCGTGCCCAGGCTGCCCGCATCCAGGGATTGTTGACATGGATGTCGGCGGCTGTGTGCCCGAGGCCGGCGAAATTGCGCGAGTAGAAATCGGCGACGCCGAACAGGCTGGCGTTCCGCGCCGCCATCTGCGTTGCGTAAGGCGCGCCGGCAAGATTCGGCGCGCGGCGGTACAGCCACGCCAGGAAACGCGGATAGTCGGCGTTGAGGATGAGGATGCGCACCGTCTTAGTGCTCTTGTTTGGGGAGGTCGCGCGGCATCACGTACCAGAGGAGGAACAGCAGTGCCGCCCCGTGCGTCAGCATCACCGTCGTGAAGGGAACATTCATCAGTGTCTGAGGCAACAGCGCCCCAGATACCAGAATGGTGCGCTGGGACACGCCGGCGGACATCCCGTTGGCGATAGCGATGACGATGCCGCAGACAAGTGCCGAGATTGGAGCATACAACGGGCCGACCGATGCGACCCCTTCGGTCGCGAAGAGTGACGCGTTCATGTAGCCGCCGATGCCGAACGAGTTGTAAATGACAACTGCGAGCGGCTGTTGGTAGGCGCAAGACATAAGGGGTTTCAAAAGGCTGATCTGGCAGAAGTGGGTCAGATCATGCGTGAAGAAGAACTCGCTGTAATAATCCATCGCAAGCGACGGGATCGCCATCATGCGGAGGTTCACAAGCTGGAAGACGGACATCGCGAACCGTTCCGGAAACAGGCCGTACTTGTATAGGCCGAGCAGGATGACGCCCGCTGCGGTCGGGACCAGCAAGGACAGGATGACGGTGAGCCGCAAAGCCAGGAGCCTCGTCGCCGCCAACATGAGGACGAGCCAGGCGGGGGTGAAGAAGGCCTGCTTGCTCAACGTGACCGGATAGAACAGCAGCAGCAGGATGAGGATGGTGCCGGCCCGCCAGCGGCTTCCGCGGATTGCGTAGCATGCGAACGCGAACGGCAGGAGCGTCGTCGTCGTGATTCCGACCAGGTAGTTCACCAATGTTGGTGCGGTCAGAGCCTCGCGATATGTGTAGATGTCTCCAAGCGAGACCAGCCTGAAATTGTAATAAGCTCCGACTGCCGCGGCGGCGGCCCCGATCAGCACGATGCCGCCCAATAGCCGCTCGAAAGCCTGCGGGGAAAATGTCAGCAATCGCGGCAGGGACGGCCGGTAGAGCGCAGGCAGCAGGAACGCCACCGCGGAGGCTGCCGCCGAGAGGCCGCTCAGGCGATGGTTGTAGCCGAACTCGGAGAAGCTGTTCAGCCAGAGATAGCCGGCAATCATGACGAAGAGGTAGTAGCCGGCAAAATAGCCGAAGCTGAACGGGGCGCGGGCGAACAGGACGGTCAGGACGGCGAACGCGGCAACCGTGGCGACCGCCGCGGGCAGCGTCTCGTAGCCGAAGAGAATGTGGTACGCAGGGTATACCTGCGCGACGCAGATCAGCGAGATGCAGCCCAGGGCCAGATGGCACAGGATGAGAAGTGCCACGCCGCGATCGCTGCCGCGCAAACGAAGTCCGTCCGCGGCCTTCTGATCCATGATGTCCGTAGGGAGTCCCATGTAGCGGTTCGGATATCCCATCCGAACAATGCACGCAATGTCCCAAGCGTGCCCGAAACGGGATTTTGCACGGTCTAAAGCCTTGATTTGTTCAGGCTTTTGTTAATATAGGTCAGCCTGACCGGTGCGCTCAGAACCTCTCGTTACGAGCCCGCCCACAGAGAGGATCGAGGTCTCATGATCAGGTTCGGCCTGCTCGGGTGCGGGCGCATTGCCAAGCGGCACGCCGACCTTTTGGGCGGCAACCATATCGACGGCGCGCGTCTTGTCGCGGTGTGCGATTCGGATCGCGCGCGGGCGGATGTGATCGCTTCGAAATTCAAGGTGTCAGCGTACGACAATCTCGACGCGATGCTCGCGCGTAACGATATCGACGCCGTTGCCGTGCTGACGCCGAGTGGGCTGCATCCGCAGCATGCGATTGCCTGCGCGCGGGCGGGCAAGCATGTTGTGGTCGAAAAGCCGATGGCGCTGCGGCTGCAGGACGCCGACGACATGATCCGCGCCTGCGACGAGGCCGGTGTAAAGCTCTTCGTCGTCAAGCAGAACCGCTTCAATGTGCCGATCGTCAAAGCGCGCGAGGCGCTCGATGCCGGCCGGTTCGGCAAGCTCGTGCTCGGCACGGTCCGTGTGCGCTGGTGCCGCGACCAAGCCTACTACGATCAGGACGCCTGGCGCGGCACTTGGGCACAGGACGGCGGCGTGCTCACCAATCAGGCCAGCCATCACATCGACATGCTGGAGTGGTTCTTCGGCGACGTCGTCAGCGTTCATGCGCGCAGCAGCACCGCGTTGGTGAAGATAGAGACCGAGGACACCGCGGTTGCAACGCTGAAGTTTCGCAGTGGGGCGCTGGGGATCATCGAGGCGACGACCGCGGTGCGTCCAGCCGATCTCGAAGGCTCGCTCTCGATCCTGGGCGAGAAGGGAACCGTGGAGGTCGGCGGCTTCGCCATGAATCAGATCCGCCATTGGCGCTTCGTCAACGAGCTGCCGTCGGACAAGGAGGTGATCGAAAGGTTTTCGGTCAATCCGCCGAACGTCTACGGCTTCGGCCACCAGGCCTATTATGAGCACGTTGTCGAGTGTCTCGCCGACCGTGGCGCGGCTCTGGTCGACGGACTGCAGGGCCGCAAGAGCCTGGAGCTGATCTCCGCGCTCTACGAATCCATCGAGACCGGGCAGGAGGTGCCACTTCACTTCGTGCCTCGCCGTAGTCGTTTGGGCATTGCCTCGTGAGCGGCCCCGAGCTCCACCAGGTCGGGATACGCAACGTCAGCTTCGGCGTCGGAGTCAAGGTGGTCGAACCCTGCAATCTCTACGGTTGCACGATCGGCGACGGTTGCTTCATCGGACCGTTTACCGAGATCCAGAAGGATGTCGTCATCGGCGCCCGCACGCGCGTGCAGTCGCATAGTTTTGTCTGCGAGCTCGTCAGCATCGGCGAGGACTGCTTCGTCGGTCACGGCGTAATGTTCATCAACGACACTTTTGCGAGGGGAGGGCCGGCGCGCGGTCGTAAGGAACTGTGGCGCGAGACAAGAATCGGCAGCCGGGTATCGATCGGCTCGAATGCGACGATCATGCCGGTCACAATCGTGGATGATGTCGTGATCGGCGCGGGTTCGGTGGTGACGAAGGATATCACCATGGCCGGAACCTATGCCGGTAATCCGGCGCGGCTATTAACCTTGCGGAAGTGACGAATGGCGGTTCCCTTCGCTGATCTCCAGCTCCAGTACCAGAACATCAAGGCCGAGATCGACGCGGCAATTGCGGCCGTCATCCGTGACAATGCCTTCATCCGCGGCCCCTTTGTCGATGCGTTCGAGCACGACTTCGCCAAGGCTGCGTCCGTCAAGCATTGCGTCTCCTGCGCCAACGGGACGGATGCGCTCTACCTTGCGATGGCCGCGCTGAAGGTGAGGCCTGGCGATGAGGTCATCACGACGGCACATTCCTGGATCTCGACCTCGGCGATGATCACCCACGCCGGCGCAACGGTGAAGTTCTGCGATACCGACGGCGTGACGTTCACCATCGATCCCACGGCGATCGAGGCCGCGATTACGCCGCGCACCGTCGGCATCATCCCCGTGCATCTCTACGGTCAGCCCGCCGACATGGACGCGATCATGGCGATCGCGAACAAGCATGCATTGTGGGTTATCGAGGACTGCGCCCAGGCCCACCTGGCGCGCTACAAGGGGCAGATGGTCGGGACATTCGGCGCGGCGGCGACCTATTCGTTCTATCCGGGCAAGAATCTCGGTGCGATGGGTGATGCAGGCGCCGTCGTAACCAACGACGCTGCGCTTGCCGAGCACATGACGAGGCTCGCGCGCCATGGTGGCCTTGTGAAGCATCAGCACGAGATCGAGGGCGTGAACAGCCGGCTCGATGGCATGCAGGCCGCGATCCTCTCTGCAAAACTCCCGCATCTCGCGGCCTGGACCGAGGCACGGCAACGCGCGGCCGCGATCTACGATGCAGGCCTCAATCAGATCGAGGGGGTGAGCGTACCGCAGGTCGCACCGGGCCGCGATCACGTCTATCACCTGTATACCATCAGGCATCCGCGCCGCGATGCGCTGGCGGCGCACCTCAATGCCAACGGGGTGCAGACTGCGATCAATTATCCGACCGCGCTGCCGCTGCTTCAGGCCTATGCGCGATTCGGCCACACGGCGGAGCAATTTCCGCATGCGTGCCGGGATCAGAAGAGCATCCTGTCGCTGCCGATCTTCGCCGAAATCACCTCCGAGCAGCAGGACGGCGTGATCCGGCTCCTGCGCGAATTTGCTTAGCGCTGGTTCGGCGTCCGAGACGTGCGGATTTATTGATCCTTCTCAAGGGTTTGCGGACCCCTAGCGGTTGTATTTCGTGCCCGGGTTCCGGCTCATTGACAGCACCGGCGCTCATTCAAAACTGGCCTCCAGCGGCCGGAATGTCTAGAAGTGGCCGGCATGGCAGGTCGGGCGGCCCGGCCAGAGGGGAACTGGAACTTTGCGAAAAGTACTTTTGACGGGGGCGGGCGGATTCATCGGATCGCACCTTGCGGAAGAGCTGGTCCGGCGCAATGTCGCGGTGCGCGCGTTCGTGCACTACAACAGCATGGGCTCGCACGGCTGGCTCGATTCCTCGCCGCCCGATATCCGCCAGGAGTTCGATTTTTTCGCCGGCAATGTGTGCGATCCGAACGGTGTGCGCGCCGCGATGAAGGGCTGTGACGCCGTCCTGCACCTCGCCGCGCTCATCGCGATTCCTTACTCGTATCATTCGCCCGACACCTATGTCGAAGCCAACATCCGCGGCACGCTCAATGTGCTGCAGGCTGCGCGGGACCTCGGAGTCGAGAAGGTGGTCCACACCTCGACCAGCGAGGTCTATGGCACGGCGCAATTTGTTCCGATCACCGAGGAACATCCGCTCCAGGGCCAGTCGCCTTACTCCGCGACGAAGATCGGCGCCGACCAGCTCGCGCTGTCGTTCGAGCGTTCGTTCGGCACGCCGGTTACGGTGGTGCGCCCCTTCAATACCTACGGCCCGCGCCAATCGGCCCGTGCCGTGATCCCGACCATCATCACGCAGATTGCAGCAGGCGTGCGCAAGATCAAGCTCGGCAGCATCCATCCGACGCGCGACTTCAACTACGTCGCCGATACCGTCGGCGGTTTCCTGGCGGCCCTCGACTCCACGGCCGCGGTGGGGGAGGTCATTAATATCGGCAGCGCTTTCGAGATCTCGATCGGCGACACCGCGCGGCTGATCGCCCAGCTGATGGAAGCGGAGATCGAGATCGAGCATGACGACGTGCGTGTGCGCCCCGGGCGCAGCGAAGTCGAACGCCTCTGGGCCTCCAACGCCAAGGCGCAGAAGCTGCTGGGCTGGTCACCGCGCCTCGGCGGTGTGGAAGGGCTGCGCAAGGGTCTCGAACAGACCATCGCCTGGTTCACCAGGCAGGAGAACCTGTCCCGCTATCGCGTCAATTCCTACACGTTGTGAACAAGATGAGCATATCCTCCGCGCAAGCGAGCCAGAACCGTCCCGCCGCGCTTGACTTCAAGCCGGTACTCGACGCCGTCGATGCGGTGCTCGGGGTGGCGCAGCGCCCGGTCGAACTGCATGAGCCGCGTTTCGGACAGCGCGAACGCGAACTGGTGCTCGATTGCATCGACACCAACTGGGTGTCGTCGGCCGGCAAATACGTCACCCGTTTCGAGGAGATGGTCGCGGCCGCGACCGGCTCGCGCCACGCGGTTGCGATCGTCAATGGCACTGCCGCGCTGCATGCGGCTCTGGTGTTGGAGGGCGTCGAGGCTAACGACGAGGTGCTGCTACCTTCGATCACCTTTGTCGCCACCGCCAATGCCGTGAGCCATGCTGGTGCCGTGCCGCACTTCGTCGACTCGACCTGGGATACTTTGGGACTCGATCCGCGTGCGCTCGAGGCGCATCTCGATGAGGTCGCGGTGCGGCAGAACGACGCCTGGGTCAACAAGCACACCGGCCGGCGCTTTCGCGCGATCGTTCCAGTGCACATCTTCGGACATCCCGTCGACATGGCGGCGCTCGGCGCGGTCGCCGCCCGCTACGACCTCGTGATCGTCGAGGATGCGACCGAGTCGCTCGGCTCAACCCTGAACGGCAAGGGCTGCGGCACGTTCGGCCATTCCGCGGTGCTGAGTTTCAACGGCAACAAGATCATCACCACCGGCGGCGGCGGCATGATCGTGACCGACGACGAGGCGCACGCCCGCCACGCCCGGCATTTCACCTCGACGGCGAAGAAGGCGCATGCCTGGGCGTTCGAGCACGACGAGGTCGCCTACAACTACCGCCTGCCCAATATCAACGCGGCACTCGGCTGCGCTCAGATGGAGCGGTTGGCCGGCATGGTCGAGGCCAAGCGCGTGCTCGCAAAACGCTATCTCGACGCCTTCAGCGATTTTCCCTGGGCGCGCATCTATCGCGAGCCGAAGGGTTCTGAGAGCAATTACTGGCTCAACACGCTGGTGCTCGACCGCGAATACGCCTGCGAGCGCGACCGCCTGCTCGAAGCCCTGCACGGCCACGGCATTCGCGCCCGGCCGTTGTGGACGCCGATGCACCTGTTGCCGATGTACCGCGACTGTCCGCGCGCAGCGCTTCCCGTCGCCGAGGACATGAACACGCGCTGTATCAACCTGCCGAGCAGTCCCTTCCTCGCCGGAGCCGCCCCGGAAGGCGCGAACCAGAGCTGATGCCCCGGATCGTCTTCTTCACCATTCACAGCACGACGGCCTGGTGGAAATACCTGGCCTCTCGCATGGAGTTCGCTGAGGCGGTCGTGCTCAGCGACCTGCGCGACGACGGCGACTATTCGCTGGTCGACGATTTCTATCGCTTCGCCGATCGGGGTGATGCTGCCGCGGCAGCACTCGACCGGTTCGGCGCGGATGGATGCGCCGACATCATCCTGCGCTGCCGCGTGCTCAGAAGCATCGATCGCGATCTCGCGCTCAAGATGATCGGAGGCATGGCGCAGGCGATCGAGCAGGCTTTTGACAAGCTTGGCCCCGCTCTCGTCATGACCTTCACCATCGACCGCTATGTCATGGACGTCATGGAGCGCATAGCACGGCGGCGCGGCATCGACTTCCTGGAGATGACGACCTCCATCATTCCGGATCAGGTCATGCTGATGCGCCGCGGGCGACCGGTCTCGCTGCGCGAGCCCTCCAGGGAGGATATCGATGCGGCGGTCGGCCAGCTCTGCAGGGAAGACTTTGCGCCGGCCTATGTCCGAGACGCCAAGCGCTTCTCGCTCGCCAGATTTTGGCGGATCTTTGGCTATTACGCGCTGCGCGGCGCCTTCTTCAACGTCTGGCGGTTCCTCAAGCGCGACCGCTACAATTGCCACTATCTCGACGCGCTGAAGCGGCTGAAGCACAAGGTGCGGATGCGCGACGTGGCCGTGCTCGGGCTGCTCGATCATGGCTGGGACAAGCGGCTCGCCGAAGTGCCGCGCGAGCGGCGGGTATTCCTCGGGCTTCAGCTGTTCCCCGAGGCTTCGATGGACTACTGGCTCGAGCAGCAGGGCATGCTGGCGCATGACGACATGGTGGTACGCTATTGCGACGCGCTGGGCCGCGCCGGCTACCGCATCTTCGTGAAGGATCATCCGCTGCAGTTCGGTTTCCGCCAGCGCGAGCTGTTCGAGCGTCTGGCGAAGCTGCCGTTCGTGGTGCTGGTGCCCTATGACGTGCCGGCGAATTTGCTGATCGGGAAGTGCGCGGTGTCGGTGACGTTCACGGGCACCATCGGCTTCCAGGCGGCGCTGGCCGGACTGTGCTCGGTCGCGACCGAGCCGTATTACGCAACCCCGCAGCACTTCGTGCACGTCCGCGACACCAGCGAGGTCGACGGCGTCGTCGAGCGGCTCGCGCGATGGAAATCACCCGACGACCTCGACACGACCCGCCGCGCGATCATGCGCCACCTGGCGTCGATCAGCGTCGAGGGCGACTATTTCGGCTGGCGCAAGTTCGACCCCGAGAACGAGGCCTTGCGGACCTCGGTCGAGCCGCTGGCGCGTTCGCTGAATGCGCACCTGCCGCGTTTCCTGAAGTCCTGCAGAAGCGCCGTCTGACGATCCCGTGGGAGGCGCGCCTGCAACCGATGTTGACGGCCGGTGGAGATGGAACAGCTCGATGCGATCTCGTCTGCTTGACCTCGTGACACGCCCGGCGGTCGCCGGCACGGTCGCGGCGCTGGTCCTGCGCGCGCTGACGCTCGCGAGCCGCTTCCTGCTGTCGCTCCTTCTGGCACGCATGCTGTCGCCGGCCGAGATGGGACAATACGGTCTCTTGACCGCGGCGCTGGCCTTCGCGCTGCTCGCGGTCGGGCTGGAATTCTATTCCTATACCTTGCGCGAACTGGTGCCGGCGAGCCCCGAGCGGCGCGCGCGCATTATTGCCGATCAGATGGTGCTTGGCACGGCGGCGCTCGTAGTGGTCGGCATCGCGGTGGCGGTTGCGATTGCCGCGGGCTCCTTTCCGGCGCGCCTTGCGCCGTGGTTCATTGTGATTCTCGTCACCGAGCATATCTCGCTGGAGGCGACGCGAATCCTGATCATCACCTGGCGGCCGGTGCGCGCCTATATCGGCGTGTTCCTGCGCGGCGGGATCTGGGTGTACGCGATCGCGCTGCTGATGTTCGCGGCGCCGTCGACCCGGACGCTGGAGACGGTGCTGGTCTGGTGGGCGTTCGGCGGCGTGCTGTCGATCGCCTTTTCCGCGTTCTCGCTCTCTGAGCTGCCGTGGCACGAACTCAGGGGTTACAGGCCGAACTTCAAGCACATCCGCGAGGGCCTCTTGACCGCGCGTCCCTTCATGCTGACGGCGGTCGGTGCGCTGGTCATCTCCTATGTCGACCGCTTCGTCATCGATGCGTTCGTCGGGCGCGATGCGCTCGGCATCTACACGTTCTATTCGACGATCCTGATCGGCTTGCTGTCACTTGGCGGCTCGGTGTCGCATCAGTTCCTGCCGAAGGTCATTGCAGGTTATGCTGCGGGCCCGGATGCCTATCGCACGGCGATGTGGTCGTTCTTCTGGTCGATGCTAGCGCTGGTTTGCGCGACCATGATCGTGTCGGCTCTGGTTATGGGGCCAATGCTGGCGCTGCTCGGGTTGTCGACCTACGCAGCGAGCATCGGAGTGTTCTATGCTATCCTGCCGGGAGCTTTTCTGCGCATGTTGGCGGATGTTCCGTCCTACGCTCTCTACGCCGCGCGCTCGGACAAATATCTCCTGATCTGCAATCTCGGGTCGGCCGGGGTGTCGACGGTGCTGAATGTGGTGCTGGTCCCGGCGCTCGGCATTTACGGGGCGGCGCTTGCCGGTGGAATCGCTAGCGCCGTGTTGTTCCTGTCCCTCGCTGGTTTCGCCGTTCACAGGATGCGCGTAAGTTTGAAGGAATCGGTCGCGACCGGATCCGTCGGTCTTCCCATCGATCCAGACATGCTCTACCCCTGAGGACAGGCCCGTGAGCAGACGTCAAGACGACTTAAGGGGCGCTAGGGACAGCAACGTGCAACAGCGGCTCATGCCCTTGATCGGAGGCCTCTCGTCGCCCGCAGTTCTCATGACCCTGATCTGGCTCGGGGTGCTCCTCTTCGTCGCCATCGGGCCGATCGACTATCCGGGACAACCGTCCGTCGTCGTGCTAACCGTGGTCGCGATCGGATTGGCGATCTTTCTGCTGTCATATCGGGGCGGCAAGCTCGTCTTCGATCGCTGGTTCGCGCTCCAGGCACGCTCGCCGCGACCTTCCACACGGATGTTGAACAACGTAGCAACGTTCGCGTCGCTGGTCGGGATCGTGGGCATCGCGCTGGTTGCACTCGACCGGACCGTCCTGAGCGGTGTGAGCAACAGCAGCTATGCCGAGTTGCTGCGCTGTGCGCCGGGGCTCGTCGACACGATCGCGATCAAGCGCACGCCGTTGCTCTACGGTGGTTACTTGATGTTCTCTTTCGGCTTTGTCTCCGTCGTGCTGTTCCTGCTCAAGGGCGAGGAAATCAGAGGATGGGCGGCTGCGCTGGGGCAACTGTCGATCGTCTCACCGGTCGGCTATGCGCTGCTCTATTCGGGGCGGATGCCGATTTTGTTCGTTTTCGTCCTGGTCGCGATGGCGATGCTTGTCCGCGTCGCCCAGGGGCGAACCCTTCTGCCGCGTGGGCACTATCTTCTGCTCAAGACGGGCATCGCCGTGAGCCTGTTCGCGGTCTATTCGAGCGCGATCTGGAGCAGCAGGCAGAGCTTCTGCACACAGATGTTGCCGTTGATTGCGGAATTGGAGCAGGAGAAGAACCAACGCGACGCATCCGTGGCCTACGATCCGGCCGCGTCGGGAGGGATTCCGCGCCCCAAGCCCGCGGAGACTATCGCGGCAACCGAACTCAACAAGCGGATTGTCGAGGCACAGAAGGTCCAGCAGGCCGCGCCCGTCGCAAGCTCTGCGGATGCCTTCCTACCTAAGATGCTGATGGCCTGGAACGTGATGCCGCGCGGTTACGTCACCTCGGCGATCGACTCCGGGCGCTTATCCGCGCGCGGCGCGATGATTGGCCTCAGTACCTATTTCTATCTGACCCATGGTGTGCGAACGATCGATATCGTCTGGAAGGCGCGCGACAAATTCACGCCCCAATGGGGCGTGTACGAGATTGGCGTGCTGTCGCCGCTACTGCGGATCTACTTCTCGAACAGCGACCAGGTTGCGGTCATGGAAGCGGAGCTGCGAGCCGCGGCGATCTACGGTTTCTTTCCGACTGCCTGGGCCGCGGCGTTCATCGACTTCGGATTGGTGGGTGCAATTATCTATGTCGCGATTTGGGGAGCGGTGGCCGGCTGGAGCGCGGCCGGAAGCCGGCATTCCGGTCTGATGACGCCGCAGTTGCTGCTCGTGTTCGTGCTCGCCAGCGTCCTTCTCAGTCCAGTGCAGGGCCCCCTCGGCATGGCGAATTCGGCGCTGGTGTTGGTGTCGATGCTGGTGACCGGGCTGGTGCTTGATTTTGCCAAGCTGCGTGCGCGGGAGACCGCCACGCTTGGGGGCAACACCCCGGCGATCTGATCTCAGCGGGCTGAGATATTTCGCAGCCACGCGACGGTAGCCGCGACGCCTTGCTCCATGTCGCAGGGAAGCGGGCCGCAAACCGCCGCAGTCGGCGCGAGATCGAATTGATACTGCGTGAGCACGTTGTTGAGGCGGAACGAATTGAACGGAAACCGCTTCAACCCGATCGCGTTAACCGCGTCGCCGCAGAACGCGAGCGTCCGGGCGACGCCGGTCGGTAGATGCGGAATCGGGCGCGAACCGAAGTCGCGCTGAAACGCATCGCACCATGCGATAAGATCGATCGGTGTGTAATCGGCGAGATAGAACGTCCGGCGATGGATCTGTTCCGCCGGCACGCTCAGCAGACGCCAATACTGGAAGGCGATGTTCTCGACATAGCTGTACGACTTCCAGAGCGGCCCGCGCCCGACGTGGAAATAATGGCCGCGCTCGATCATGTGTAGGAAGCGCTGATAATGCGCGCTCATTCCGGGGCCCCAGACGGTTGTGGGGCGCGCCAGGCACCATTCCCGCCCCGCGCCGTCAGAGCTGCGGACGATCTCCTCGGTGCGCACCTTGCTCTTTCCGTACAGCGTGTCGGCCTGATAGTCGGTGTCGCTGGTCGGCACATAACCGACCCGGCAGACGAGCTGCGATGAGGTCCAGATCGCGCGCCGCACTGAAGGCGTCTGCCGCACGGCCTGGACCAGGTTTTCCACACCCTCGATATTGGCGGTGTAGCCGGAAAGGTCGGTCTTCTCGTCGAGATCGATGCGCGCGGCAAGATGGACCACTGCGTCCGGTGCGGCGCCGGTCACGGCCTTCGTCAGGAGATCGGCATCCAGGATGTCGCACACGATGTCGGTCGCATCGGCCGGAACCTTGTCGAGTCCCACGACTGCGCAATGCTCAGTGCGCAGCCGTCGCACGAGTGCCTGGCCGATGAAGCCGGAGCTCCCGGTCACGAGGACTTTCATGCAGATGTCGCTGTCCCTGCCGATGGGGCGGTCGCTTGACCGGGTTGTCGTGCTGATCTACCAAACTGACCGGTCGATTGCAAACTGCGGCAAGTCCATCGTGCGTCGAGGCATTTTGCGATCGGTATCCTTCACCCAGGCTCTTGCCCAACCGGCGCACGCTTCATGAAGGCATTCGTCTCAACCGCGTTCCAGGCCATCAACCGCGTCCTGGAGCCGATCGGGCTGCGCCTGATGCGCACCAACGCGCCGGTTCGGAACTTCGCGCTGTTCTTCAAGCACCTGAAGTCGCTGGGCTTCGAGGTGAAGACGGTGATCGACGTCGGCATCGCGTTCGGCACTTCGCCGATCTATGACGCATTCCCGCGCGCGAAGTATTTTCTGGTCGAGCCGGTGGCTGAATGCCGTCCTGTGCTCGAGCAGCTCAAGCAGCGGCTCGACGCCGAATATTTTCTGGTCGCTGCCGGCGCCGAGAACGGCGATATCACCTTCAACGTTCATGATGATATCTCGGGCTCGAGCATCTTCGCACAGGTCGAAGGCAAGGCACTCGACGGCGTGGCGCGGAAGACGCCGATGCGCCGGCTGGATTCATTATTGCCGGAGAAGCTGGAGCATCCGGTATTCATCAAGGTTGATACCCAGGGCGCCGAGATCGAGGTGTTGAAGGGGCTCGGCTCGCGCATCAACGAGATCGACCTTATGATACTCGAGACCACGATGATGCCGATGCGCCATGGCATTCCGCAATTCGCTGACATCGTGCGCTTCTGCGACGAAGCGGGGTTTGCGGTCTATGACGTGCTCGAGGGCCACATGCGCTCGCTGGACGGCGCGCTCGCCCAGATTGATCTCGCCTTCATCCGCAAGGACAGCCCGCTGCGCAGCCAGTCGGCCTATTTCAGTCCCGAGCAGCTCGCGGACTATCTGGCGCGGCCGAGCAAGCTGCGTGGCGCGAAGGGCTGATCGCTCGTTACGTTGCTGGGGCGCGCCCTCAGATTTCGGCGAGCAGGATGAACAGGCAGCGGCGCTCCCCCTTGTTTACCATGCCGCCGCGGTGCATGCCGTTGCCGTCGAACAGCACGCAATTGCCGTAGCTCGAGGTCGCTGCGAAATGTCCCTCGCGCAGCGGCGCCACGTCGGGCGAATTGTCCTGTAGGTCGCCGCCGAAATCCGCCTTCTTGCGCAGGAACTCCGGCAGCGCCATGAATTTCTTGCGCGCGTCGGGGCGCCGGCCCGAGAAGCCGCTGAAGTCGTTGGTCCGGCGCACCATGCCTTCGAACCAGCCGATCTTCGCATTCTGGCTGCCGCGGACATAACAGAACGGTCCGCCGTCAGGGCCGATGTCGTGAACGTAGATCGCGCATTTCAGCATGCCGTAGGTGGCATCTATATGCAGGTAGCTGCCCCAGGGATCGGGCAGCTGCGTGTCCGGGAACACCCGCTTCCAAAATGCGAGGTCCTGGTCGTTGATCTGTGCATTGATGTGCTTCACGCCGGCCGGGCGCCCGAGATAGGCGCTCGCAGCCTCCATGACGCCGTAGCGCTTGAAAATATTCTCCACTGCCGCGAAGGCTTCCGGATCGGCCGAGCGCGTGCACCAGTAGACGTTGTCGTCGAACTTGCGCTTCTCGGGCGGAATGCCGGCCCGACGCTCGTCGAGCTTGGCAAAGCCTGGATTGGTGACGCTGCGGATCTTGTCGATTTCGTCGGACTTGAGATTCAGGCAGACGATGCCGTCGGATTTGATCCTGTTGAGCAGCGTCAGGTTAGCCGGCTTCGCAGGCCGGCGCGCGCCGGTCAGCGCGCCGATCGCGCGGCTTGCGCGGATGCGTGCATACATCAAGATGTAGCGCAGCGCCGTCTTTGCATTAAGGCCGCTGAAGTCGGCTTCCTTGGTCAGAAGCGGCATGTTGTCGTAGTCGACGATGCGGCGGATGGTGACGAAGGCGAACGTGCGCAGGAACACGTTCAGGGCGTAGAGGCGCTCACGGAAGGTCGGCTTAGGCAGCATGCCGCCATAGGCCGGATGCGCGTCGTAGTCGATCGCGGGAAGCGTGGTGCCGCGATAAGGCGGAATCGGAAGTTCACTAATCTCGACGGTGCGTGCCACCGGCGTCATGTCGGAAAGTGAATCGATCGTCGTCATGTCGCGTTCCCCCGGAACGTGCGCGGTTCGTCTCAAGCTCGCCCCGATCTATACAGCCTGGGGCGCTGCGTAGGCAACAATGGACGCCAGTTATCCGGTCGTTCCAGGGGGGGGCGAGGACGCCGCTAAATCATGGAAATATTTTGGGAAAGCGCGCTTCGGGTCGATCTTTCGAAGGGTACTAGCGATGGCTTCGGACGCGCCGCCGCGTCCATAGGGGGGCACTTGGGCCGGATCGGGCCGGAACCGGCCCTCGAAGATGTGGCGGAGGCTTCCCAGGATGGCCGCCGAATCGGCGGGGCAATCGATTATCGAGGCGGCGCGCAGCCGGCCCTTCTGGCGATCGCCAATATTGATCGTGGGCACGCCGACGGCCGGGGCTTCGAGGATGCCGCTGGAGGAGTTGCCGACCACGGCATCTGCAAGCCGTAGCGCGGCCCAGTAGCGCTCGCTGCCTAGCGAGGTGAACAGATGGGCGCGATTGGGGCGCGCCGCGACGAACGTCCTGATCGCATCGTCAATGGCGCGATAGCCGGGATCGGCGTTGACACCGGTGAAGATAATGCTGCGGTCCTCAATGCCGGCAAGCGCGCCGAGGAGGGCAGTGACGTTGGCAGCATCGGCCTCGGCCTGCGCCGTGGTCGGGTGCAGCGTCACCAGCAGGAAGCTCTCGGGACCGCCGATGCCGAGCTTCGCGAACAACTCGGCGCGGGTCAACGTCCCTGCGGTCTCCGCAAGATCGAGACCGGGCGCGCCGACGTTGAAGACAAAATCGGGCTGTTCGCCCATCTGGATCACGCGCTGCCGATACGGTTCGGCCGCAACGAAATGCAGGCAGGCCATCTTCGTGATGGCGTGGCGGATCGCATCGTCGAAGGCGCCGGCGGTGATCTCGCCGCCATGGATGTGAGCGATCGGGATGTTCAACAGCATCGCCGCGACCGCGGCGGCCAGCGCCTCGTAGCGGTCGCCGAGCACGACCAGAATATCGGGCGCAAGCTTCGGGAGCACTTCGGCAAAGCCGGAAACGCCGATGCCGGTACCGCGCGCCACGGTCTCGGCGCGATCGTCGCTCAGTTGCAGATCGACCTTCGCCGCGATCGAGAAGCCGTCGGCCTCGATGGCTCGCCAGGTCTCGCCGAAGCGCGGCACGAGATGCATGCCGCAGGCGATAATGCTGAGCGAGACGTCATCCATCTTCTTCAGCCGCGTCAGGATGCCCCGCAGCAATCCGTAGTCGGCCCGCGAACCGGTGACGACGGCGATGCGGCGGCTTGCGGTCATGCGGATCTCCGCCATGGCGACGTGTCGATCATGCCGTGCTCGACGACGTAGGATGCGTAGGCGAGATCGGCAGCACTCTCGATCTCGATCGAGTGCAGGCGGTCCATCATGATGCCGTAGCTCGCGGAGGAATCGGCGTAGATCTTCCGGTGCTTGCGCATCGCATCCCAGCCGATGAGATAGAGCGCGCCGTTCATGGTGACTTCAGGCGCCTGATCCTGCCGCCGCTGCGCCGTCGTCTTCAGCATCTTCTCGACGATGCCGCCGATTGAGCCATCCGCGCCCAGGTTCCCGACGAAGATCGAGGCCACCTCGGTCTCGCGCATGCCGACCACAAGGCTGGCCTTGCGCATGGCGAAAAGTTCGACCGCCTCGTCGAAATGTTCCGGCCGCGCGAAAGGCGACGACGGCTCCAGCAGCATGATAGCATCATAGCGCCGTCCCTCATGCGTCTCGATCCAGTCCATGGCGTGGAGTACCACGTCGTTGGAGGAGGCGGTGTCGCTTGCAAGCTCGGCAGGGCGGTCGAACAGTACCTCCGCGCCATGGCGCGTCGCCTCGGCCTGGATCTCGGCGCTGTCGCTGGAGGCGATCAGACGCGCGCAGTAGCGCGATTGTCGTGCAGCCCGTGCCTTGTAGCCGACCAGGCTGAGGCCGCCGATCTCGCGCAGGTTCTTGCCGGGCAATCCCTTGGATCCTCCGCGGCCAACCAGCAGAAACAATATCTCCGGCGAATTCGTCATTTGCTCTCGAAAAGCCCGCTGTCAGCGCCGAACAGGTACCGGCACGATTCGTCTCCTGCCAGGGGCCGGGAACGCCACGAGCCGCCTGCTTCCGTTGCTTTTACCAGCGTGCTCGACTAAGACAACCGCTTGATAGATGGCGATTTTGACCGCCCCCCGTGCCCAGCGACGAAAGCACATGCATCGCCGAACCCTGATCATTGCCGAGGCCGGTGTTAACCACAACGGCGATCGAGCGCGGGCCCTCGAATTGGTGAAAGCCGCGGCCCGGGCAGGGGCCGACGTCGTAAAGTTTCAGTCGTTTCGTGCCGACAGGCTGGCGACCGCAGGTGCCGCCAAGGCGAGCTATCAACAGGCGGCCACCGGCAACGCGCAATCACAGCTCGAAATGCTGCGCGCACTCGAACTCAGCGAGGACGACGAGGTGAATGTCGCCGCGGCCTGCGCCGCTGCCGGCATCGCCTACATGTCGACTCCGTTCGATGCCGACAGCGCCACGCATCTGGTTCGCCGAATCGGCGTCTCTACACTGAAGGTGGGATCGGGCGATCTCACCAACGCGCCGCTGCTGCTGCACCTGGCGCGCTTCCGGCTGCCGATCATCCTTTCGACCGGCATGGCGACGCTGGCGGAAGTTGAGCAGGCGCTCGGCGTCATCGCCTTCGGCTATCTCGCCGACGCGCGTGCACAGCCGTCGCCGGCCGGCTTTGCAAACCTGCTGCTCGACCGCGAGACCTGGACTGAGCTGCGCGCCAAGGTCACGCTGCTGCACTGTACTACCGAGTATCCGGCCGATCCTCATTCGATCAATCTGCGCGCGATGGCGACGCTGCAAAATGCATTCGGGCTTCCGGTCGGCTTTTCCGATCATAGCCGCGGCATACATCTTCCGGCAGCCGCGGTCGCGCTCGGCGCGGCCGTGATCGAAAAGCACCTGACGCTCGATCGCGATCTGCCAGGGCCCGATCACCGCGCCTCGATCGAACCCGACGAGATGGCCGCGATGGTTGCGTCGATCCGCGACGTCGAGGCCGCGATCGGCGACGGCCGCAAGGTGCCCGCGCGGGAAGAGATTCCAAATCGCGCGGTGGCAAGGCGGAGTCTTGTTGCGATCCGCGCTGTCCGCGCCGGCGAGCGCTTTACGGAGGATAATCTCGGCGTCAAGCGGCCCGGTGACGGGATCGCGCCGATCGAATACTGGAACTATCTCGGTAAGATCGCGCAACGCGACTATGCCGCCAACGAGGCGCTGGAGCCATGAGCCTGATCGTGCTCTGCGCCGGAGGTCATGCGCGAGTCGTCATCGAGGCCTTGCGGAGCCGTTGCATACGTCCGGCCGCGGTGGTGGATCGCGACACCGCATTAGTGGGTGGGCTGGTGAGCGGGGTCCCGATCACCGGACCCGACGAAGACGTCCTGAAGATGAGCGTTGGGCAAGTCGAACTCGTCAATGGCCTGGGCAACCGCGCCTCGCGCGCCGATTCGGGGCTCTCCGGGCGGCGTGAGCTGTTTGGCCGCTTCGCCGCCCTAGGCTACAGGTTTCCGGTGATCTCGCATGTCCCTGCGACGATAGCCTCCGATGCAACGCTAGGCGACGGCGCCCAGGTGATGGCGGGTGCCGTTGTCCAGCCGGCCGCGCGGCTTGGGCGGAACGTTCTGGTTAATACGCGCGCAGTGGTGGAGCATGACTGCATCGTGGGCGATCACACCCATGTCGCGCCGGGGGCAGTGCTGTGCGGCGGCGTCTCGATTGGTGAGGGCGCCCATATCGGCGCGGGCGCCGTCATTCTGGGGCGCCTCAGCGTGGGAGCGGGGGCTGTTGTTGCCGCGGGCGCCGTGGTTGCAAGGAATGTCGGGGCCGGTACCTTCGCCGGCGGCGACCGGATTGGTTCGCGATGAAAGAGATATTCGCTGTCAGTGAAGATACGCCCCTGATCGAAACGCTGCGGCGGATCGATCAGGGCCATTTGCAGCTCGCCGTGGTCGTACGCGACGGCAGGATCGTAGGCACCGTCACGGACGGTGACGTGCGGCGTGCGCTGCTCGGCGGCGTCGGGCTCGATGCTTCCGTCGACCTCGTGATGAACCGCAATCCGATCACGGCGTCGGTCGGCATCTCCAATCCGGCTGCGCTCAATCTGATGCGCAAGCATTCGATCCACCAACTTCCGATCGTCGATGCCGAGGGCAGGGTGGTCGAGGTCAAGCTGATCGACGACCTGGCGCTCGCGCAGCAATCCGACCACTGGGTGGTCCTGATGGCTGGCGGCCTCGGCTCGCGGCTGAAGCCGCTGACCGACGACATACCGAAGCCCCTGATCCGGGTTGGCGACAAGCCGATCCTGGAGACCGTGCTCGGCGGTTTCGTCAAGGCCGGCTTCGGCAAGTTCTTCATCTCGGTCAACTACAAGGCCGACATGATCCGCGACTATTTCGGCGACGGCTCGGCTTGGGGCGTGGAGATCAATTATTTGCAGGAAAATGCGCGCCTCGGCACCGCGGGCGCATTGTCGCTGTTGCCCGAACGGCCGGCGCAGCCGTTTTTTGTCATGAACGGCGATCTGCTGACCACCGTGAATTTCGAGCAGATGCTGAAATACCATCGCGAGCATCAGGCATTCTCTACCGTCTGTGTGCGCGAGCATTCGGTGACGGTACCGTTCGGTGTCATCGATTTCGACGACCATCGCCTGCTCGGCATCCGCGAAAAGCCGACGCAGAAATTCTACGTCAATGCCGGTGTCTATCTGCTCGATCCTGCCGTGCTCGATCATATCGACGCCAACGAGGCCGTCGATATGCCGACGCTGATCGAGCGAACGATCGCTGCCGGCGAGCCATCGGTGGTATTCCCGCTGCGGGAGTACTGGATCGATGTCGGCCGGCTCGATGATCTGCAGCGCGCCTCCGACGAGTTTCAGAGGATTTTCGGATGAGCACCGAACGTTCGCTCCGAGAGATGATGTCACTCGACGGGCGCGTCGCTGTCATCACCGGGGGCGCCGGTCATATCGGCCGCGCGATTGCAGGCGGCCTTGCCGAGTTAGGCGCTACGATCGCGCTGATCGATATGGCAGCGTCTGCCGGCAAGGAGGCCGCGGCAGGGCTCGCGAAGAGCTGGCCGGTCAAGGCAGAGATGTTCGACTGCGATTTCGAGCAGGGAGAAGCGGTGAAGGATCTGCCGCGGCGGGTGCGCGAGGCGTTCGGCGGCATCGACATCATCGTCAACTGCGCGGCCTTTGTCGGCACCAGCGGGCTTGAGGGATGGGCGGTCCCGTTCGAGCAGCAGTCGGATGCGACCTGGCGGCGGGCGCTCGAGGTCAACCTGACCGCGCCCTTCGTCCTGATCCAGGCAGCAGCCGAGGATCTGGCCAAATCCGGCCATGGCAGCGTGATCAATATTTCCTCGATCTACGGGCTCGCCGGGCCGGACTGGCGGCTTTACGAGGGAACCGCGCTTGGGAACCCTGCGGCCTATGCTGCGAGCAAGGGCGGGTTGATCCAGATGACGCGCTGGCTTGCGACCACCATGGCCCCTAAGGTCCGGGTCAACGCCGTGGCGCCTGGAGGTGTGTTCAGGGCGACGCCGGAGCCGTTCTTAAGCCGGTATGTGGCCCGCACGCCGCTTGCGCGGATGGCTCGGGAGGACGACATGAAGGGCGCCGTCGCCTATCTGGCGAGCGACCTGTCGGCCTATGTGACGGGCCAGTGCATTGCGGTCGACGGGGGCTGGACGGCGTGGTAAGCCCGCAGCAAATCAAGCAATCGCGAGAATTCCTGAAATGTTGAGCTGTAGCAAATGCTTGCTGCCAGAAACGGCTGAGGCGACGTCGTTCGACGAATCCGGTTCCTGCAGCGTTTGCCGTCAGATCGAGGTCCGTGACACCCAGATCAACTGGGACGATCGCTACAAGCAGATGATGGAGCTGGTAGGTCAATACCGCGACAAGGGCCTTTACGACTGCATCGTGCCCTATTCGGGCGGCAAAGACAGCGTGTTCCAGCTCTGGTACGTCGTGCGCAAGCTCGGCCTGAAGCCTCTGGTCGTACGCTTCGACCACTGGTTCTACCGGCCGCTGATCGAAGAGAACAACACCAGCGTGTTCAAGCAACTCGGCGTCGACGTGCTGAACTTCACGCCGAACTGGCACGTGGTGCGCGAACTGATGCTGGAGTCGCTGAAGCGCCGCGGCGACTTTTGCTGGCACTGCCACACCGGCATCTATGCCCACACCATGCAGGTCGCGATCCGCTACGAGACGCCGCTCCTGATCTGGGGCGAGAGTCTCGCGGAATATCAGTCGTTCTATTCCTACGACGAGATGGAAGAGGTCGACGAGAAGCGCTTCAACCGCGCCATGAATCTCGGCATCACCGCCGACGACATGTACGAGTTTCTCGGCGGCCGTGTTGCCAAGCGCGACCTCTATCCGTTCGTCTATCCGGCGCGCAAGGAGCTGATGCGGATCAAGTGCCGCTCGGTGTGTCTCGGCAGCTACATCAAGTGGGACACCAAGAAGCACGTCGACATCATCAAGAGCGAGCTCGGCTGGAAGGGCCAGGAAGTCGAAGGCATTCCGCCGGAATACGACTACGAGAAGATCGAGTGCTTCTTCCAGGGGGTTCGCGACTATCTCAAATACATCAAACGCGGCATGGGCCGGACCAACCATCTCGCCAACATCGATATCCGCAACAAGCGCATGACCCGCGAGCAGGGCGAGGCGCTGGTACGTGAATTCGACGGCAAGCGGCCGCCGAGCCTCGATCTATTCCTCGATTATCTCCAGCTCACCGAGGAGCAGTTCCTGGGCATCGCGATCAAGCACGAGGTCAGCCCCTGGCAGTTCTCACCGAACACGGTCGAGCCGGGGCGCCGCATGCCCGACATGGACAAGTGGAACAACACGCAGGTGCCGTGGCCGAACCATCCGGGCGTCGAGATCGGCGGCGGCAAGGGATAGGCTGGCAGGAGCGAACAGGTGGCGCGTCGATGCGCCGGGGGAGCAGGCGATGTCAGGCGTAGCGATCGTCGATTACGGCATCAACAATGTGCGCTCGGTGAAGAACGCCGTCGAATATTGCGGCTTCGACCCGGTCGTGACCCATGAGGCGGATGCGATCGCGGATGCCTCCCACATCATCCTGCCCGGCGTCGGCGCGTTCGGCGACGCCATGAGCAACATCCGCGCCCGCGGCATTAACGAGATGCTGGAGCGCCATGTCCGCGAGAAGGGCAAGCCGTTCCTTGCGGTATGTCTGGGCATGCAGGTGCTCGCCAACACCTCCGAGGAGCATGCAGACGACGGCGTGGTCCATCGCGGGCTAGGCTGGTTCGATGCCGATGTCGCGCGGCTGATGCCGAACGATCCCGCGCTGAAGATTCCGCATATGGGCTGGAACATGGTGGCGAAGGAGCGCAGCCATCCGATCCTGGCCAATATCCGCGACAGCAATCTGGCGTTCTACTTCGTCCACTCCTTTGCCATGCGCTGCAGGGACGCGCGGGACGTGGTCGGCGTCGCCCAATACGGCCAGCCGGTGACCGCGATCATCGCGCGGGACAATATCGTCGCCACGCAGTTCCATCCCGAGAAGAGCCAGGACACCGGGATCGAGCTGATGAGCAATTTCCTGCGCTGGAATCCCTGACGTCGATGCTGAAGAAGCGCCTGATCCCAAAATTCCTGCTGCGCGATGGCAGGCTCGTCAAATATGTTCGCTTCTTCGAGAACGAGCGCGCCGCCGGCAACCCGGTGACGACGGCGAAGGTCTATAACGATTACGGCGTCGACGAGTTGATCGTGCTCGACATCGTGCCGAGCGCGGCCTCGCGCGGCCGCGTCGTCGACATCATCGAGCGGATGTCGGAAGAGGTCTTCATGCCGTTCACCGTCGGCGGCGGGGTCAAGACACTCGACGATGTCAACATGCTGCTGCGCGCCGGCGCCGACAAGGTGTCGGTGAATTCGGAGGCCGTGCGGCGTCCGGAGTTTTTGCGCGAGGCGGCGCGCACCTTCGGCGACCAGTGCATGACGGTGTCGATCGACTACAAGAAGATCAATCCCAACCACGCTAGCGTGTTCATCGACGGGGGGCGGGAGCATGTCGCGCTCGATCCGATCGAATGGGCGCAGCGCTGTGAGGATCTGCATTGCGGCGAGGTGCTGCTCGGCTCAATCGACCGTGACGGCACCATGAGCGGCTACGACCTCGATATGATCCACAAGGCCGCCAGCGTACTGAGCGTGCCGCTGATCGTCTCCGGCGGCTGCGGTTCGCTCCAGCACGCGATCGACGCGCTGGAGGCCGGCGCCTCGGCGGTCGCGGTCTCCTCGATGTTCCTGTTCACCGATCACAGCCCGATCAAGCTGCGCAGCCATCTGCTCTCGCGCGGCCTCGACGTGCGCGCCAGCTCCTCAAGCAGGAACTAGCACCGTGCAGCTCTCGCTTGCCCGCAATGATCTCGCTCTCTATGTGCGCAAGCAGTTCGAGAACCTGTTCCCCGACGGCGCCGACCTCGGCGATCTCCCAAAATTCGTCGATCTCGCGCTCGGCCGGATCGATCACTGTTTTTCGCGCGTGAGGCTGAAAGGGTTCTTTGCAAACGGCGAGGCGCGGTTTTCGCACTGGCACTCCGACCAGTACGCGATCTTCCTCTACTATCTCGCCAATTCGGCGTTTCGCGAGCGGTCGGGCCATCCCATCGCCGACAAGGCCTATGCGCTCAACAAGGCGCTGCACGCGCTCGATGCGTTCTACGAGGTGGAGCTGCCCGACGTGTTTGCGGTCCAGCATCCGGTCGGCACCGTGCTCGGCCGCGCCAGCTATTCGGACTATTTCATTTGCTATCACAACTGCACGGTGGGAGCGAACCTCGACAACGACTATCCGTCGCTCGGCCGCGGCATCGTGATGTATGGTGGCAGCCGCGTCATCGGCAAGACTGCAGTGGGCGACAACACCTTCGTGTCGACAGGCGCGATCATCATCGATGGCGGTGCGCTTGCCGCCGACAGCATCTTGCACGGCATCTATCCGAAGGCTGCAAGGTCACCGACATCGCGCAATGTGGTGCGCGATATTTTTGGAGTCTAGTCTTACGCGTTTTCTTGACGCGAACCGGTGCCCACTTCGCTTGAAAACGCTCTGGGATCTGGTCAGGTCAACCGCTTGAATCCGGAATGCGCGACGGGGCCGCGCAGCAACTGCTTGACGGCCTTCTGGTCGACCGCGGTTCGCAAGCCGCGGAACACCTCGTTCACCGTTTCCAGGTAGCGATCGACGTGGGCGTCGGTGTGCGACCACATCGCGTAGAACGAGCCGGTGGCGAGGATGCCGCGGTCGAGCATCATCTGCGTGAACAGCGTGCGGACCTCCTGAGCGTCGGGCAGATCGAAGGCGAAATGGCCGAGCGGCGAGATGCCGGAGACGTGCAGCGGCATGCCGGTGGCCTGTGACGCCTCGGTCCAGCCCTTCTGGATCCGGCTGCCAATCCGCATCAGGTGCCGGGCGACGTTCTGTTCGCGATGCTTCCGTAAGGTGGCCAGGGCTGCGACCGGGCCGACGCGTTCGGTCCAGGCCGTCGAGCTGACGAAGGTCTCTTGCGCAGCGTCCATCACCGAGTCGCGGCCGACGATTGCGGCCATCGGAAAACCGTTGGCGATCGCCTTGGCGAACACGGCCATGTCGGGGTCGACGCCGTAGGCGAGATGCGCACCGCCGGAGTTGATGCGAAAGCCGGAGGTCACCTCGTCGAAGATAAGCGCGGCGCCGCAGCGGTCGGCGAGTGCGCGGATACCCTTGATGAAGGCCGGCTCGGGCTCGCTGGAACGCACCGGCTCCATCACGATCGCAGCGAGCCGCTCGCCATGGGCGGCGACGATCGCCTCGATCTCGTCGAGCTTGTTGAAGTGGAACGGATGCATCAGGCCGGCGAGCCCGCGCGGCACGCCCTTGGTGTCGAGGCCCGGCAGCAAATGGCCGTCGAGCGCGGTGGTCTCACCGAGATTGGCGCTGAGATACCAGTCGTGCCAGCCGTGATAGCCGCAGAACGCTACCATGTCGCGGCCGGTCGCCGCACGCGCAATACGGACCGCGATCGCCATGGCCTCGCCGCCGGCGCGGCCGAAGCGCACCATGTCTGCCCAAGGATGCAGCTCGACCAGCAGTTCCGCGAGCTCGATGTCCTCGGCGCAGTTCAGGGTCGACATCGAGCCCATGTCGATCGCGGTCTTCACCGCCGCATCGACGTCGGGATCGGCAAAGCCCAGAATCGTGGCGCCGATGCCGCAATAGCTCATGTCGAGATAGGTCTTGCCATCGAGGTCGACGACCTCGGCGCCCTTGGCCGATTTAAAATAAGTCGGCCACTGCTCTGGCAGGAACATTTCCGGCCGCTTTGAGAGCAGCTGCGTTCCGCCGGGCATTACCTTACGTGCGCGTCGGTAGAGGCTCTGACCAGTTCCTGACATCATCGTCCATGTCGGCAGTGAGTGATGTCTGGCTATCCGAAATGCCGGGCCCAGGCAAGCGGCCGACAACCTTAATTCACCAGGCCGGGGGCTGCAGATCTACTAGTTGACGATGCCTTTGCGTTCGAAGTACCACGTCAAAGGGTGGGGGCGGGCAGCTCTATCGCTCAGCGTGGGGATCTATCTGGAAGGCTGTCATGACCGACGTTGCGCCGACTTCAGAGCTGGAAATGCCAAGTCGGGCCGCGAGACTATCGATCGTCATTCCCATTTTCAACGAAGAGGCCAACATTGAGCCGCTTCGTGCGGCGCTCGCGAAGACCATCTCGACGCTTGGACGGGAGGTTGAGGTCATTCTGGTCAATGACGGGTCGACCGACGGCTCGGC
This sequence comes from Bradyrhizobium sp. CCBAU 11361, assembly GCF_028128935.1. NCBI lineage: Bacteria > Pseudomonadati > Pseudomonadota > Alphaproteobacteria > Hyphomicrobiales > Nitrobacteraceae > Bradyrhizobium > Bradyrhizobium sp. CCBAU 11361. Next base: position 62,859 of record NZ_LBJZ01000192.1, read on the forward strand.
GCAGCAACTCGAGCGCCTGGCCGCGTCCGATTCCCGGTTCAAGGTCATCACCTTCGCTAGAAACTGCGGCCAGACCGCCGCCATGATGGCGGGATTTGATGCGGCGCGGGGCGACGTCATTGTGCCTATGGACGGTGATCTGCAGAACGATCCCGACGACATTCCGCGGCTCCTTGCCAAGATGGACGAGGGGTTCGACGTCGTGTCGGGTTGGCGCCGAGATCGGCAGGACAACGCACTCCTGCGGAATTTCCCGTCGCGGCTCGCCAATCGGCTCATCTCCTGGCTGTCGGGGTTGTCGCTCCACGACTATGGTTGCACGCTCAAAGCCTACAAGGCCGACCTTCTGCGCGGTTTCCGGCTGTATGGCGAGATGCACAGATTCATCCCAATCTACGCCGCCTGGCAGGGAGGCCGCGTGGTGGAAATTCCGGTCGCGCACCACCCGCGTCGCGCCGGCAAGTCTAAATACGGGCTGGAGCGCGTCTTCAAGGTCGTGCTCGATCTGCTGCTGGTCAAGTTCCTCACCGAATACGAAACGAAGCCGATTTACGTCTTCGGCGGAGCCGCGGTCGCCTTCTTCGCCCTTGGGTTCTGTACCGGCCTATATTCTCTCTGGCTGAAATATTTCGACGGCATCACCTTCATCCAGACGCCGCTGCCGCTTCTCGTGTCGCTGTGCGCGATCACCGGCACGATGTGTATCCTGATGGGGTTGCTCGCGGAGCTGATGGTCCGGATCTACTTCGAGTCGCAGAGCAAGCGTATTTACGATGTAAAGAATCGGATCAATTTCGAGGCTGAAAGCGACTGACATGTGCGGAATCGCAGGCTTCGTCGGCGCCGAGAATCCCGCCGTCCTGAGGACGATGGCGCGCGAGCTTGCCCATCGGGGACCCGACGGAGAAGGCTTCCTGTCGGATACGAAGAGGCACGTACACCTCGCGCACAGGCGTCTCGCCATTCTCGACATCGGAGGCGGCATCCAGCCGATGTCTCTTCCGGATGGCCGCATCACGGTCGTATTCAATGGCGAAATCTACAATCACCGAAGTCTCCGGTCGGAGCTGGAGGCGCGCGGGCATCGCTTCGCGACATCCCACAGTGATACCGAGGTGCTGCTTCACGGCTGGGTCGAATGGGGCGAGGAACTGCTGCCCAGGCTCAACGGAATGTTCGCCTTCGCGCTACTCGATCGTGCTGGCGAGCGCTTAGTCCTCGCGCGCGATCGGTTCGGTGAAAAGCCTCTGTTTTGGACCGTAAAGAACGGAGAGTTCGTCTTTGCCTCCGAGCTCGGGGCGTTGACCAAACATCCTTCGTTGAGGGGGACCGGCATCGATCGTCTGGCGATACAGAAGCTCTTTGCATACAGCTTTATCCCAGGAACTAGGACGCCGCTCGCCGGGGTCCAGCGGTTGCGGCCCGGCAGCTGGCTCGATATCAACCTGTCCCAGATCGACCATGCTCCGCTGCCAACCCCTATCGAGCGATCGTATTGGCGCTTCTCAATTCTGACCGACGCAGCGCCCGCGGGGACGGAAGATGATTGGGCAGAGGAGCTCGACCATCTTCTCGGCAAGTCCGTGTCCGCACGGCTCGAAAGCGACGTGCCGCTAGGTCTTTTTCTGTCCGGTGGCGTGGATTCCTCGGCGATCCTGGCGCATGCGGCGGACGCGCGCGACCCCAAGACCATTGACGCCTTCTCGATTGGGTTCACCGAGCCCAGCTTCGATGAGTCTCGTTACGCCGAGCGGGTCGCCAAGCTCGTCGGATGCAATTGGCACTTCAAGCTCTGTGATCTCGACGCCGTGCGATCGGAGCTCGTCGCCTTGCTCGGGCGTATCGACGAGCCCATGGGGGACAGTTCCATCGTCCCGACGTCGGTACTGTGCAAGTACGCTGCGGAGAGCGTTAAAGTGGCGCTGTCGGGCGACGGAGGCGACGAGCTCTTTGCCGGCTACGATCCTTTCAAGATTCTCGGGCTTGCCCGCATGTACGATCGGATGGTTCCGCGCAAGATCCATCAGGCGATCTCCGTTCTGGCGAGTCGGCTGCCGCCCTCCGAGCGGAACATGAGTTTCGATTTCAAGGTCAAGCGCGGCCTGAGGGGCCTGAGCCTGAAGCCGTCGATGTGGAATGCGGCGTGGCTCGGCGCCCTCGGCAGCAGGGAAATATCGGAACTCTTCGAGGAGCAGGTGGATCCGGAGACGCTGTACGGGGAAGCGATAACGGCGTGGGAGCAATCGGAAGCCCGTGACGATGCCAACCGCACGCTGGAGTTCTTCACCAACCTCTACCTGCCCGACGATATCCTGGTGAAGTCGGATCGCAGCTCGATGCTCGAATCGCTCGAAGTCCGCGCTCCCTTTCTCGATAACGACGTGGTGGAGTTCGCACGGCGCCTGCCGATCGACGTCAAGTTGCGCAACGGTGTGAGCAAGTGGATATTGAAGCGCTCGCTCCGCAACCGGCTGCCTGACGACATCCTCAATCGGGCGAAGAAGGGGTTCGGTGCCCCGATCGCACGGTGGCTGCGGCAGCTCCCGATGCCCGCCTCGTCACGAACGAGCTTCCTCAATCAGCGCGTCCTGTCGCGACGCTGGGCCGACCATGCGGCAAAAAAGTGCGACGATCGGGGCGCGCTGTGGATCTGGCTCGGCCTGGACGCGCGCCTGTCCCACCTTGCTCCATAGGATGAACGGCTGTGATTGGCTGGCTGCAGCGACGTTGGAACGAAGTCTGCGATCGAACGATCGGCTCCGATGAATTTTGGGACCTTGCCGTCGACCATCGCACAGCCTACGGCGCGCTGCTTCCGATGATCCATCGCCACGTGAAGGGCACGACGCTGGACCTGGGCGCCGGGAGGCTGGCCTGGCGCGCCGCGATCCGCTCCCGGGCCAGCAGCTACTTCGCAACGGACGCCTTCCCCACCCATCCGGATCTCGATTTCGTCTCCGACGCGCAAGGACTGCTGCCGGTTCCGGACAGCACCTTTGACTCCATCTTCTGCTGCTCGGTTCTTGAACACATGCCGCAGCCGTGGACGGCGCTTCCCGAGTTGCTACGCGTGCTCAAACCGGGCGGTGTCCTGATCCTCTCGGTGCCGTTCCTCTATTATCTTCACGGTCAGCCGCACGACTACTTCCGCTTCACCCGCTACGGGGTGGAGAAGCTCGCCCGTGACGCGGGATTCGAAATCGTCGAGCTCTCAGCCGCCGGCGGCCTCGCGCATGCGACGCTACAGGCGGGTAGCATGCTGACGACATCGCTGTTGTATTCTCCCGGTTTCCCTCACGCGGCCCGCTCGGCGAGCTGGTTGCTCACAGGGATCGCAAGACTATTGGACTCGGCGGACCGCGGCCAGGTGTTCGCCCAGTCCATCAATGCGGTGTTGCGGCGGCCGGCCTAGGCCCTTTGTCGAACTGGAATCGAGGATGTTCCTGCTCAATCCGCTGTCTGACTGGCTGCCGGTCAACGCCATCGAGCTGGGCGCCGGCTTGATCGTCTGGTCGGCGATCGTGGCGCGCCTGCGACAGCAAGCCAAGAGCCTGGCCTATGCGATCGCGGTTGCGCTTCCGCTGCTGATTCCCATTTTGGCGTCGGTTGAGCGCGATACGCAATTCATGACGATCGACGAGACCGCGATCACCAACGTTCTGCTGGATCCTGCAGACCGGGCTTACCGCCAGATCGAGGCGGGCGCATTTCGCACGACCTTGCCTGTCGCCGTCTACGAGGTGCGGCTGATGGAGGCCATGGGTCTCGCCGAGGATCAGATCCGCATGGTCCTGAAGGCCGTTCACTGGCTGATCGGGGCATTCCTGCTGCTGACGATCTATCTCCTGATCGCCAGGCTGGGCGGCTTCGACGCGCTTAGTCCGCCGATACTTCTCTTCTCGGTTACCGCCTTGTTCGTGTTTCCAATGAGCAACATCACGATCAAGACCTTCAACTACGACATGGTGTCGGCGCTGGCGGCGACGATATCGCTGCTTTTGGCTGCTCTTGCGTTTTCAAGCGGGACCCGCAATGGGCTCGCCGCAATTCTGGGCGCGATCGTTGTCGCAACGCTCGCCGCGCAGGAAAAATTGTCGGGTTCTCCGATACTCGGCGCAGTGTTGATGGCCTCAGGGGTGCTGGCTGCGCGCCGATGGCCCGCCCGTCCGGCTAAGGCCGCCGCGCGGTGCGTTCTCATTGGCATCCTGATATCGGTTTGCGTATCGGTCGCCTCCACGGCCTTGTATTCGTTGTCGCTGCCGAGACCCTTGTGGAAGAGCGTTTGGGTAGGGGTTGCCGATGCCATGAGCTCGTGGGCATGGGTTCCGATGCAAATCCTGTCGGGGAAGGGTAGCGGGCAGGTCCCGAACCGCTTTATCGCTGCGTCGGTCGCCATTGCGTGCCTGGTTGGAGCCGGCGCTACGATCGGCACCCTGACCAGGCGCATCAGTCCTGCGCGGCAAGTGCTGATCATGCGCTACCTTCCGCCGGCGGTCGGCGGTACCATGCTTCTCGGTGCTGCTGCGGGCCTGCTGTCTACGGCCTTCCTTCAGCCCTATTGGGCGCCGTTTCATCCAAGTCCGATAACGCCGTCATTCGCGATGAACGGGGTGTGGCTGCATTTCGGGCTGAGCAGTTCGATTGGAACGAGGATCGCCTATGTCGGCTACGCGTTCGAGATCTTGGTCGTCGCGATGCCGACGCTCGTTTTCCTCATTTACCTTATTGCGAACGCGGCGCTGGTGACTAGTCGCCGGGAATATGACGTTGCGGCCGGTCTTTTCTTTCTCGTCGCCTTGGCGCTCGCGATGCTTGGCGCCTTGCTGGAAGTCCCGATCGCCCACCGCTATCTGAACATTGCGCTGTTTCTCGTTCTGACCGCCTCTCTTCTGGTGGTCGCCTCGCGCGCGGAGGAATACATCCTGAAAACCGGCGCGCGAATGAGTCCAGCTGCGATCGGTGCGTTCATTCTGTCGCTCTTTCTCGTCATCGAGACGGCGCCTTTCCGTCCGCTGTATGCCGCCTTTCGTCCCTATTGGCTGAACTACGACGATGCTGGCTTTGCAGAGGTCGGCCGGCTCAACGCGTCCTGGATGGGCTGGGGCGAGGAGCGCGCACTGCTCGGCGACAAGCTCGAAAAGCTCTGCCTGACATCGCCGGACGTCTGTCGGGGCGCACAAATCTATGACCTCTATTTCGGACGGTGGTTGCCCGAACGTCCCAGGCCCTTCACCATTCGCGATGGTAGCGAGGTGAAGGGAAAAGAGCCCCTGGGCGATCACGACTATTATCTGTTCAACCGAACCCGCATCGTTCAGGGCGTTCCGCAGCCCAAATCACGGCCTGTCCTGACGCTCGACTATCGTGGTTATCAGATGGGCTGGCTCTACCGCGGCTCGGATCTCGCCGCAGAGAACTACCGGTTCGGACGGTGAGCCTGACCTGCCGACCCCCGGCCCGAGAACATCAGCAGGAGGCCACCGATGACGCTCGTTCCGAGGATCAACGCTCTGCTGAAGGCTGCAAAGGCAATGGCCGGCTCCTGCGCAACGCCGAGGAGCTGAAACAGCGCGACGAGGCCGGCCTCCTGCAGCCCGATGCCGTTGATGGAGACGGGCATCAGGGCCGCCAGCGTCACGAGGCCGATGACGGCAGTGAGCTGCATGACGTCGACCCCCATTCCGAGCGCTTGCGCGATGATGAACTGGGCCAGGATCGACGCGGCGGAGCTCAGGACGGAGAAGAGGATCGCGAGCGCAAGGGCGCCCGGCATGCCGACGAAGCGAAACGCGCGTGTGGTGGCCGCGGCCATTTTCTGGCCCAGCCTCGTGACCGCCGGCCGGAACGAAGGGCTACGGCTCGCCAGGGCGCCCAGCATGCCTACCACGGCAAGCGCTGCCGCGATCCAGATCGCGAGCGATAGGGCGGAGATTCCGGTCGCGCTCGGCCGCAGCTCCCAGAAATTGGTGAAGGGCAGCGCAGCCGCCGTCATCAGCACAACGATGATAAGGCTCAGCAGACGGTCGGCGACCAGGGTCAGGATCGCGAGTTTGAGGTCGTGGCCGCCGCGCGTGAGCGCCGCCGCCCTGTAGACGTCGCCGCCGACCGTGCTGGGAAGGAAGTTGTTGGTAAAGAAGCCAATGAAGGTCAGTCGCATCAGGAAGAGCGGTGAAAACGTTGCCTCTTGGCCGCGCAGCAGCACCCATAGCCGCAACGCACCGAACACCTGACTGGTCGCAAAGATGACGAGCGCGATGGCAAGAACCGCGGGCGGAAAGCCGGCGATCGCGCTGATGGTCGCAGAATCAACCTTCGACAGCAGCCACAGGATCAGCGACGCGGAGATCAGCAATTGACAGCCGCGCCAGGCCAGCCGTGAGACCTGCGGGGCGCTCGTCCACTGCCGAAGCAGGCCGGGGCGAAGCTTCATGATGTCCTGACGAAGGTGAGAACGATGGGAGTCTCCCAGCGCAATATTCGTGCAAGGCCAAGCAGAAACGTGACGACCCCGAGCTGATGGAATACCCGCAGCAGGTTCTTGGCGAGTCCCAGGGTTGAATACTCTTCGAAGTTCAGCGACCGCACGCGCTCCTCGAACAGCGCCTGGCCCCATCCCTTGACCTCGATCCTGCCGCCGAATGGCGCGATCCAGCGCTTCATCTTGGCGGGTGTGATGAGCTGTAGCGTGTCGACATAGGCCGGGTCCCGTCCTGCGAGGCGCACGCGAAGCCGGCCGAGCCAGTGCGGGCTGTGCGGCAGCCACAGCAGGCCGTAATGGCCCTCCCACCAGCTCCCGAAATTCGGGATCACCATGTGGCAGACGCCGCCGGGCCGCAGCACCCGGAAGCATTCCTTCATCACCGCTGCGGGATCGGCGACGTGCTCGAGCACGTTGGACGATATGACCGCGTCGAAGCTCTGATCAGGGAAGGGAATGTGCTCCCCAACTCCATTGACGAGGAGCCCGGGATCTAGCCCGCAGCCGTCCAGCAGCTGCTGGCCGAGTTCGTAGGTGCCGCTGAACTCTTCACCGCCTGGTTCGAGGCCGTAGGCTTCGGCCCCGAACCGCAGCCTGGCCGTGGTCACCGTCAGACCGAGCCCGGCGCCCACCTCGAGCAGCTTCAACCCCCGCAGGCTGCGGCCGCTTTCCTTCTCGAAGAGTGACAATTGGGCGATCGACCGTTTCACGTCCAGACTGTCGTCCGTCATCCGATCGAGGTGATGCTGTGAACCCGCGATCGGGCCGAACGACTCGACATAGATCGGATGGAGCTGCTGCCGTAGCTTGGTGAACAGCGAAGGCTCCAGACGATCGAACGGGGAAACTGCAGCGGAGTCAGAGGACATTGGGGCTATGGCGGGCGCTGGAAGGTTCTGGAATGTGTCTGGTCTCGACCGGAGAGGTCCTGCGGTCGACGTCGAGGTAGAGGCGGCACCACTGCTCGAGAACGGCGAGGGCTAGCGCAAATTTGGCGCGCCGTCGGCTCTCGATCGGGTGGTGGCGAACGGCGGGTGAACCCATACCATCAATCCAGTCGCGCGTCGCTTTCGGATCGAACAAGCCCCTCGCCGCGATCGATTTTTCGTCGATCAGATGATGCAGCGGCCCGCCCGGCGCCAGCAGGGCGTTGATCATGGGAAGCAGCGCCTGTGTACCCTTCTTGCCGGACTTGGGACGATGAAGGACGTCCGGCGGCAACCGGGACTGCATGGCCTTGCGGAAAATCGCCTTCGCCACGCCTTTCTCCGTCTTCAGTCCGAAGGGGAGCGCATTGGCGTATTCGGCGAATGTCTTGTCCAGGAACGGCACCCGCGCCTCGATCGAATGCGCCATCGTCAGCTTGTCGACGCGCATGAGCTGGTTCTGGACGAGCGCGGTCTCGGCCTCGAATCGCAGCATATCATCGGCGTCATCGTCGCCGCCGAACCATGCCTGAATCCTGCGCTCGATGGCCTCGAGCGCGTCCGGCTGGCAGGAGCCCGGCGTCATCAGGCGCGCGAGCGTGCGGCTACCCGGCATCAGACACATGACGTCAACTGCGTATTTCCGCACCAGGCGGCGCGGCAGCAGCGAGAAGGGCGGTCTGAACAGGCGATAGTGCGGATACCCCGCGAAGAGTTCGTCCGATCCTTCGCCAAGCAGCGCCACCTTCACATTCTGCCGGACGAATTTTGCCGCCTGCCAGGTCGTCTGCATGACCGGATGGGCGATCGGCTCTTCCAGGCTCTCAATGCAATCGGTGAAGCCCGATGAGAACACGGACGGATCGACCAGGAGCTCGTTCGAGCTGATCCCGCAATGGCTCGCGGCCGACCTCGCAAAGGGGATCTCGTCGTCGGGAAGACCAAATCCGATCGTGAAGGCCTGGATCGATGACGGGTCCACCAGCCTTGCCATCGAGGCGGCAACGGCCGAGGAATCCAATCCACCCGACAACAGCACGCCAACCTCGACATCGGCTACCAGATGCGAGGACACCGCGTTGTCAAATAGCGTTCGCAGCGTATCGGAGACCTCTTCGGCGGATGCGGCGGGTGGAGCACTGCCAGGCCTTTGCAGGCGCCAGTACCGCTCGATATTTGCTGCGCCGGCTCCCTTCGCGGGATCGAACTGCATGAAGCAGCCCGGCTGAAGCTGCCGAATGCCGGAAAAGACCGTTGATTCCTGCGCCGACCAGCCCCTGAGAAGATACTCGTAGAGAGCAGATCTGTTCATCGTCGCCGCGCGGTCCGCGGCGCGCAGCAGCGGCCGGATCTCGGAGGCGAACATGATCTGGCCGGGGCCGGGAAGCGAGTAATAGAGGGGCTTGATGCCGTGTCGGTCGCGCGCCAGGAACAGGCTTCGCGTGCGCGTGTCCCACAGGCCGAATGCGAACATCCCTTCGAGGCGCTCGACGACACGCGGGCCCCAGACACGCCAGCCATGAAGGATGACTTCGGTGTCGGAATGCGTCGAGAAGCGCTGGCCGCGGGCCTCGAGCTCCTTGCGAAGCTCGCGAAAATTGTAGATCTCGCCGTTGAAGACGAGGCCGGCGGTATGGTCCGCGTCCCACATCGGCTGCGCGCCGCCTGCGACGTCGATGATCGATAGTCGGCGATGTCCCAATCCGACGGCGCTGGCGGGCAGGCCGATCGCGTTGCCCGGCGGCAGGAAATCGACGCCGCGTCCGTCCGGCCCGCGATGCGCGAGCGCATCTGTCAGATCGCTGAGGCGAGCTGCGTCCCACTCGCCGATGAAACCGGCAATCCCGCACATCAGGATGATCGCGGATTGCCGGGGGATCGCTGGCCGCCGGAAGCCACCTTGGCGGTGCATGCCTCGGCCAGCGCTTGGTCCAGCACTTGCAAGTTTTCGGCAATGGCATTCGCGGTGATCGCGGCGATCCGGGCCGGCAGATCCTCCTGGTCGATGGTCGCGCGCGCAAGCTCGAAGACCGCCTCCGGCGCTTCGATGAATCCGTTCAGATCGAACGCGAACTCCGCCAGCCCAAGGCTGTCGAAGATGTCCTTGCCCTTCAGTGTGTAGGAAAGATGGATCGCTCTCACGCCTTGCCTCAGTGCGGCCAGTGTCGAGTGCAGCCGCGTACCAATCACCAGGTCGAAACCGTTCATAAGGGTAGTGAACTCCGGGATCGACAGGTCATCTTCGCACAAAATGACGGCTGGGTCATTGGCAAAACTGGCCTTCAACCGGCCGAGCCACGTCGCGTCGTCTTCCCATTCCTCGATGCCCGGCTCGTACATCGAAACCAGTACCACCCGGGCGTCCATCTCGGCGCGAAGCCGGCCGATCAGCGTGACAAAAGCATCCACGAATGCCGACATCCGTTCGTCGGCGCGTTCACGGAAAGACGCCTTCGCGAACTGATACGGGAGGAATCCGCCCGTGAAGTGGAACCACAGGCGCATGTTGATCGCGATGAGAGGCCCGCGATGTTCCTTTGACGCCTTCTCAAGGTCGGCGAACACCTTCGAGGTGGGGTGTTGGAGCGGCTCAAATCCTGGCAGGAAGATGCCGTCGTGGGAGCGGATCAACTTGGCGCGCGAGCGAAGCGAAAAGACGAGATCGAAGGTGCCCTTGTCGCGTGCCATGAAGACCTTGGTCTGATTGAGCACGGCCCGCGCAAGAAAGCGTCCAACCCGGGACTCCAGTGGACCCGCGCCTTGGCAGACGCAAACGATCTTGAGGCCGAGCAGGCGATAGATGAAGAAGATGAGCCAGGTATGGCACAGCTTGGCGAGCGATGAATCGTCCTGCAAGTCGAGGCCCCCGGTCCACAGCGCAACGTCGGCCTTCGCGAGGGATCGCCAGCCGCTCAGGGGCGGAAAGAGATTATAGACGGGGCCGTAGGGGATCGACGCCGCAGGAATCGGCGGCAAATGGCTCTGCCGCGAGCAGAAGACGTCAATCGGCCTCTTTGTCATCATCGCAACAGCGCTCAGAATGCCCCATCGGCTGAGCAGGTCGCCTCGGTTGCCGCGGATGACGCGTGGACTTACGAATTTGTACTGATGCGCTGGCATTGTGTCACTTGCGCCTCTGGCTGAGCTTGGACGATGCTGATTGCAGCACCTGTTCGTAGCGGGCCGCGATCGCCCTGCGGTCGAATGAGGTTGCCTTGGCGCTGCTGGCGAGCTTCATCCGCAATAGCTCTTCCCTGTCGTCCAGCATGCGCGCGAGAGCGCGTTCAAAGCCTTCCGGATCATCGAGCGGCGCCGAAAGTCCGTTTTCGTTCTCGACGAGCACGTCGGCAAAGCCGTCGATGCGTGAGCAGGCGAGCGCGAGCCCGTGCGCCAGCGCGTTGACTGCGACGAGGGAAAGACCCTCGCTCAGCGAGGGCATGAACAGGATATCGGAGCGCGACATTGCAACATCGACTTCCTCTGGTGCGACCCAGCCGTGAAATGCGACGCGATCAGAGAGGCCGAGCGCCTCACAATGCCGTTCCAGCTCAGTTCTGCTCGGTCCATCGCCGAACAGGTCGAGCGTCCAGTTCCGGTCCTTGACCGCCGCGAGCCGCTTCAGCCCCCACGCAAGATTCTTTTGCGCCACCATGCGGCCGGCGAAGATCAGCTTGATGGTCCTTCCCGGCGCGCGAGGGGCTGCCGGTGACTTGCCGACATCGACGCCGTTCGGAATGACAAGGGCCTCGAGTCCATAGGCGTCGCGCGCGAGCCGAGCAACGAATGAACTGACGGCCGTGACGGCGGCGGCGCCATGCCAGATTGGCCTGGTGAGCGGTTTGATCACGCGGAAGAACTTGTCAGTCTGTTCCGGCGTACCGCCCGGAACGTCTCCGAGATGCGCCGTCAGGACGTATGGCGTGCCCGAGAGCTTTGCAACCAGCCACGCCGCGAAACCGGTCGGCACCGCGAAATGAACGTGGATTGCGTCCGGACGAAATGTGCGCACCGTTCGCAGCCCCGCTGGAACGGCCATCAGGATAAAACCGATCATCTCCCAGACGGAGCAGCGGTCGCGCTGCCTGCGAAACGCGAAGATGCGCTCGATCTCGAATCCGGCGCTGGTTTCCAGTCGCGGCAGATTGCCCTGCCGCGCGGTCAGGACGCGGATCGAGTGGCCGAGCTTCGAAAGCTCCGCTGCCAGGTCTTCGGTGGCCTTGCCGCCACCACCACCGACGGGTGGAAACTCATAGTTCATTTCGAGAATGCGCATGAGCTTATTTCGGCATCCAGACGGAGATGGTGACGCCGCCCTCTGATGCGTGGCCTATCTTGCTGTAACGCTCGCGAAGCGTGTTTTCGACCTGCTCGGCATTGGGTTTTCCGAGGTACAAAGCGAGCATGTCACTCAGCGGAGGCGTTTCCTGCAGGGCTACGGCAGCCGTCGGTCGGTTCAAATCCTCGATAAGAGCTGTCGCGTCGCGGAACCCACGCATCTGCAAAGCATGGCGCGCCTTCGCCTTGGTCTCGGCATCGAGACCGTCCAGAGGCTCGCGCAGGTTGGGAAAAAGGCTGACGCTGTAGGGCTCGATGAAGCGGCCTGCCAGCCAGACGGCTTGCACGGGCTGATATTTGTCCGAGAGCACGAGGATGCGGCCGTCAGGAAGAAGCGGTTTGAGGGATTGCGCGAGCGCCTGAACGTTGACGAGTGAGTTCGTCCACCAATCAGGGATCAGCATTCCAAGCCTGCTCTTCGAAGCGGCGTGGTAGTTCGCAGCAAGGAGGAACAGGATCAGCCCCGTGCGGCTCGCGAAAACGGGGATTCTTGCTCCGACCGTTACGAGACAGAGTGCGGCGGGAATGGCCGCAAATGGCAGGAAATAGTTGGCATAGGCCATCAGGCAGGGCGGGCAATAGCTCTGGGATCCCAGAAGGTGAACGAGGGTCATGACGACGAAATACAGCGTGCAGAAGCCTGCCAGCGGTATGCGGCGGAAGTGCATCAGGCTGAGCACCCCGCCCGGAATGGCGGGCAAAAGCAACGCCGGATAGAGTTGCAGGAAGTAGCGGTTCGCGACCTCGCGAACCACGGGCCAGCTGAACTGCAGGTCGTTTGGCGAACGCGTGAGGGTGAGGACGTCGTGCATTTCGGTGCCGACGTCGGTAAAGCGCCAGAGAATCTGAGTAAGGCCGGGCAGGAAGGTGAGCGTTTCGAAGAGGCCGTGCCCGAAGATCATGATGCTGACGACGAGACATGCGCCTGCGACTAGCGCTGCTCCCCCAAGCGTGGCCAAGGCCCGCTTCTGCCCTTGTCCGCTTGCGAGCAGATGGAGCGCCGCGAACATCGGCAGCGTGGCTGCGAGATTGAGCCTGATCAGGACGAGTGCGGCGGCAAGCACGCCCATGCTTGCCGTTTGCAGCAAGGGGTGGAGCGGCTTGGTTTCCGTGACGACCAGAAACGATGCCAGGGTGAGCAGGGTGATGATCGCGTAGGGAGTCGCGGTCGACATATACGCGATGACCATCGGATTGGCGGCATAAATGAGCACTGCGAGTGCGGCGGCCAGCCGGTTGCCCAGGCATCGATCTGCGCTCTTGCGCAGAAGAACGAGCGTGCACAGGGAGAGCAGGACGGACAAGAGTCGCCCCGTCAGATGTCCGTGGCCGAAGAGCCATTGCGCCGCTCCCAGCACATAGAAATAGATCGGCGGGTAGGCGGTCGCGTCCTCGAGCGAGTAGGGCCGGACTCGACCGCTGAAATATTCGCTTGACTTAATCAGATAGAGGCCTTCGTCGAGCCAGCTGTCGACATGCCCAATCATGTAGACGGCCTGGATCAACCAGATGGCCACCGCCGTAATAAACAGGAGATCGGCTGGGTCTGCAACCGATAGGCGAATGCGCGCGGAGCGCTCGGCCATGGTTGTGTCGCTAGACAATGACATGGCGCTCGCGCGCATAGCGGGAGGTGACGCCACTGCTCATCGGCTTGCTTGTCACGGTGTGGCTCGCACGCAAGGGTTCCAGGGTCGCAGCATGTTTCGAATTTGCCTTTTGTTGTCAAGCCTTAAGGGCGGATATGCCCATCGGGGCATAGGCTTGATGCAGTATTACGACATCGGCGCTGAACTCGCGTTATGAGGCGTGTGCTGTCAACAAGAGGCTTGCTTCGCGAAGTCGGAGAAGTCTAAGGTCCGGCCGCCTTGCGGATTTTCCTGAAGTTTTCTGCCTTTGCCGAGATGCGATGTCGCTTGTTCCCAAATATCTGAGCTTTCTCCGAGACCCCGTTGATCTTGGCTCTCTCTCCATCGAGGGAGATCATTTGCGTGGCGAGACGTCTGGACTGCGCTACGGCTTCATGGGCAATGTTGCCGATTTGCGTCCGGATGCAGGAACGACGGCGGTCATTCCGGAAAGCATCCACAACCGCGTTCGAGATCACTACGATGAGACTCCCTGCAACAACTATATGGATCTCGACAACCTTCCGTTGGGACGCTGGCTTCGGGATTCAAAATACGACTATCTGTTCGCGCGGTCTGACACCGTTATCGAAGTCGGGTGTGGTAAGGGAGCCATTGTCCAGGCGTTCAAGGAGCATCGTGGAATAACGCCGTTCGGGATTGACCTTGCCTATGGCTCGATTCGGCAGATCCAGAGGGCGCCGCTCAACGCGGACGGCGTTCTCGGCTCTAACCTCAAGCTTCCCGTCGCGGACGAGGTCGCCGACATCGTCATCTCGCACGGAGTGACACATCACACGCCGGATCCGATGCGATGCTTCATGGAGCTTGTTCGCATTCTCAAGCCCGGGGGGAAGATGCTTTATGCAGTCTACAATTGGGACAACCTCTACCGCTCTCTGTATTTTGCCCTGAGCCCGCCCCTGAAGGCGGTTCAGCATGTGTTTGGAAAAAAAATCGGCGACCGAGTTCTGAAGTTCACCGTTTTCCCGCCTTATCATCTCGCGCTTTGGGCCACGCTGGGCTTTGTGCAAGGCAAGTGGAGGTTTCCCGCGATTGAGCCATCATGGGAACAGTTCGGCGACTTTTTTCTTACGCCGATCGCGCGTTTTTATCACGCAAATGAATTGCAGACGCTGGCGGATCTGTTCGGGCTGAAGATCCTGGAGCAGGAAACTGGCGGCTGGCCTAAGAACGGCTTCTCACACTTTGTCTGGTACGAAAAGCCGCTTAAGTAGCTGTGTCGCAACTAGCAGCGTCCCCTCGGGCAGCGAGGATGACGTTCGCTAGCGCCACTTACTCGGTGTTTCGCGGCCACGTAGTCTCTGCGGAATGGCCAAACGCCATGTGGGTAGCTGTCCGCTCGGTGGAGCTCGACAGATTTTTTCCCAGCCAATGCTTGGCGGAGTAGCCGAGAGTGTCCATGGGAAGTGTAGCCTCGAGTCACGTTGCCGGTCACCGTCTTATGACGCGCGTCAAACGTGGTGACTACTTGTACGGTGCGTGCCCTCAGCGGCGCGTCCGCGCTTGGCTGATGCCGTTGACGACTTTGCGATAGCGGGCGAGGGCGACTTCCTCGCGATATTTTTCGGCGACGTCGGCCGCACGGACGCCCTTATCCATTGTGGCCTGTCGATCGTCCGCCGCCTCGCGAATGGCTCGCGCGAGCTCGGCGGGATTTTCTGGCGGGACCACCCACCCGATCGCCTCTTCACCGAGCACGAGCGCGCCTTCCGAATTCGCTTCCGAGGTGACGATCACCGGCCGGCCGACGGCGAGGATATTGTAGAGGCGGCTCGGGATCGAGACGCCGGTGACATGCCGGCGATAGGGAATGACCCAGAGATCGGCGGCCGACAGGAATTCGACGAGTTCATCTTCGGCTACCGGCTCAAGGACCGTGACGTTCTCGAGCCTGTCCTTGGCCAAGAGGTCGTTGAGCACGGCCCAGCCGACGCCCCAGCCGGACAGGACGAAATGAATGTCCGTTTCATTCCGCAGCAGGCGGGCCGCTTCGAAAACCGTTGCGGGAGCGTGGGTGAAGCCGAGATTGCCCGACAGGCCGACGATGAATCTGGACGGATCTGACGCGCGGAAGCGGCTGGCCGGGTCGGCCTTGCGATATCCGATCGGGATCAGTGCCCAGTTTGGAATGAAGTGAAGCTGGTTTGCGACGACGCCCCGATATTTTTCGATCAGCGGCGGTACGTCACGGCCGATCACGATGATCGCGTCCAGACGCCGGAATAGCAGCGTGTTGGCCAAGCGGATCAGCCGGGCCGCGAACGAGTTGGAACGGATCATGCCGGCCGCTTCGAGCGCTTCCGGATACAGGTCGTAGATCAGCAGCATGGTCTTTGCACCGCGCAACCTAGCTGCGAGCAGCACGGTGTAGGGCAGGGTGAACGGTGTCGTGACGCAGAACACGATGTCGCCCGACCTTGCCCGCCTGAAGACGGAGAAGAACATCTGGCCCGCAAGAAGGCAGATGGCTGCAGCGCGCTGGACGATCGCGGACTTGCGCGGATTCCAGCTCTTGAGTTCGACGATATCGGGCCTGCCCAGTTGATCGGTCGCGCGCGAGCCTTGTGTCGCCGAGATCACGACGACCTGACGATCCCTCGCCAGACTCTCGGCGATCTTGCTGACATAGACCGCCGTCGTGGTCGCGTCGGGCGGATAGAGCTGGGACGCGATGATCAGTCTTGCCGAAGTATCCATGTGCGAGCGCGACCCTCGCCGATCAGGCGAGGTGCCGTGAAAGCGATTTGGCCTGGCTCTTCGCCAACTATCAGACAGCGCGGTAAGCGTCCGCCGAACCCTGGAAGATTGAATCATCGGTCAATGAATGGTTGGTCTGCTCAAGTGGGATCAAGAGTGTTGGGATGGCTATTTTTCTTGTTCCAAGCCATGCCCCTAGCGGCGCCGTTGCTCCTCGTAAGGATCGCGAGCGCTCGGATCGTTGATGCGGTAGGTGCGCCCGTTGGTGTTCGGGTCGGAGTTGTCCGAGGTCGAGAAAACCAAAGCGGGCCGATCTTCGCCAACTTGAAAAAATGCGAAACGGCCGGCGCCAAGCTGGCTTACGTCCTGGGGCGCAGTGTGCGCGGGGCCGAGTGGCTTACCGTCCTCGAACAGCTGCAGCCTTGCGCGCTCGGGTTCGGCAGAGGTGTCACCCTTGCTTCCCACACTGGCCCGGTAACGCAGATAGGCATTCCCCGCGTAATGCGCGAATGGAGGGCGCAGAATACCGGGCTCCTGCGGCTTGTAATTGCTCTCTAGGTGCCAGGCGATCGGAAAATATATGGCAAGAACGACGGGCAAGATTGCGACAGCTTTCGGCATGACTTCCACCTCTGTCCAGCGCGGGTGCGACGTCCCAATGAGCGGCATCCCCCGACGCCGCTGAAATGATTGGAACACCAGCTGGTATCTAGGCCAGTGGAGCTCGGCGCGATAGTACAGCTTTTACCCGCCATGCTATCAGGGTAACAATTGCGATGATCAGAGCCATCGTGACCAGCGAGATGCCCAGATTTTCGTCGAGAAGCGAGGCTCGCCCAGTCGCGCCCAAGAACGAATACAAGAATACTTGCGGCGCGGTGAAGACAAGCGTCGAGATCGAGTAGGACGAGATGTCAATCTTCGTCAAACCGAATAGGTAGTTTTGGACCGCTCCGGGAAGGGGGACGCCCAAACGCATAAGAGCGACGATGCGCCAGCCTTCTTCGTCTACTGCTTGTGCAACGACGCCGAAGTTAGGCTTTCTCTCAAGCTTTCGACGAAACCAGTCCGCTGCGACATAGCGGGACGTTAGGAAAGCCAGGATCGCGCCGACAGTTCCGCTCAATATGATGACCACGGCGACTTTCCAACCAAAGGCGGCTCCGGCGGCGCAAATAAGCGGCGTGCGGGGGAGCGCGATAAACGCCATTGCCAAAAATATGAGGCAGACTGCCATTATGGACCCCGGCGTGAGACTGCCGAAATTCTGAAACCAAGCGCTGATCGAGTCTAAAATGGGCGAGTTCATCTTTGCTGGCGTTTTGGAGACTGCATGGGCACGTGTGAGTGTGCCACCCGTACTGGATAATCTACTGGTGGCCGCTTGCCGGACGGCGCTGACGGTGCCCTCAACTGCGACAACAGTAAAGTGCTTGTGTCGTTATTCTGCCCGAGCGGCGGGGGCGGACGACTCAACGCGTGGGAGCTTGCCGACCGTCGGTCTATGCTTGAACGAGTGAGTGTCCATTTATCATCGACTGCAGTTGCCTACCGCGATTGGCGATATTGATCGCATCTTAGTCAACCCAGCCGCTTCAAGAGGTCGGGACCTTTGGGGGGCGCTGGTTCACGCTGGCGGCCTGTTGCGTGCCGGCAGTCCGGGCGTTCGCAAACACCCCAGTTAAGACATCGTTAACGCGACTCTATGTCTTATCGTTACTCTGCCACCGATCTAACGGGAGGGTCAAATGAATCGCGAATTGAGGGAGTTTCGCAGACTGGAGCGGATCTGCCGCGAACAAGCGGCGCTCTCGGACATTGACATCGAACGGATCGGCCTTTTGGACGTGGCGGAGGATTGCCGCGCCGCCGCAGCTGCGATCGAAGCGCAGTCTTTGGTTCGGCGCAGGCCATTGCGACTAGCCTTTTGGTAGGTCTGGCTGCCGGCGACTGGATCGTTCGGTCATCGAGGTGCGTTGCATGCCCCTCGCTCCCGGCCCTGAGGATAGCACCGCGCCGTCCGCAGACGTGTCAGATGAACAGCGGCTCGAGATGAGACAGCCGGATCTCGTCCGGCCACCCTCTCGACAAACCGGCTAATGCACACCGCCGAAATCGATGCCTTCCTTGGCAAGCTCCTCGGCTTCCTCGGCGGACGCCATGGGCTTCGTATCGAGGTAAGCATGCTCAGAAGCCGGCAGGATGGTGCGGATATACTGGCCATCCGCCCGCGTGATGCGCGCAACCCAGCGCTTATGGCCGTGCTCAAATCGTTGGATATGGTATTGCTTGTACGTAATCATGACTCTTGAACGCAACTGACGCTGGAGCAGGCCCGCTTTTAGCTAAAATGATGGCGCCACACAATGGGTCTTAAGGCCAAGTTAAGATCCGTAGCCTGAACCGGCCTATCCGTTGGAATAGAATGGTTAAAGAAAAAAACCACCGACCCCGGGGGCGGCGGGAGTTAACTGAGATTGCGACCGAGTTGTTGGTCGCCGGCGGAGCTTAGCACGGTGGCTCGCCAGCGTGAACCCATGCCTTCGGGGGCGGTCGTAGCACCGTCGAAAATGCCGGCAAGCTAACCACGATCGCAGCTCTCGACGGCGAAGTCACGTGCGGCAAGTTCCAATTCAAGTTCAGTGATCCGCTCGAGGATATGGGCAGCGATCCTCTTAGACTCTTGCACACTCGGCGAACGGATGCCGACGGGCGCGAGTTCTCAGGATTTTAGGCCTCACCGCTCGTCCGCGATCACCTTGCCGTCGTTCGGCAGCGTGCCGGGGCCGACCAGCTCGACCGCGCCGCCGAGCTTTGTCACCATCCGCAGTGTGCTCGCGATCTCCTCGCGCAGAGCCTCATTTGTTGCCGCCGTTTCCGCTTTCAGCGTCATCGCATCGGTCTCGCCCTGGCGCGTGACGACGAGACGCAGGCGGCCGAGTGCGGAATGCCGCTTGCCGATCTCGGCGACCTGCTCGGGACGGACGAACATGCCCTTGACCTTGGTGGTCTGGTCGGCGCGGCCCATCCAGCCCTTGATCCGCATGTTGGTGCGACCGCATTTGCTTGGGCCCGGCAGCGCCGCTGTGAGGTCGCCGAGGGCGAGACGAATCCAGGGATGGTGCGGGTCGAGCGAGGTGACGACGATCTCACCGACGTCGCCTTCCGCAACGGGATCGCCGGTGCCGGGCTTGACGATCTCCATGATCAGGCCCTCGTTCACGACCATGCCCTCGCGCGCCTCCGTCTCGAAGGCGACGAGACCGAGATCGGCGGTGCCGAAGGCCTGGTAGGCGTCGATGCCGCGCGCCTTGATCTCGGCCTGGAGCGAGGGCGGGAAGGCCGCACCCGAGACCAGCGCACGCTTGATCGAGGAGACGTCGCGGCCCGCGGTGGCCGCTGCATCGAGCAGGATCTTCAGGAAGTCCGGCGTGCCGCTATAGCCGACCGGCCGGTAGGCCTCGATCAGCTCAAATTGCTGCTCGGTATTGCCGGGCCCGGCCGGGATCACCGCACAGCCGAGTGCGCGCGCGGACGAGTCGAAGATGAAGCCGCCGGGGGTGAGGTGGTAGCTGAAGGTGTTGAGCACGATGTCGTCGGGCCGGAACCCGGCCGCGAACAGCGCCCGTGCGCCGCGCCAGGGATCGGCCTGCCGGCCCTCCGGCTCGAAGATCGGACCCGGGGAGGTGAAGAGCCGTGCGAACGAGCCCGGTGCCGCCGCCACGAAGCCGCCGAAGGGCGCGGAGGCCTTGTGCAGGGCCGGCAGTTCCGACTTGCACAGCACCGGCAGGCACGCCAGCGCCGCGCGCGTGGTCACTGCGGCCGGATCCAGACCCTTGAGCCGGTCGGCATAGGCGGGCGCCGTCATCGCGCTGCGCAGCACGCCCGGCAGGCGCGAAAACAGCTCGGCCTCGCGCGCGGCTTGCTCGCGCGTCTCGAGGGCGTCGTAATGGGCGGTCATGGCTGATCTTTCCGGGTTGGCATCCGTTGCACGCCGCCGCTGGCATGGGTATCAGACGGCCATTGTCGGGACGTGGAGAGAGCGAGATGGCGGACGAGCGGATCATGGAGGCGGAGGAGACGGCCGGCGTCGTCGCGCGCCTGAAACGCCGCATGATCGACGACGCGATGCCGCTGTGGTCGACCGTCGGCTGGGACCATGTCGCGGGCGGTTTCATCGACCGGCTGCACCGCGACGGCACGGCGGATGCCGCCGCGCCGAGGCGCGTGTTCGTGCAGGCCCGCCAGATCTACTGCTACGCCAAGGCGGCGCAGATGGGCTGGTATCCGGAGGGGCGCGCCATCGCGCTGAAGGGGCTGGAGCACCTGCTGGCACGCGCGAAGGCGCCCGACGGCCGGCCGGGCTATGTGCACCGGCTGACGCCGGATGGCGCGGTGCTGGACGCCCGGCGCGACGCCTACGACCACGCCTTCATCCTGTTTGCGCTTGCGACCGTCTACGCGCTCGACAAGGACGTGCAGGTTCGCGCCGAGATCGACGCGCTGCTCGCCTTCCTCGACGGCCATCTGCGCTCGCCGCATGGCGGCGTCCACGAGGGGCTGCCGGTCTCGCTGCCGCGGCGGCAGAACCCGCACATGCACCTGTTCGAGGCGATGATCGCGTGCTTCGACGCGACCCACGATCTGTCGTTCCAGAACCGCGCCGGCGAATTCTTCGCGCTGTTCCTCGCCAATCTCTACGACAAGCAGAGGCACATCCTGACCGAGTATTTCGAGGAGGACTGGTCGAAGATCGAGCCGGTCAGTGTCGAGCCTGGCCATCAGGCGGAGTGGGTCTGGCTGCTGAAGGGATTCGAGCGCATCACGGGCTGCCCGACCGGGCAGCGACGTGCGGAGCTGCTGGCGAGCGCGCTGCGCTATCGCGACGAGGCGACGGGCTGCCTGAGCGACGAGGGTGATGCCATCGGCAACATCCGCCGCAGCACGCGCCGGCTGTGGCCGCAGACCGAGATCGCGAAGGCGTGGACTGCGCAAGCCGAGTCCGGCGAGGCGGGCGCGGCGGATGAGGCGCGCGCGGCCCTGGTGCGGCTCGAACGGCATTATCTCAGCCATCCCGTGCGGGGCGGCTGGTACGACCAGTTCGATCGCGACGGCAAGTCGCTGGTCGACACCATTCCTGCGTCGTCGTTCTATCATGTTCTCTGCGCAGTCACGGAAGCGGAGCAGGTGCTGGAAGGTTAGAGTTCTCTTGTTTTGACGCGTTTTCTTCACGCGAACCGGTTCCCACTTCGCTTGAAAACGCTATAACCATCGCTTGCGCCGCTTGAAGCTCTTGAGGTTCTTGAAGCTCTTGCGCTGGTCGCCGGCGCCGCCGAGGTAGAATTCCTTGACGTCCTCGTTGTCGCGCAATTCGTCCGCGGTGCCGTCGAGCACGACCTTGCCCTGCTCCATGATGTAGCCGTGGCTCGCCACTGACAGTGCGGCGCGCGCGTTCTGCTCGACCAGCAGGATGGTGACGCCGAGGTCGCGGTTGATCTTCTGGATGATGGAAAACACCTCTTTCACCAGCAGCGGCGACAGACCCATCGACGGTTCGTCCATCAGGATCATCTTCGGGCGTGCCATCAGTGCACGGCCGATCGCGAGCATCTGTTGCTCGCCGCCGGAGAGATAGCCGGCAAGGCCGGTGCGCTCCTTCAGGCGCGGGAAATAGTTGAAGACCATGTCGATATCGGCATCGACCTCGCGGTCCCTGCGGGTGAAGGCGCCGAGCTTGAGGTTCTCCAGCGACGTCATGTCGGCGACGATGCGGCGGCCCTCCATCACCTGGAAGATGCCGCGGCGGACGATCTTGTCGGGATCGATGCCGTTGATCCGCTCGCCCTCGAACAGGATCTCGCCGCGCGTGACCTCGCCGTCCTCGGTCTTGAGCAGCCCCGAGATCGCCTTCAGCGTCGTCGACTTGCCGGCGCCGTTGGCCCCGAGCAGCGCCACGATCGCGCCCTTGGGCACGTCGAGGCTGAGGCCGCGCAGCACCAGGATGACGTCGTCATAGACGACCTCGATATTGCGCACGCCGAGAAGGGGCGGCGCGGGCACGATGCTGGGTGAGGGACGACTGGCTTCGGCGATCTCGGTCATGCTTCAAAGTTCTCCGTAGTCGTCGCCCGGCTTGACCGGGCGACCCAGTATTCCAGAGACGCCCGAGACCCATTGAGAAGCCGCGGTGTACTGGATCCCCCGCTTTCGCGGGGGATGACAGTTGTGCGTGAGGTGAGTGCCGGGCTCACCACCCCAGCAATTCCGCCTTGCGCGGCAGCTCCACGGTCTTGACCTTCTCGAGCTTGATCGCGCCCTTGGCCATGAGATCGTTGAGGTCGCCGTCGGTCGCACCCGCGATCTTGGTGCGATAGAGGTCGACTTTCAGCGTGCCGCGGTGGTCCTTATCGGTCCAGGTCGAGGGATTGCAGACGCCGTCCATTCCGGCCGGCACCCAGTCCTTCTTCTGGTAGAAGCCCTTGGCGACGTTCTCGCCGGTGGCGCCGCCGTTCTTGGCGGCCCAGTCGAGCGCTTCCTTCATGTACAGCGCCGAGCAGACCGCCGCGATGTAGTGCACGGGCCGGTAGACCTTGCCGGTCGGGTCGGACATCTTGGAGATCTCCATCACCGTCTTCATGCCGGGCGCATCGCCGCCCCAGCTCACCGCCGTGCGCAAGGGGAAGATCACGCCATTGGCGGCATCTCCGGCCGTCTTGGCGGCATTCTCGTCCATGCCCCAGACATTGCCGAGGAACTGGATGTCGACGCCGGCGGTCTTGCAGGCCTTCAGGACGGAGATGTTGGAAGCCGCGGTGTTGCCGAGATAGGCGTAGTTAGCACCCGAGGATTTCAGGCTCAGGCACTGCGCGCTGTAGTCACCCGGTGTCAGCGCGAACACCAGCGGCGGCAGCACTTCGAGCCCGAGCTCCTGCGCCATGGCCTCGCCGGCGGCCTTCGGCGCGTTCGGATAGGGGTGGTTGGCGCCCATGTGGACGAATTTCGGCTTGCCGGGCTTGCCCTTGGCCTTCCAGTCCTCGGCCGCCCACATCAGCATCGCGCGCAGCGAGTCCGAATAGCTCGGGCCGTAGAAGAAATTGTAGGGCGCGGGCTTGGCCTTGCCGCTGACGCCTTCGGGATCGGTGAGTGCCGCGGCATAGGAGCCGGAGAGGTCGGGGATCTTGTCCTGCGCGAGGAAGCCGGTCAGCGCTTCGGTGTCCGCGGTGCCCCAGCCCATGATCGCCGCGACCTTGCTGTCGGGCGCCGACCATTTCTTGTAGAGCGCGATCGCGCGCGGCACCTGGTAGCCGTAGTCGTTGGTGTCGACGTTGATCTGCTTGCCGCCGACGCCGCCGTTCTTGTTGACCCAGGCGAAGGTGTCGGCGACGGCCTGTCCGTAGGGCGTGCCGACGTCGGAGGTGCCGCCGGAATAATCGGCGAGATGCCCGATCGCGATCTGCGCCTGCGCACTCGCCGAGAATGCGGCGATCGCGAGGGCGAGCGATGCGGTGGTCAAAAGGGATTTTGTCTTCATTGGTTGCCTCCTCCTGTTTATTCGTTGATTAGCAAGTTGCCCGTTCTCAATGCGAGAACGGGTAGAGTTTCCAATACGCCTTGATCTGCCGCCAGCGATGCGCGAGCCCGTCAGGCTCGAACATCAGGAACGCGATGATGATCACCCCGATCGCGATCTCGCGCAGGAAGGTGATGTTGTTGTTGAGCGACAGCGCCTTGTCGATCGCGCCGCCCTTCAAATAGATGCTGAGGAATTCCATCGTTTCCGGCAGCAGCACCACGAAGGCGGTGCCCATCAGCGTGCCCATGATCGAGCCGGTGCCGCCGATGATGATCATGGCCAGGAACAGGATCGAACGCTCGATGCCAAAGCCTTCCTGGGAGACCACGAGCTGGTAGTGCGCATAGAGCGCGCCGGCGATGCCGGCGAAGAAGGCGGCGAGGCCGAACGACAGCGTGCGGTATTTGGTGAGGTTGATGCCCATGATCTCCGCGGAGAGATAATGGTCGCGGATCGCAACCAGCGCGCGGCCGTCGCGCGTGCGCATCAGATTGGTGACGAGAATGTAGCTCGCCAGCACATAGGCCAGCACGACGTAGAAATACTGCTTGTCGCCGCGCAAGGTGAAGCCGAAGATCGAGAACGGATTGGCGCTGGCCGGCACCGAGCCGCCGGTGAACCATTCGGCGCGGGAGAAGAAGTCGAGCAGGATGTATTGCGCGGCGAGTGTCGCGATGACGAGGTAGAGTCCCTTCAGCCGCGCCGCCGGAATGCCGAAGATCAGCCCGACCAGCGCGGTGACGACGCCCGCGAGCGGGATCGCGAAGAACACCGGGATCGGCGCATTGTTGGAGATGTAGGCCGAGGTGAAGGCGCCGAGCAGGAAGAAGGCGGCGTGGCCGATCGAGATCTGGCCGGTGAAGCCGACCAGGATGTTCAACCCGAGCGCCGCGATCGAGAAGATGCCGATCTGGATCAGGATGCTGAGCCAGTAGCCGCCGAGGAATTGCGGCACGAGGCAGAGCAGCAGCACGCCTACGATCGCAAAGTTGCGGCTGGTGGCCGTCGGGAAGATCGTGGTGTCGGCCGCATAGGAGGTGCGGAAATCACCAGCGGGGACGAGGGCAGGGCCGGCCATGGGTCAGATCCGCTCGATGTCGTGGGTGCCGAACAAGCCGTAGGGCTTGATCATCAGCACGATGATGAGGACGTAGAACGGTGCGATCTCGTAGAGATTGCCCCAGTGCAGATACTCGCTGTCGACATATTGCGCGATGTTCTCGAGCAAGCCGATGATGATGCCGCCGAGCACCGCGCCGCCGACGGAATCGAGCCCGCCGAGGATCGCCGCCGGAAACACCTTGATGCCGTAGGCGGCGAGGCCTGACGATACGCCGTTGACGACGGCGACGACGACGCCCGCGACCGCCGAAACGGTGGCCGAGATCGCCCAGGCCATCGCGAAGACGCTTTTGACGGAAATGCCGAGCGACTGCGCGACCTGCTGGTTGAACGCGGTGGCGCGCATGGCAAGGCCGTATTT
Organism: Bradyrhizobium sp. CCBAU 11361; assembly: GCF_028128935.1. NCBI lineage: Bacteria > Pseudomonadati > Pseudomonadota > Alphaproteobacteria > Hyphomicrobiales > Nitrobacteraceae > Bradyrhizobium > Bradyrhizobium sp. CCBAU 11361. Next base: position 88,003 of record NZ_LBJZ01000192.1, read on the forward strand.
GGATGCGCGGAAGAACCAGGCCATGCCGATCATCATCGCGACCGAGACCACCAGGCTCATGACATAGACGGTCTGGATCTGAAGCCCGAACAAGCTGACCGACTGGCTCTCGAACACGCGCGGGAACGGCTGCGGGTTGACGCCGAACATCCATTTCAGCGTGGCCTGCAGCACGGTCGAGAGGCCGATCGTCACCATGATCACCGAAATGATCGGCTCGCCGATCATCGGCCGCAGGATCAGGACCTGGATGGCGATGCCGAACACAAACATGAACACCAGCGTCATCGGCATGCCGATCCAGAACGGCACCTGATATTTCGCCAGCAGCGCCCAGCACACCCATGCGCCGACCAGCAGCAGCTCGCCTTGCGCGAAGTTGACGACCTGCGTCGCCTTGTAGATCAGCACGAACGACATCGCGACCACGCCATAGAGCGTGCCGACCACGAGGCCGTTAACCAGGAGCTGGATGAGGAAGGCGGTGTTCATGTCGGCTGACCCAACTCGTCATTGCCGGGCTTGACCCGGCAATCCATCAATGTGGACGGAAGCTTGTTCGGAAGAGGATGGATGCGCGGGTCGAGCCCGCGCATGACGATCACGTGTGTCACTCCGCAGCCTCCGCCAGATGCCCACGCCCGCCGAGATCCACCACTCGCAGTGTGGTGCGCACCCTCTGCGTGGTGCCGTCCTGGAAGCGGATCACGGTGTCGACGGGGATGTCGGGATCGCCGAGGTAGATGGCGTCGATGATGCCGGCGTACTTCTCGTTGATGACGCTGCGGCGCACCTTTCGGGTGCGGGTGAGCTCGCCGTCGTCGGCGTCGAGCTCCTTGTAGAGCAGCAGGAAGCGCGAGATGCGCTGCGCCGGCGGCAGCGTGGCGTTGACGGTCTCGACCTCCTTCTGGAGCAGCATGTAGACCTCGGGCCGCGAGGCGAGATCGCTGTAGGTCGTAAAGGAGAGGCGGTTCTTCTCCGCCCATTTCGAGATGATGGAGTAGCGGATGCAGATCATCGCCGCGAGCGCGTCGCGCCCCGAGCCGAGCACCACGGCTTCGGCGATATAGGGCGAGAATTTCAGCTTGTTCTCGATGAACTGCGGCGAGAAGCGCTCGCCGCGGGAGGTTTCCGCGAGATCCTTGATGCGGTCGATGACGACGAGCTGGCGGTTGGCGTTGAAATAGCCGGCATCCCCCGACAGCATCCAGCCATCCTTGATGTCGGCAACGCTCGCCTCAGGATTCTTGTAATAGCCGAGGAACATGTTGGGATGCCGCACCACGATCTCGCCGACGCCGTGGACGTCGGCATTGTCGATGCGGATCTCGACGCTGTCGGCCATCGGCACACCCGTGGTGTCAGGATCGACCTTACCCTCGGGATGCAGCGTGTAGGCGCCCAAAAGCTCGGTCTGGCCGTAAAGCGTGCGCAGCGGCACGCCCATCGCCTGGAAGAACTTGAAGGTATCGGGCCCGAGCGCCGCGCCGCCGGTTGCGGCCGAGCGCAGGCGGGTGAAGCCGAGCCGGTCGCGCAGCGCGCGGAACAGGATGGCGTCGGCAAAGTCGGAGCGCTGGCCCTGTTCGAGCGCGGCAAGACCGCTTTTCATCCCGATATCGAACAGGCGCTGCTTGAAGGGCGTCGCGTCCATCACCCTGGCGCGCACGTCGGCGGCGATCGATTCCCAGACGCGCGGCGCAAACAGCACGAACGTCGGCGCGATCTCGCGCAGATCATTCATCATCGTATCGGGCTCTTCGACGAAGTTGATCTTCATCCGGCACAAGAGGCCTTTGCCGAGCACATAGACCTGCTCCATGATCCACGGCAGCGGCAGCACCGAGACGTATTCGTCGTCCGGGCCCTTGGGGTCGAAGGCGAGATAGGTGGCGCAATGGCCGAGCACGCGGCCGGCGGCGAGCATTGCGAGTTTCGGATGCGAGGTGGTGCCTGACGTGGTGCAGAGGATTGCGACGTCCTCGCCCTTGGTCGCGTCGACGAGCTTGTCGTAAAGCCCCGGTTCGCGCGCAGCGCGGGCGCGGCCGAGCTCGGCGAATTTCTCCGCCGACAGCAGCCTGGGGTCGTCGTATTTCCGCATTCCGCGCGGGTCGGAATAGATGATGTGCTTCAGATCAGGCACGCGGTCGGCGAGGGTGAGCAGCTTGTCGACCTGCTCCTCATCCTCGGCGAAGACGAGCTGCGCCTCGCCATAATTGAGGAGATAGGAGGCTTCTTCGTCCAGCACGTCGCGGTAGAGCCCGAGGCTCAGGCCGCCGATCGCGTGGGTGGCGATTTCCGCCGCGACCCAGTCCGGCCGGTTGTCGCCGATGATGCCGATGACGTCGTTGCGCCCAAGGCCGAGCTCGACGAGGCCGAGCGCGAAATCGCGCACGCGCGTCTGGTAATCGTTCCAGGTGAAGACACGCCACAGCCCGAGATCCTTTTCGCGCAGCGCGATGTCGTTGCCATGCTCCCTGGCATTGAGCCGGAGCATTTTGGGATAGGTATCGGCCTGCGCGACGCGGCCTGCATAATCCATCATGCCGCGCTCTCCTGCGCCGGCGGAGCATCGTCGGGATCGACCAGCACCTCGTCCTCTTCGCCGAGATAGGCGCGCCTGACGTGGGGATCGGCGAGCACCGCACCCGGATCGCCCTCGGCGATCTTGCGGCCGAAATCCAGCACCATGACGCGGTGAGAGATGTCCATCACCACGCCCATGTCGTGCTCGATCATCACCACCGTCATCCCGAACTCCTCGTTGAGATCGACGATGTAGCGGGCCATGTCCTCCTTCTCCTCGAAGTTCATGCCGGCCATCGGCTCGTCGAGGAGGATGAGGCGCGGCTCCAGCGCCATGGCGCGGGCAAGCTCGACGCGCTTGCGCAGGCCATAGGAGAGGGTGCCGGCTTGCGCCTTTCGCACCGACTGGAGGTCGAGGAAGTCGATGATCTCCTCGACCTTGCGGCGATGCGCGAGCTCTTCCTTGCGCGCGCCGGTGAGCCAGTAGAGCGAGCCCGTGAGGAAATTGTTCTTCAACAGGTGATGGCGGCCGACCATGATGTTGTCGAGCACGCTCATGTGGTGGAACAGGGCCAGGTTCTGGAAGGTGCGGCCGATGCCGAGCGAGGCGCGGGCGTTCGGCGTCAGGCCGGTGATGTCGCGGCCCTGATAGAACAGCTGGCCCTCGGTCGGCTTGTAGCGGCCGGAAATACAGTTCACGATCGAGGTCTTGCCGGCCCCGTTGGGGCCGATGATCGAGAACAGCTCGCCGTCCCTGATGGCGAAGCCGACATCGGTCAGCGCACGGACGCCGCCGAACCGCAAGGACACGCCGCGCACTTCAAGACTGGTAGCCACCAAACAAATCCCTCCCGGTGATGGCGCTTGATTTGCGCTCTTCGTCGGTTCCTGTCGGGCGATCCTAGTACGGTCGTGTCGGCCAGACCATGCAGCTATTGGTCCCGACCGGACCCGTGAGGCTCTCGTTCCCGCTAGGGGATCAAAAGCCGCATCGCCCGAGGTGGTTCTCAATAGGGGAAAGCGCTATTTTGAAATGTCTCCGGCCTGACAATTCTGCGACAAAGTTTTTGAGGCGGTGGCGGTCTTCATCTTTCGTCGGATGGTGGCCGGAGCGGTCGTGTTGCAGTGCAACAGAAGGACGGAGTGACGAAACAGTGCGGCTGGCTTCGGGATCATGATTTCAGAGGATCAACTGAAGCGCATCGCCGCCTGGTCGCGCGAGCTCACGCAAGCGGAGATCGAGGTCGCGCGCGCGGGGATCACGGAGCGGTCCTACGGCACCGGCGAGGCCGTGTTCATGCGCGGCGACACGTTCGACTATTGGGCCGGCATGGTCTTTGGCCTTGCCCGTATGGGCGGGGTGTCGCGCGACGGCAAGGAGACGAGCCTTGCCGGGCTGACCGCGGGGGCCTGGTTCGGCGAGGGCAGCGTGCTCAAGAACGAGCCGCGCCGCTACGACGTGGTCGCGCTGCGCAACAGCCGTGTCGCGCTAATGGAGCGCAGCGCCTTCATGTGGCTGTTCGAGAACAGCGTCGGCTTCAACCGCTTCCTGGTGCGCCAGCTCAACGAGCGGCTCGGCCAGTTCATCGGCATGCTCGAGGTCAACCGCACGTTGGACGCCACCGCGCGCCTCGCCCGCGGCATCGCCTCGCTGTTCAACCCGATCCTCTATCCGGAATCGACCGCGCATCTGGAGATCACCCAGGAGGAGATCGGGGCGCTCTCCGGCATGTCCCGCCAGAACGCCAATCGCGCGCTGAACCGGCTGGAGAAGGAGGGCCTGCTGCGGCTCGAATATGGCGGCGTTACCATCCTCGATGTCGAGCGGCTGCGCGGGTACGGGGACTAGCGCGCATTGGCGGGGGCGTGCACGGGCCAGAGGTCGGCGCGCCAGCGCAAGGCGATCGCCGTCATCGCGATGAAGCCCGACGCGGCATAGAGCGAACCCGTCGCGGAATAGCCGATCACGTCGATCAGGCTGCCGGCTGCGAGCAATCCGATCGGCAGACCGTAGATCACCATCATGCGCACGCCCATCACGCGGCCGCGCAGATGCGCGCTCGCCGTGCGCATCAGGATCACGGCGGCCGAGATCATCGACATGCTCTGGGCGATGCCGGCGAGTGCAAGGCAGGCCATGGCCACCGGCATGGTCCTGATTTCGACGAACACCAGCAGCATGGCGTACCAGGCCAGCGTCGCGCCTATCAGCAGCCGGGCAATGCGCAGTCCGCCGACGAGGCTCAGCGTGATTGAGCCGATCAGCGAGCCGACGGCGAAGCTCGCCGACAGATAACCGAGGCCGGTCTGGTCGGTATGAAAGATCTCCCGCGCGATGTAGGGCAGCAATCCGCCTGTGAAGGGAAATGCGGTGAGATTGGCGAGGAAGGCGACGCACAGCGCGGCACCCATTCCAGGGCCATTCCAGGCGTAGACAATCCCTTCCTTCAGCTCGTCGAGCAGCTTTGAAATGGCGTGGCTGTTCGCCGGCAGGTCCGTCGTGGCAACGGTCCTTTTCGGTCGGGTCAGGCAGGACATGAGAATCGCGGCCACGAGGTAGAGGCTTGCGACTGCCGCATAAACCAATCCAATGCCGAGCACGGCGAAGAGGCCGGCGCCTGTCAGCGCTCCGGCAATGCGGGCGCTATCCTGGGTCGTGCGTGACATGCTGATCGCGCTGACCAGCTGCTCGGCCGGCATGATGTCGGCGAGCAATGCGCTGCGAAGGCCGAGATCGGAGGAGCGGATCAGTCCCATGATCGTCACGATGATCATGACCTTGAGCGGCGCCAGGTGGCCGGTGAGCGCCAGGACCATAATGGTGGAGGCCAGCGCCGTATAGGTAAGGCGCAGCACGACAAGGAGATCGCGATGACCCATGCGGTCGCCGATCATCCCGAGCGCCGGTGCAATCAGCGTTCCGAGATATTGCAGCGACGCGAGAATGGTCAGTAGCAGCACCGATCCGGTCTCGACCAGGATGTACCAGCCGAGCACCAGCGTTTCGATCTCGAACGCCCAGGAGGTGAGCAGGTCGGACGGCCACTGGAAGCGATAGTTGCGGATGCGGAATGGCGCGAGTGCGGATGTGCTCAAGATGCGATGACGGGTGTCACGGCGATTCCCCCTTATTTTTGTTCTTCTGTTCGGCAGGGTAGCCCCGGCCATGCCCCTGTCAATTGGCGCTACCGCATGCCGCCATGCTTGCCGACGACGCGCGGTGCGCCAGTGCGCCCGCAGCATCGCTTCCTCGCACAGCCATACGGAAGGGGTAGACCAACCACGCTTGCTCTTCCCGTGCGACGAGGCCATGCTTGCCTGGTTCCTGGGCCCGCAGGTCCAGTAGAATGCGCCATCGCGGCTTCCGCGAGGTCTTGACCCATGAACTGCTCTTGCTGTGGTTTAGAGGTCCAGAGCGGCTTTGCCTTCTGCCCGAAGTGCGGCACGAAGCAGCCGAACGCGTGCCCTGGCTGCGGCTTTCCATGCGCGCCGGATTTCGCCTATTGCCCGAAATGCGGCGCCTTCGTCGCTGAGGTTCCCACAGGCGGAGGGCAGGCATCGGCGCGGACGAGCCCGACGACGCTCCCGATCCGGTCCTCCTCTCCGCCGCTCGCGCCGACGGAGGAGGCTCAGGCCTCATTTCGACCTCAGTCCGACAAGATCGACAGCGAGGCGAACCGCCGCACCATCACCGTGCTGTTTGCCGACCTCAGCGGCTTCACGGCGATGAGCGAGCGGCTCGACCCCGAGGTCATGCAGACGCTTCAAAACGAGTTGTTCGAGGAGTTGACGGCCGCGGTGCAAAGCTTTGGCGGCTTCGTGGACAAATTCATCGGCGATGCGCTGCTTGCTCTGTTTGGTGCGCCGGCGGCGCACGAGGACGACCCGGAGCGGGCGGTGCGCGCTGCCCTCGACATGATCGACCGGACGGCGCGCCTCAGCGAACGCGCGAAGGCGTATGCAGGTTCACCGCTGCTGCTCCATGTCGGCATCAACACCGGTCACGTCGTCGCGGGCGGGCTCGGTGTGGGCGTTGCCAAATCCTATTCGGTGACCGGCGACACGGTGAATACCGCCCAGCGACTACAATCGATGGCGGCTCCGGGCGAGGTGCTGGTCGGGCCGTTGACTCACCGTCTGACGCGGCATGCGTTCTCCTATGACTCGCTTGGCGAGGTCTCGCTCAAGGGCAAGATGGGCAGCGTACTGGTCCATCGTCTGAAGGAGCCGCTCGACACGCCCCGTGCGGCGCGAGGTCTCGACACGCTGGGCCTCAATGCGCCGTTGATAGGGCGCGACGCCGAGCTTGCGCGCATGATCGGCAGCCTAGATCGCGCGCGCGGCGGCGCAGCTCAACTGGTGCGGCTGGTCGGTGAAGCCGGCATCGGGAAAACGCGCCTGGTCAGGGAGTTCGTCGCGCACATCCGCGATCAGGATCGATTCGCCGGCGTGGCGATCCGGCAGGCGGCGTGCTCGCCGCTCGGCGAACAATCATACGGCACACTCGCCGCCGTGCTGCGCAGTGCCTATGGCATCGCGCAGAAGGCGAGCGCCACAGAGGCGGAGGCGAAGGTCGCCGAAGCGCTGTCGGAGCTTGGCCTCGCTACTGACGAGGCCGACCGCCTGATGCCGCTCTATCTGCACGTACTCGGCCTCGGCGACCCCAACGCCGTGCTCAGGCATGTCGAGCCCGAACAGCTCCGCCGGCAGATATTCTTCGCGATTCGCACCGTCTTCGAACGCCGCCTGGCACTGTCGCCACTGCTGATCATCGTCGAGGATCTGCATTGGGCCGATGCGGTGTCTCTTGAAGCGTTGCGCTTCCTGATGGACCGACTGGAGCGGACGCGGCTGATGCTGCTGTTTACGCACCGGCCGATGCTGGAACTGGACCAGTTCGGTTCGAGCAGGATCAGTCACGCAACCCTCCGGCTGCCCCCGCTTGGCGACGCCGACGGACAAAAGCTGCTCGCGGCCTATTTCAGTCTCGGTTGGCGTGAACCACCGGGACGTCTGTTCAGTCGAATCCTCGATCGCGCCGGCGGCAATCCGCTTTTCCTCGAGGAGATCATACGCGGCCTGATCGAAGCCGGCACCCTGCAGCGCGACGGCGCGCAGTGGCGGATGACGTCGGATGAAGCCGCCGCCGATATTCCGGCAAGCATTCAGGCGTTGTTGCTGGCGCGTCTCGACCGGTTGCCGCATCAGGTGCGCCGCCTGGCACAGGAGGCCGCGGTGATCGGCCCGCGTTTTGATGCGGCTGCTCTCGGTGCGGCGGCAACCGAGCCGGCAAGGGTGGAAGCAGGGCTCGAACTTCTATGCGACGCGGAAATCGTCGAGGAGATCGCGGGCTCGAACTCGATTTCGCTGCGAACCTACCGCTTCACGCAAACCATGCTTCAGGACGTGATCTATCAAAACCTGCTTCTGCAGCGCCGGATCGAGCTTCATGGACGGATTGGCGGGGCGCTCGAGAGGCTCTATGGCCATGAGCCCGAGCGCCTCGAAGATCTCATCCTGCTCGGACATCACTTCAGTCTGAGCGCGAGCAAGCCGAAAGGCGCGCGCTATCTGCGCGCGGCCGGCGATCGCGCACGCGCCAGCTATGCCAATGACGATGCCATCCGTCTCTACCAACAGGCCCTCGCCGTGCTGTTGACCGGCGGCGAACGGGAGCCGGAACGTCTGGTCCTGTATGAGCGGATTGCGGACCTCTGTGGCGCGGCTGGCCGCCGGAACACGGCCGAGGAGCACTATCAGAGCGCGTTGGAGGGGCACCGCGCCATACAGGACCGGATCGGGGAAGCGCGAATTCTTCGCAAGCTTGGCCGATTGCTGTGGGACGCCGGCAAGCGGATCAAGGCAGAGACGCATTACGCCGAGGCGGCCAACCTGCTGGGAGGGACCGACGCACCCATCGAGTGGGCGCATCTGTTGCAGGAGCGCGGCCGTCTCGCATTTCGGACGGGCGATCACGTGGCCGCGGCAAGATGGGCAGACGAGGCGCTCGGCCATGCGCGGTCCGTACCGGCGGACGCGGACGAGCAAAGCGGGCTCGAGGCGGCACGTGCCATTGCGGAGGCCCTCAACACCAAGGGAGTTGCGCTGGCGCGGCTTGGACGACACCAGGAGGCAGTGCGCGAGGTGGAGCAAAGTGTCGCAGCCGCCGAAGCCGCCGGCCTCCTGAACGTTGCCTGCCGCGGCTACACCAATCTCGGCGTGCTCTACACGATCGTCGATCCGGCGAAGGCCGTGGAGGTTTGCCGGCGCGGGCTCGATGTCGCGCGTCGTATCGGCGATCTCGGCTTCCAGGCGCGCCTGCTTGCCAATTTTGCCGTTGCCTGTTGCACCTTCACGGACAGATGTACCGAGGAAGGGGTGCCGGCTGCCGAAAAGGCGATCGAAATCGACCGTGCGCTCGATCAGCGCGAGCATCTCTCCGTGCCCTTGATCGTGCTCGGGCAAATCCACCAATGCCATTTCCGCCCCGATCTCGCCGCCCGCTGCTACAACGAGGCAATCGAGGTGGCGAACGAAACCGGCGAACCGCAGCAGCTTTTTCCATGCTATGATGGTCTCGCCACGCTGAGCCTTGATCGAGGCGACATGCCCGAGGCCGACCGGTATTTCGCCCTGGCCCACGATGTCTGCGCCCGCCACGGGCTTGATCCCGCCGGGCTGATCGTGCTGCCATTTCTTGACTAGGTCATATGAAGGAGTTCAACCATGTCAGAACTTCATGTCGACGGACCGCTTCAACCGGGCGAACGCGCACCGAACATCGTGCTGGATGCCATCACGCGCGAGGGAAAGATTGCGCTCGAGGATTTTCGCGGGCAGAGCCCGATATTGATCGGCTTGTATCGAGGCCTGCACTGTCCGTTCTGCCGGCGCCATATCGCGGCACAGGCGCAGCTTGATGCCGCCCTGCGCGACAAGGGCGTCGAAAGCCTCACGGTCGTCAATACGCCGATCGAGCGCGCGCGGCTCTACTTCCGCTATCATCCATTGCCCGATCTGCTCGCCGCGTCCGACCCCGAGCGGGTCTCGCACCGTGCGTTCGGCCTGCCCAATCTCGAGTTTACGGAGAACGAAACCGAGTGGCCGCGCAAGGTGGGCATGGATGTGGTGAGAAGCATGCAGGTCGAAATTCCGGGCGAATTATCCGGACCGATGAATCGACTGGCGGCGTTTGACTACCTCAACAACAAGGACGGTTACGAGATCATGGAAGCCGACAAGCACATGGAAGCAACCGGCCTTGGCCAGTTGTTTGGGCAGTTTCTGCTCGATCGCGAGGGGATTGTGCGCTGGAGCTTCACCGAGATTCCTGACGGAGGCCAGCACATGTTCGAGGCGCCGAGCCCCCGGGAGTTGATGTCGGCTGCCTCGCAGGTGGCAGGCTAAGCACCGTTAGCTAAAAGTGAGGGAGTTCAACCATGTCAGAACGTCATGCCGATGGACCACTTCAACCGGGCGATCGTGCACCGAATATTGTGCTGGACGCCATCACACGCGAGGGAAAGATCGCGCTCGAAGATTTTCGCGGGCAGAGCCCGATATTGATCGGCTTGTTTCGAGGGCTGCACTGCCCGTTCTGTCGGCGCCATATCGCGGCACAGGCGCAACTTGGCGCAGCGCTGCACGAAAAGGGCGTCGAAAGTCTCACGGTCGTGAATACGCCCATCGAACGCGCGCGGCTCTACTTCCGCTATCATCCCTTGCCCAACCTGCTCGCCGCGTCCGACCCCGACCGGGTCTCGCACCGCGCGTTCGGCCTGCCCAATCTCGAGTTTACGGACCACGAGACCGAGTGGCCGCGCAAGGTGGGTATGGACGTCATCATGAGCATGCAGGTCGACATGCCCGGCGAAACGTCGGGGCCGATGAATCGGTTGGCGGCTGCCGAATACCTCAACAAAAAGGACGGCTACGAGATGATGGAGGCCGATCAGCGCATGGCGGCAACCGGCCAGGGCCAGCTGTTCGGCCAGTTCCTGCTCGATCGCGAGGGGATCGTGCGCTGGACCTTTACCGAGGTTCCCGACGGCGGCCAGCGCATGTTCGGGGCTCCGAGCCCCCAGGAGTTGATGTCGGCCGCCTCGCAGGTGGCAAGCTAGGCATTGTCGCCTGGTTGGCGGTGCAAATGCTGCCCTCAACGCGCTGCAACCCGCGGCTTCTTTTCCGCAGGCGTTGTCGCCATCGCGGAGATCCGTAGCCGCGTGAAATACGCATCAGTTTGAAACGCGACTCAGGCGCACGATGACCAACATCCAGGAGCGACTCCTCGAAAGCAAGATGACCGAGATTGAGCAGGCCCGATCCTGGAGCCCACGCGTGATCTCGAAATTTGAAACGCTTATCAGGAGCGGTGACGATCTCTCGCTCTACCGGATCAATCCCCTGGCGTTCGCGCGTGATCGCGCCATTACCGAGGCGGAAAGCATCGACCTGTTTCTCCATGCGACCAGGAGCGGGTTGTTCGAGATGAGTTGGGACGTTGTTTGTCCCCAGTCCGGCATGGTGCTCGACAGCTTTGGCGCTCTGCGTACCCTGAAGACCCATTACGTTTGCGGCCTCTGCGACGTCAGCGGTGAGACCAACCTCGACGATTTCATTGAGGTTACGTTTACGGTCTCGCCGCACCTCCGGCGGATTCCATTTCATGATCCTCATTCCCTTTCGATCGAGGATTTCCACTGGAAGCTTCGTTTCTTGGGCGACGCGCGCATGCCCGGTCAGCAGGTCCGATTTCTCGATTTCCTGCGTGGATTGGTTCGCGGACTTGCGTTCTTGCCGCCGGGCTCGACCACATCTCTTCGCGCCGACCTCGGTCCCGGTGCCCTGGCCGGCGTCAACATCCAAACGCAGGCTGCATTCGTGGTCTCGGTCGCAGGCGAACCCGCAACCGCGCCGACCGTCCTGCGGGTCGGATATGATGCGCGGCGCTTTTCGCCTTCGCTGTCCGTCGTCCCGCCCGGCCCCGTTGTGATCGACGTGGAGAACTCCGGCGCAGTGCGAGGCTCATTGCTCCTGATCAATTGGCCGCCCGAAGTCCTGGCCCAGACGACCAAGCCTGCGCTCGAGTTCGAACCGTATATGTCCGGCGGCATGTTACTTGCGCGACATACCTTCCGCCGCCTGTTCCGCTCGGAACGCGTCGACGAGCGGGAAGGCCTCGGCATCCGGCAGGTGACCTTGCTGTTCACGGATCTCAAGGGTTCGACCGCGATGTACGAGCGTCTCGGTGATCTGAATGCCTATGCCCTGGTCCGCGAGCATTTTGCCTTGCTGGGAGCGACCGTCCAGGCGCATTCCGGCGCCATCGTCAAGACGATCGGGGATGCCGTGATGGCGGTCTTCTCCCGCCCGACAGACGCGGTCTCTGCGGCGTTGCATATGCTCGGAGAGATAGAACGCTACAACAGCGAGCATGGCGATCCGAGCATCATCCTGAAGATCGGAGCGCATTGTGGTCCGTCGATTGCAGTGACCCTCAATGAAAATCTGGACTACTTCGGGCAGACCGTGAATGTTGCGGCGCGCGTGCAAGCGTTGGCCGATGCCGGCGAAATCTGTCTCTCGGAAGCGCTTTATTCGGCGCCGGGCGTCAGCGGCCTCCTCGCAGGCCACGCCATCGTTGAGTTTGATGCACCTCTCCGCGGCGTCGAAGGAAATGCGTGCGTCTATCGTGTCGTGCGTAGTTAGGATCCTGCTCCGGCACGACCCTGCCGGAGATTTTTCATGTCACCGGTACTTTCGGCTTCTTCTCCGCCAGCACTACGGCCATCGCCGAAATCAGCGGCCGCATGAAATAGGCCTCATCGGCCGGTGCGATGTCCGTGCGCAGGCCATGCGCGGCGAGCTCCCCCGACACGGCAGGGCCCACCGACGCAATCAGCGTCCGCTCCAAGCCTGCGTGCAACTTTGCTTCGCTGCCATGCGCCTTGGCGGCTTCGATCAGGCGGCGGACCTGACCAAGATTGGTCAGGGCGATGGAATCGATCCGCCCCTCCGCCATGTCGTCGATGGCGGCGACGATGTTGGCATCCGCCGCCTTGGGATCGTAGACATAGGGCAGCACGGTATCGACCTCGGCGCCTTGCGCCGAGAGTGCGCCGGTCAGTGCGCTATGGTCCTTGTCCGGATAAAGCTGGAGGCCGAGGCGATGCCCCTTCAGGTCGAGCTTGCCCAGCATCTCGATCACGCCCTCGGTGGTCGGCTTCTCCGTGGTCTGCTGCGCCTCGAGCGAGATCTCGCGCAGCGCCTTGCCGGGCTTCGGCCCGCGGGTGAATTTTCGCGATTTGGCGAGGGCTGCGACCAGAGCCTGGTCGAGACCACGGGCCCGCGCGAGCTTCATGATCCGCCGCAGGCCTTCGCCGGTCATCAGCACGAGATCGTCAAAGGGCCTGTCGATGGCGCGGCGGATCCAGGCCTCGACCGGGACCGGGTCCGGCGCATCGTGGATGGTGAACATCGGGCACTGCACGACGTCGGCGCCTTGCTCGGCGAGGAGCTTTGAGAACTGCGCCTCCTCGCGCGTTTCCAGGATCAGGATGCGGTAGCCGTTCAAGCGGTCGGCCATGGGCGTCTCCGGTATAAATCGCAATTGTCCGTTCATCCTGACTCTGCGTTTCAGGTAGAAGCAAGTCTTGGGATTGGCGCAAGGGCGGGGTCGGTGATAGAGCAGGGCGCAAATCGCGGGTTGTTCCGCATCATTTGCCCAAACCTTCATCAAGAGCCATGCCCGATCATCAATATGTCCTGACCCTGTCCTGTCCGGATCGCCCCGGCATCGTCTCGGCGGTGTCGACCTTCCTGGCCCACAACGGACAGAACATTCTCGACGCGCAGCAGTTCGACGACGTCGAGACCAAGAAGTTCTTCATGCGGGTGGTGTTCACCGCCGCCGATCTCGCCGTGGAGCTGTCCGCGCTCCAGACCGGCTTTGCCGCGATCGCGGAGCGCTTCGGCATGGAGTGGCAGATGCGCGACCGCGCCGCGCATCGCAAGGTGATGCTGCTGGTGTCGAAGTCCGACCATTGCTTGGTCGACATCCTCTATCGCTGGCGCACCGGCGAATTGCCGATGGTCCCGACCGCGATCGTCTCCAACCATCCGCGCGAGGTCTATGCCGGGCTCGATTTCGGCGGCATCCCGTTCCATCATCTGCCTGTGACCAAGGAGACCAAGCGCGAGCAGGAAGCGCAGATCCTCGATCTCGTCGCCAGGACCGGAACCGATCTCGTCGTGCTGGCGCGCTACATGCAGATCCTGTCGGACGATCTGTCGGCCAAGCTCTCCGGCCGCTGCATCAACATCCACCACTCGTTCCTGCCCGGCTTCAAGGGCGCAAAACCCTATCACCAGGCCCATGAGCGCGGCGTCAAGCTGATCGGCGCCACCGCGCATTACGTCACGCGCGACCTCGACGAGGGTCCGATCGTCGACCAGGACGTCGAGCGCATCAGCCATCGCGACACGCCGGAAGATCTCGTCCGCAAGGGCCGCGACATCGAGCGCCGGGTGCTGGCGCGCGCGATCCGCTATCACCTCGACGACCGCGTCATCCTCAACGGCCGCAAAACCGTGGTGTTCATGGATTGATCCGAAGGTCATTCCGGAGCGCCTCGAAGCGGCGAACCCGGAATCTCGAGATTCTCAGGTGCGCAATTGCGCACCATAGTTCGATGCTGACGCATCGCCCCGGAATGACGGCTATCCCTCAGCGCACCGCGTTGCCTGAGGTCACGCCCGTCGCGCCCTTCTGCGCCTGCTCTTCCTTCTCGCGATCAGCCGCGGGCATTAGCCGTTTGCGCTCGCGCTCCTTCATGTAGGCGTCGTATTGCGGCGTGCCTGCCCGCGGCGGGGCGTCGGCCGGCAGGCCGCCGGCCCATTGCGGCACGTAATCGCCCATGCCGGCGGACAGCTTCTCATTGACCGTGCCGCAGCCGGACAGTCCCGCGGCAAGCGCGAGGAGGGGCAGGAGGGAGCGGAAAGGCTTAGGCATTGTGGGGACGCGCGGGTTCGGTCTGGTTGGACGCCGGGTCAGGCTGGCGCCGAGAGAGTAGCCTTCAACAAGGTAAAAGAGACTTATTCGAGGTAGGTAATAAGTTACCGAGTTGGAGCCGGCCCGGGGCCCCGGATGTACCAATTCTGCAAAAGAAAGACGAAATCTTCCATCCACGCGGCCCGTCGCGTTTCTAGACTGCGGCGCGGGGCTCGCGACAAAGTGGCTTGGCCGGCGAGGGGGCTTTTTCGTTGACAGGTCCATTTTATTTGTACAATCGTACAAATAGATAAAAGCGGCCAAGGTCGGGGGCGTTCGGGTCACCTCGACGTAACCGCAACATCACTCCCCGCCGTCGGAAAACGGGACGCCCGGCTTGCGCCGATTGGTCGCCAAACGTCCGATTGACAAGGGGGGCGCCAAGGACGCCATGTGGCGCGCGATAAGGCTCGCGCGTGAGCTAGAGTGAGGCAAGGACCGGGCACTCGGTTCGCCGCACAAGAGGTCAGGAATCAAGGGGAGGGACACTCTTATGTTCGAACGCAAACAACTTTCTTGGGCAGCCGCGGTGGCCGCCGTTGCGGGCCTGGTGGCCGTCGCGCCGGCCAGGGCCGAGGACACCGTCAAGGTCGGTCTGATCCTGCCGATGACCGGCGGCCAGGCCTCGACCGGCAAGCAGATCGAGAACGCGATCAAGCTTTACATGCAGCAGAAGGGCGACACCGTCGCCGGCAAGAAGATCGAGATCATCCTCAAGGACGACGCTGCGATTCCCGACAAGACCAAGACGGCCGCGCAGGAGCTGATCGTCAACGACAAGGTCAATTTCATCGCCGGCTTCGGCGTGACGCCGGCAGCCCTCGCCGCCGCGCCGCTGGCAACGCAGGCCAAGATTCCGGAAGTCGTGATGGCGGCCGGCACCTCCATCATCACCGAGCGCTCGCCCTACATCGTGCGCACCAGCTTCACCCTGGCGCAGTCCTCGACCATCATCGCCGACTGGGCGGTGAAGAACGGCATCAAGAAGGTGGCGACGCTCACCTCCGACTACGCGCCGGGCAACGACGCGCTGAACTTCTTCAAGCAGAATTTCACCGCCGGCGGCGGCGAGGTGGTCGAAGAGGTCAAGACGCCGCTCGCCAACCCAGACTTCGCGCCGTTCCTTCAGCGCATGAAGGACGCCAAGCCCGACGCGATCTTCGTGTTCGTGCCGGCCGGACAGGGCGGCAACTTCATGAAGCAGTATGCCGAGCGCGGCCTCGACAAGGCCGGCATCAAGGTGATCGGACCGGGCGACGTCACCGACGACGATCTCCTCAACAACATGGGCGATGCCGTGCTCGGCACGGTCACCGCGCACCTGTATTCGGCGGCGCATCCGTCCGCGATGAACAAGGATTTCGTTGCGGCCTACAAGAAGGCCTTCGGCACTCGTCCGGGCTTCATGGCGGTGAGCGGCTATGACGGTATCCACCTCATCTACGAGGCGCTGAAGAAGACCAATGGCGACACCGATGGCACCAAGCTGGTCGAGGCGATGAAGGGCCAGAAGTGGGAGAGCCCGCGCGGCCCGATCTCGATCGACCCCGAGACCCGCGACATCGTGCAGAACATCTACATCCGCAAGGTCGAGAAGGTCGACGGCGAGCTCTACAACGTCGAGTTCGCGACCTTCGAAGCCGTCAAGGACCTCGGCAAGACCAAGAAGTGACGCGCGAAAGCGCGTCATCCCGGGGCGCGCTCAGCGCGAACCCGGGATCTCGAAATTGTTGAAATGGATTCCGGGTTCAGCGCTGCGCGCTGCCCCGGAATGACGAGGGATTACCAGGGTTCACCCGCTTACGATGACCTCTATCCTCACCAACCTGTTCGATGGCGTTGCCTACGGCATGCTGCTGTTCGTGCTCGCTTGCGGGCTCGCGGTCACGCTCGGCCTGATGAACTTCGTCAACCTCGCCCACGGCGCCTTCGCCATGACCGGCGGCTATGTCTGCATGGTGCTGGTCAACCGGATGGGCTGGCCGTTCTTCGCCGCGCTGCCGCTGGCTTTCGTCTCGTCGGCGGCGATCGGCATCGCGCTCGAGCGTACGCTCTACCGCCATCTCTATACGCGCAGCCATCTCGACCAGGTGCTGTTCACGATCGGCCTGACCTTCATGTCGGTCGCCGCCGTCGACTACATCCAGGGCTCGTCGCGGGTCTTCATCAACCTGCCGGCCGCGCTCCAGGGCCAGTTCGAGCTGTTCGGCGTCGGCATCGGCCGCTACCGGCTGATGATCATCGTGATCTGCGGCCTGCTCACCATCGCGCTCCAGATGGTGCTGGCCAAGACGCGTTTCGGCAGCCGGCTGCGCGCCGCCGTTGACGATCCGCGCGCCGCCAGCGGCCTCGGCATCAACGTGCCGCAGGTGTTCGCTTTCACCTTTGCTTTTGGTTGCGGGCTTGCCGGCCTCGGTGGCGCGCTCAGCGCCGAGATCCTCGGCCTCGACCCGTATTTCCCGCTGAAGTTCATGATCTACTTCCTGATCGTGGTCACCGTCGGCGGCTCGTCCTCGATCACTGGTCCGTTCCTGGCCTCGCTCCTGCTCGGCATCGGCGACGTCGCCGGCAAGTATTACGTGCCGAAGATGGGCCCCTTCGTGATCTACACCATGATGATCGTGATCCTGATCTGGCGCCCGAACGGCCTGTTCGGCCGCACGGCCGCGCGTTGAGTTCGCCGATGAGCGCTTCTTCCGACGTCGGTTATCATGCCCAGCGCCAGGCGCGCTGGCACTATGGCGAAGTCGCCTTCTGGCTGATCGTGCTGGCCTGCGGCTTTGCATTTCCCACGCGCTATCTGATCATGACCGACATCCTGCGGCTGGCGCTGTTTGCGATGTCGCTCGATCTCATCCTCGGCTATGCCGGCATCGTCTCGCTCGGCCACGCCGCCTTCTTCGGCGTCGGGGCCTATGCCGCGGGCCTGCTTGCGCTTCACGGCATCATCAACGAGCCGGTGCTCGCGCTGATCGTGGCCGGCCTGGCCGCGATGGTGCTGGGCTTTGCCACCAGCTTCCTGGTGATCCGCGGCGTCGACCTGACCCGGTTGATGGTGACGCTCGGCATCGCGCTGCTGCTGGAAGCGCTCGCCGAGCGCTTCTCCAACATCACTGGCGGCACCGACGGCCTGCAGGGCATCGAGATGCAGCCGATCCTCGGCGAGATCCCGTTCGACATGTTCGGCAAGGCCGGCTTCTTCTATTCGCTGGCAGTGCTGTTCGTGTTGTTCCTGTTCGCCCGCCGCGTCGTGCATTCGCCGTTCGGCCTGTCGCTGCGTGCGATCAAGAACAATCCGCTGCGGGCGGCCGCGATCGGCATTCCCGTCAACCGCCGCCTGATCGCGATCTATACGCTGGCGGCGTTCTATGCCGGCATCGCCGGCGCGCTGTTCACCCAGACCACCGCGATCGCCTCGCTCGACGTGTTCGCCTTCGAGCGCTCTGCCGACCTGATGCTGGTGCTCGTGATCGGCGGCACCGGCTATCTCTATGGCGGGCTGATCGGCGCGGTGGTGTTCCGCCTGCTCCAGGAATTGTTCTCCACCATCACCCCGCAATACTGGCAGTTCTGGATCGGCCTCGTGCTGGTCGTGATCGTGCTGGTCGGCCGCCAGCGCCTGCATCGCTGGGTACTGTACGTGCCGAACCTCATCATCAAGCAGATTGCCGGTCGCAAGGCGGTCGTCGCCGTGCCGGAGAGCGACGCATGACCATCGCGCTCGAAACCCAGAACCTCGAAAAGCAGTTCGGTGGTCTCCGTGTCACCCGCGATCTGTCCCTGAAGATCGAGCAGGGCGCCCGCCATGCGCTGATCGGCCCGAACGGCGCCGGCAAGACCACTGTCATCAACCAGCTCACGGGCGTGCTGAAGCCGAATTCCGGGCGCATCCTGCTGGAAGGCCAGGACATCACGGACCTGCCCGTGCACAAGCGCGTGCTGCGCGGCCTGTCGCGCACGTTCCAGATCAACCAACTCTATCCCGACCTGACCCCGCTCGAAACCATCGGCCTTGCCGTCTCCGAGCGCCTCGGCCATGGCGGCGACTGGTGGCGGCGGATGGGCACGCGCAGCGACGTCAACGGCGAGATCGCCGATCTGCTCGCGCGCTTCCATCTGCTCGACGTCATGAACGAACAGACCGTGACGTTGCCCTACGGCAAGCAGCGCCTGCTCGAGATCGCGGTCGCGATCGCGGCCAAACCGCGCGTTCTGCTGCTTGACGAGCCCGCCGCCGGCGTGCCCGAGAGCGAGCGCCACGACATTCTCGCCGTCGTAGGTAGCCTGCCGCGCGACGTCACGGTGCTGCTGATCGAGCACGACATGGATCTTGTGTTCTCCTTCGCCGACCGGATTTCGGTTCTGGTCTCCGGTGCGCTGCTCACCGAAGGTCCGCCCGAACAGGTCGCGCGCGATCCGCAGGTGAAGGCGGTCTATCTCGGCGAGGAGGCGGTCAATGTCTGACCTGCTCGCAATCGACGCACTTCGCGCCGGCTATGGCGAGGCGGTGGTGCTGCCCAACATGTCCCTGCGCCTCGCCGAAGGGCAGGTGCTGGCGCTGCTCGGACGCAACGGCACCGGCAAGACCACGCTGATCAATTCCATCGTCGGCGTAACCCGCCGATTCTCCGGCACCGTTGCGCTCGCCGGCACGGATGTCACCGCGCTCCGTCCCGACCAGCGGGCGCGCGCCGGCATCGGCTGGGTGCCGCAGGAGCGCAACATCTTTCGCTCGCTCACAGTCGAGGAGAACATGACCGCGGTGGCCCAGCCCGGTCCCTGGACGGTCGAGAGGGTCTACGAGATGTTTCCGCGGCTGAAGGAGCGGCGGAGCAATTTTGGCAACCAGCTCTCCGGCGGCGAGCAGCAGATGCTGGCGATCGGCCGCGCGCTGACCCTCAACCCGAAGGTCCTGCTGCTGGACGAGCCGACCGAGGGCCTCGCCCCCATCATCGTCGAAGAGCTCCTGAAGGCGATCGGCACCATCACCCGTGCCGGCGGCATCTGCTCCATCATCGTCGAGCAGAATGCACAAAAGATTCTGGGGCTCGCCGACCGCGTTGTGATATTGGAACGCGGAACGATCGTCCACGACGCCCCGAGCGCTGCGCTGAAGGCCGACCCCTCGGTCCTGGAGCGCCACCTCGGCGTCGCAGGGGCGGTGGCCCACTAATCTTCGCCTCTCCCCGCAGGTGTGGAGAGAGAGTACAACGAGCGCCGACTGAAATTACGGGAGAGACAAGAAATGCAGCGAACCAAAGCCCCCTTCCGCGCCGACGAGGTCGGCAGCCTCCTGCGCCCCGCCAAGATCAAGGAAGCCCGCAGCCGGCTTGAGAAGGGCGAGATCTCGGCCGACGATCTGCGCAAGATCGAGGACATGGAGATCGAGAAGGTCGTGCACAAGCAGGCCTCGGTCGGGCTGAAGCTCGCGACCGACGGCGAATTCCGCCGCTCCTGGTGGCATTTCGACTTCCTGGCCAAGCTCACCGGCTGCGAAATGTTCCACCCGGACACCGGCATCCAGTTCGCGGGTGTCGAGACGCGGCATGACGCGGTCCGCGTGATTGGCAAGCTCGATTTCCCCGACGACCATCCGATGCTGGATCATTTCCGCTTCCTGAAGAAGTGCGCCGACCAGGCCCACGTCACCGCCAAGATGACGATTCCCTCGCCGGCGGTGCTGCATTTCCGCGGCGGCCGCAAGGCAATCTCCAAGGACGTCTATCCCGATCTCGAGGCCTTCTACGAGGACCTCGGCAAGACCTATCGCAAGGCCGTGAAGGCGTTTTACGATGCCGGCTGCCGCTATCTCCAGTTCGACGACACCGTGTGGGCCTATCTCTGCTCGCCGGACGAATTGCAGAAGGCGCGCGAGCGCGGCGACAATCCGGACGGCCTCCAGCAGATCTACGCGCGCATCATCAACTACGCGCTGGCCGAGAAGCCCGCCGACATGGTCGTGACGACGCATGTCTGCCGCGGCAATTTCCGCTCGACCTGGATCTCCTCGGGCGGCTACGAGCCGGTGGCCGAGACCATGCTCGCCGGCACCAATTACGACGGCTACTTCCTCGAATACGACAGCGACCGCGCCGGCGGCTTCGAGCCGCTGCGCTTCCTGCCCAAGGGCAACAAGGTCGTCGTGGTCGGCGTCATCACTTCGAAGTTCGGTGAGCTCGAGAAGAAGGACGACATCAAGCGCCGTCTGGAAGAAGCCGCCAAATTCGCGCCGCTGGAGCAGCTCGCGCTGTCTCCGCAATGCGGCTTTGCTTCGACCGAGGAAGGCAACATCCTCTCCGAAGAGGAGCAGTGGGCCAAGCTGAGCCTGGCGGTCGAGATCGCGAAGGAAGTGTGGGGCAACTGAGCTCCGCTTGCTGCGCTGTCATTCCCCGCGAAGGCGGGGAATCCAGTACGCCGCGGCCTCTCCGCATCCATCGCCGTCTCTGGAATACTGGATCGCCCGCCTTCGCGGGCGATGACAACCGAGAGCGTGGCGGGTAGTGCAGACGCTTACGCTAAGTAGCGCAAACCCGCCCTCATTTCTCCGCCAGGTAAACCTCACCCAGCAGCGACGAGTTCGACCACGGCACCTGCTTGCTCTTCGTGGTCGACACCACTTCCGCCCGCACCCGCGTCAGCATCTGCTGCACCTCCAGCCCGGGCGTGCCGATATGGCGGGAGAGGGCGGCGGAAAACGGCGAGTTGGCGCCTTCGCCGTCGAGCGCGACCTGGCCCGGCGCGGTGGCGAAGGCGATCAGCGTGCCGGCGCCCAGCGTCGCGCCGGCGCCGAGGCTGGTTGGAGCGGCGAGGCCCGAGGCGCCCTCGATGCCGCGACTGCTGCCTGCGGAAGCCACCTGCTGTGCCATCGGATTGTTGCGGCAGGCATCGAAGATCAAGATGTTGGTGCGGACCTGGTCGTCGAGGCCGGCCATGATCGTATCCATGTCGATCATCGCCTCCGTCATGCCCGTGCCCGGCTTGAGCTCGACGTCGACGGGAATGAGATAGTTGCGGCCGTCCACCTGCACGCCGTGGCCGGCATAGTAGACCACGGCAACTTGCGCCCGCGCCGCATCGCGCAAGAAGTCGCGCGTCATCTTCTGCATCGCGGCGCGGTCGAGGTCGACGCCCTCCGACACCGTGAAGCCGATGTCGCGCAGACTCTTGGCAACGGCGCGGGCATCGTTGGGTGGATTGGGCAGCGCCTTCACATGCGCATAGGCGCCGTTGCCGATGATCAGCGCCATGCGCGTGCCGCGCACGGCCGGAGCAGGCGGGGGCGCAGGTGCCGCGCCGGTCTGCTGCGGGGCAGGGGCTGCTGTTGGCTGCGTTGTGGGCGAGGGCGCGTCGCGCGGGATCGGCACGGCTGCATCGCTCACCAGCGACAGCCGCACTTTTGCGGTCGCCTGATTGGCCTTGCTGCCGGCGTCCGAGGCCACGATCGCCAGCGTCGCCTTGTAGTCGTCGCGCGCGTGGGCGTAGTCGCCTTTCGCTTCGTAGGCCAGCGCGCGATGGGTGTAGCCAGAGATCAGCACGCTGTTCGGCGGCGTCATGATGTTGGCCGGCGGCTTTTCCCTGGCGAGTCGGATCGCCTCGCTGCCATCGGCGATGGCGCGATCGAGGTCGCCCTTGGCGCGCCAGATCGAGGTGCGGTTGATCAGCGGCTGCGGCAGCATCGGGTCGAGCCGGATCGCCTGGTTGATGTCGGCGAGCGCGCCGTCGAGATCGCCGAGTGCTTCTTTCGAGATGCCGCGGTTCTGGAACGAGAACGCCGATCTCGGATCTGATTTGATCGACATGTCATAGTCGGCGATCGCCCTGGCATAGTCGTGCTTGCCCCGCCAGGCGTTGCCGCGGTTGTGGAAGATGATGCCGCTGGGCGGGCCGAGCTTCAGGGCGTCGTCGAAATCGGTGATCGCGATGTCGTAGTCGCCCTTGTCGTAATAGGCCGATCCCCTGAGGTTATAGACCGCCTGACTCGGCTGGAGCCGGATCGCCTCCGTGGTATCGGCGATGACCTTGGCGTAGTCGCCCTTCTTGTTCCAGCCCACGGCGCGCCAGAAATAGACGGGCGCAAGCTGCTCGCCCTTGAAGACCTTCAGCGCGATGATCTTGGTGCAGGCGTCGACCATCTGGTCCGCCGGCGTGGTCTCGGTGGTGCAGAGCGGCCCGAGCTGGTTGCGCGACTGGGCGGATGCGGGCGCCGACCATAGCGCTGCGGTGAGCAAGCAGAGTGCCAAGAACAGGCGGCGCATGGGGCCTCGGATGCCGGCGACGTGAGAGATAAAGGGGCGTGCCCCTTTGTCGCCCCGAAGGGACCGACGGTTCAGATCCTGTGCTTTCGGATGCAGGTCTACTTCTTCGGTTGGCGGGGGCGGACCTCGATGACGCCGCCGGCCATTTGGACTTCGAACCGCGACAGGAAGCTCATGCCGAGGAGACCGTCGACACCGGCACCGAAGCTCTTGTCGTCCGTGGTCTGAATTGCCACGGGCACGTTGGCTGCCTCCAGCTTGCCCAGCGCAATCTTGTCGGCCCTGGAGAGCTTTGCCTTGCTCTGGCCGTTGGCCGTGATGAGCGTGATCTCACTTGCGCCAGCGTCCGAGATTTTGGCGCGGCTGGCAAACGCGGCCTTCACGGACACATAGCTCGCGCCGGTATCGAGGACGAACAGTCCGGAGACGCCGTTGATCGCAGCCTTCACCGTGACAACGTCCTTTCCCCCGCGCAGAGGGAAGCTCTCCTTGCGTGATCCGGTCGAAGCGACGCAGTTGCCCTGGCTCTCGTAGTCCGCGATGATTTTTCGCGTCTGGCTGGTATCGCGGGCGGCTGGATCGAGCGCAACCCATAGACTGATCGGCGCTGTTGCCTCGCAGAACTGTTTGAGAGCGGCATAGGCGCCTGCCATGCGCAGGAAGACGCGACTTGAGATCGATTTCTTGTCCGTACCATAGAGCTCGATGGCGTCGGAATAATCGGCCAGCGCGCGGCGGTAGTCTTGCACGCCGTCAAGCGCGACGCCCCGCAAGTAATGCGCGTCGTGATTGGTTGGTGCGCGCCGGATGAACTCGTCGGCGACCTCGACCGCTCGGGGATAATCCGTGAGCTTGAGATAGATGTTGATCGAGCGATGCAGTGCCGTGATCGGCGCGCCGCAATTCATGACGAACTTGTAAAGCCCGTCAGCGGCCTGCCGCCGGTAGCCGAGCTTGTCCAGCATCAGGGCAAGATCGCCGATGCTCTTCTGGTCGCATGGCTCGCGCTTCAGCTCTTCCAGACGCAGCCAGACAAATGGGTCGCGCGCCGCCGCCACGGGCAGGGCGCCGATCCTTTCATAGACCGATGCGAATAATTCGTCGGGGTTCTCGTCCAGGTAACCTGCGTGCGCGCCGCCCGATACTGCCGCCAGAAGACAAGCGGCGAGCCAAATCACCCTGAACATATCCAGCCCCGAACTTCCCCATCCGCCACCTATACCGACAAGTGTAGGCGCGGCCAAATGCACGATGGGGGCGACTGGGCGTAGAGCAATTCCAGAGGGTATTCCCTGAGTGGGCAGAATTTGCTAGGACGTGGGTCCCAACTTTTCTGCCCACCGTAATCCCACTAGATGAAAAACGACGAAATCCTGAGCCAAATCACCGAGTTCTGCCGCACGGCGGACATGGCGGAATCGACGTTTGGCCGGCGCGCCGTGAACGATGGGAAGCTCGTGCAGCGCCTGCGCGAGGGCAAGCGCATCACCATCGACACGCTGGAGCGGATCCAGGCCTATATCGCGGCATCGACGACCGGCGGCCTGCCGCCGCCGCGCGGGCTTCAGGTGCCCCCGGAAAAGCGCGATCCGCGAGGCAATTTCCGTTTCTTCGAGAACCGGCAGAAATATCTGCTGTTCGTCCACACCTGTAGCGAAAAGCGGGTGATCGCGGACAGGGTTGCGCTGGAGCTCGCCGCGATCCATCCGCGCCCGCCGGCGCTGCGTGTGTTCGACGCCGGTGTCGGCGACGGCACGGTGCTCGCGCGGGTGCTGCGCGCCACGCATCAGCGCTATCCACACATGCCGTTCTATGTGGCCGGCAAGGAGCTCAGTCTCGAGGATTTGCGCCTGACGCTGGAGAAGGTGCCGGATCGCATTTTCGAGCATCCTGCGTCGGTGTTCGTCTTTACCAACATGTTCTACTCGGAGGCGCCCTGGCTCACCCCGGCATCGCCCGCAGCGGCGGCCGCCACCGTCTGGCACGAGGTTCCGCTACGGGGAGCCTCGTCGGGCGAGTTCGAGCAGCAGATCGCAGAGCTGCGGCCGTTCCTGGAGCAGAACTGGCGCGCCGCGATCAGCCCACGCACGGCCATGCCGCTCTACGAGCGGCCCGTCGTCCTGGTGCTCTATCGCGAGGACCATCGGTTCCTGCTGGATTCGACCATTCCGCGGCCGGGCCAGACCGAGGCCAATTTCGACCTCGTTATTGCATCCCAGCCATACCGCGCGCTGTCCTCGGTCAATTTCCGGGCAAAGCGGATCATTGCGCCTCTGGCGCGGGCATTGCGGCCGGGGGGGCGCCTGATCGGTATTCACTCTCATGGTCACGATCCCGGCATGGAAATGATTCAGGCAATCTGGCCTGGAGAAAATCCTTTCGCGGTCAGCCGTCATGAGCTATTGCGCGCAGTCAAGTATGAGCTCGGATCGTTGGGCCGCGACCTAAATTTTAATGCTTATGCGGACAACCGCTCGATCTTCAGGTATGATATGGAAGCGCTGCCCAACGAGGTGACGGGTACCATCGGAACCTCGACAGCCTTTGCAGCGTGGAATGCGGCGGTGTATGTCGCTCAAATCGAGGACGACCGGTTGACAGAAATGACTCAAAACGGCCGCACTCTGGATGCCGCCAGGGACGTGCTGAGAAAGTACAACGGGCTCTGGTTTCTTGACGAATCCTACGTCATCTCGCGCCGGCGTGATTGACATAATCCAAAGGTAAACATCGCAAACGAACCGCCGTCCAGTGGCGGAACAAGGGGTTTCTTGATGCGCGCGTCCTATCTCTTCACCAGCGAGTCCGTGTCCGAAGGCCATCCGGACAAGGTCTGCGACCGGATCTCCGATGAAATCGTCGATCTGTTCTACCGCGAGGGGCCGAAAGCCGGCATCGACCCGTGGCAGATCCGCGCCGCCTGCGAAACGCTCGCGACCACCAACAAGGTCGTGATCGCCGGCGAGACCCGCGGCCCGAAGTCCGTCACCAACGAGCAGATCGAGGGCGTCGTGCGCGCCGCGATCAAGGACATCGGCTACGAACAGGAAGGCTTCCACTGGAAGACCTGCGACATCGAGATTCTGCTGCATCCGCAGTCGGCCGACATCGCCCAGGGCGTCGATGCGCTGCAGCCGGGCGAGGTCAAGGAAGAAGGCGCGGGCGACCAGGGCATCATGTTCGGTTACGCCACCAACGAGACGCCCGACTTGATGCCGGCGCCGATCTTCTACGCCCACAAGATCCTGCGCCTCATCTCCGAGGCGCGCCACTCCGGCCGCGAGAAGGTGCTGGGCCCGGATTCCAAGAGCCAGGTCACCGTGCAGTACGAGAACGGCAAGCCGGTCGGCGTGCGCGAGATCGTGGTCTCCCACCAGCATCTGGTGCCGGACCTCACCTCGAACCAGGTGCGCGACATCGTCGAGCCCTATGTGCGCGAGGCGCTGCCGAAGGACTGGATCACGCCGAAGACCATCTGGCACATCAACCCGACCGGCAAGTTCTACATCGGCGGCCCCGACGGCGACTCCGGCCTGACCGGCCGCAAGATCATCGTCGACACCTACGGCGGCGCGGCCCCGCATGGCGGCGGCGCGTTCTCCGGCAAGGATCCGACCAAGGTCGACCGTTCCGCGGCCTACGCCGCGCGCTACGTCGCCAAGAACATCGTTGCCGCCGGTCTCGCCGACCGCTGCACGCTCCAGCTCGCCTACGCCATCGGCGTGGCGCGGCCGCTGTCGATCTACATCGACACCCACGGCACCGGTAAGGTGCCGGAGGATCAGCTCGAGAAGGCGGCGGCGCAGGCGATGGATCTGACGCCCCGCGGCATCCGCAGCCATCTCGACCTCAACCGCCCGATCTACGCGCGCACCTCGGCCTATGGCCATTTCGGCCGTACGCCCGACAACGAGGGCGGCTTCTCCTGGGAGAAGACCGATCTCGTCGAGCCGCTCAAGCGCGCGCTCTAGTTCTCTCGCGTCGTTCCGGGGCGCCGCGACAGCGGCGACCCCGGAATCTCGAACCTCCGGCTTCCGGGTTCGCTCGTTTTGCGAGCGCCCCCGAATGCCGAGCCAAACAAACAGGAACCCCCTATGAACGCGAAGCCCGGCTTCACCGATTACATCGTCAAGGACATTTCGCTCGCCGATTTCGGCCGCAAGGAACTCTCGCTGGCCGAGACCGAAATGCCCGGCCTGATGGCCACCCGCGAGGAGTATGGCCCGAAGCAGCCGCTGAAGGGCGCGCGCATCGCCGGCTCGCTGCACATGACGATCCAGACCGGCGTGCTGATCGAGACGCTGGCAGCGCTCGGCGCCGACATTCGCTGGGTCTCCTGCAACATCTATTCGACGCAGGATCACGCTGCCGCCGCGATCGCGGCAGCCGGCATTCCCGTCTTCGCGGTCAAGGGCGAGACGCTGGCGGAGTACTGGGACTACACCGCAAAACTGTTCGACTGGCACGGCGGCGGTCACCCGAACATGATCCTCGATGACGGCGGCGACGCCACCATGTACGTCCATCTCGGTCTGCGCGCCGAGAACGGCGACACCGCCTTCCTCGACAAGCCCGGCTCCGAGGAAGAGGAAGTCTTCTTCGCGCTTCTGAAGAAGCAGCTCAAGGAAAAGCCGAAGGGCTACTTCGCCGAGATCGCCAAGAGCATCAAGGGCGTTTCCGAAGAGACCACCACGGGCGTGCATCGTCTCTATGACATGCAGAAGGCCGGCACGCTGCTGTGGCCGGCGATCAACGTCAACGACAGCGTCACCAAGTCCAAGTTCGACAACCTCTATGGCTGCCGTGAATCGCTGGTCGACGGCATCCGCCGCGGCACCGACGTGATGATGTCGGGCAAGGTCGCGATGGTCGCGGGCTTCGGCGACGTCGGCAAGGGCTCGGCCGCCTCGCTGCGCCAGGCCGGCTGCCGCGTGATGGTGTCGGAAGTCGATCCGATCTGCGCGCTCCAGGCCGCGATGGAAGGCTACGAGGTCGTGACGATGGAAGACGCGGCGCCCCGCGCCGACATCTTCGTCACCGCGACCGGCAACAAGGACATCATCACCATCGAGCACATGCGCGCGATGAAGGATCGCGCCATCGTCTGCAACATCGGTCACTTCGACAACGAGATCCAGATCGCGGGTCTGCGCAATCTGAAGTGGACGAACATCAAGCCGCAGGTCGACGAGATCGAATTCCCCGACAAGCACCGCATCATCATGCTGTCGGAAGGCCGCCTCGTGAACCTCGGCAACGCGATGGGCCATCCGTCCTTCGTGATGTCGGCGTCCTTCACCAACCAGACGCTGGCGCAGATCGAGCTCTTCGCCAACAACAAGGACGGCAAGTACAAGAAGGAAGTCTATGTGCTGCCGAAGACCCTCGACGAGAAGGTCGCGCGCCTGCACCTCGCCAAGATCGGCGTCAAGCTCACCGAGCTGCGCAAGGACCAGGCCGACTACATCGGCGTGAAGCAGGAAGGTCCGTACAAGAGCGACCACTACCGCTACTGAGAATTTATCCAGCTGCGACACGAAAGCCCCGGAGCGATCCGGGGCTTTTTTTGTCGCCATTCTCTGTGGTACGCTCGGAGGTAGAGCCAAAACAAGCCTGCCACTTTCGAAGCGGGCGGCCGCCTTTCCCAGTTCATTTTCAGAATGCATATGGAGGGAATGCGATGTTCAGCGAAGCCAACGTTCAGCTGTTGAAGGAAGCCTATCGCCAGTGGAACGACAGCAAGGGAGCCAGCGTCGACTATTGGTTCGACAAGGTCATTGGCCCGCAGATCAAGTTCGATTCGATTCCGCGGGGTGCCGAGCCGGTACCTTTTGCCAAGCGCTATGACGACCGTACCGAGCTCCGCGGCTATTTCGACGGCCTGCTGGCCGACTGGAGCATGCAGTACTACACGATGAACGAGTACGTCGCGCAGGGCGATACCGTCGTCGCGCGCGGCGAATGCGCGTGGACCAACAAGAAGACCAAAAAGGTCGCGAAGACGCCGAAGGTCGATTTCTGGCGCTTCAAGGACGGCAAGGCAGTCGAATTCCACGAGTATTTCGACACCGCCTGTGTCTACGGCGCGACCATCCCCTGACGGTTGCAATTCGGCGCGGCGCCGCCCATCCTGTGCGGCGGGAGAACGCCATGGTTGAAGAACATTTCGACGTCCTCATCGTCGGTGCCGGCCTGTCCGGCATCGGCGCGGGCTATCACCTTCAGACGAAGTGCCCGGGCAAGAGCTACGTCATCCTGGAGGGGCGCGACTGCATCGGTGGGACCTGGGATCTGTTTCGCTATCCCGGCGTCCGCTCCGACAGCGACATGTTCACGCTCGGCTATTCGTTCAAGCCGTGGACCGATCCGAAGGCGATCGCCGACGGGCCGCAGATCCTGAGCTATGTGCGCGAGACAGCTAGCGAGAACGGCATCGAGACGCACATCCGTTTCCGCCATCGCGTCAAGCGTGCGGCGTGGTCGACGCCGGACGCGCGCTGGACCGTCGAGGCCGAGCGCATGACGGGGGAGGGTGCAACCGAGCTTGTGCGCTTCACCTGCAATTTCCTGTTCATGTGCTCGGGCTATTACAAATACGAGGCGGGCTATACACCGGAGTTCAAGGGTGCGGCGGATTTCGCCGGCCGCATCGTGCACCCGCAAAAATGGACCGAGGACATCGACTACGCGGGCAAGCGCGTCGTCGTGATCGGCTCGGGCGCAACCGCAGTGACGCTGGTGCCGGAGCTGGCCAAGAAGGCCGCGCAGGTCACCATGCTTCAGCGCTCGCCGACCTACGTTGTGTCGCGCCCGGCGCAGGATCCCCTCGCCAACAAATTGCGCCGCAATCTGCCGGCGCGGCTTGCCTATCATCTGATCCGCTGGCGCAACGTGATGTGGGGGATGTTCTTCTTCCAGCTTAGCCGGCGCAGGCCGGCGAAGGTGAAGGACCTCATCCTCAGGGGCGTGCAGATGGCGCTCGGGCCCGACTACGACGTCGCGACCCATTTCACGCCGCGCTACAATCCCTGGGACCAGCGGCTGTGCCTCGTGCCTGACGGCGATCTGTTCAAGGCAATCCGCGAGCAGCGGGCTTCCGTCGTGACGAGCGAGATCGACAATTTTACGCGCGACGGCATCCGCCTGAAGGACGGCCGAGAGCTTGCGGCCGACATCATCGTCACCGCGACGGGGCTGGTGCTTCAGGTCGTCGGCGGACTTGAGGTCAGCGTCGACGGCCGCGCCGTCGATTTCGCCAATACGCTGACTTACAAGGGCATGATGTATGCCGACGTGCCGAACATGGCGTCGGCCTTCGGCTACACCAACGCGTCCTGGACGCTGAAATGCGATCTCACCTGCGAATATGTCTGCCGGCTCGTCAACTACATGGACCGGCACAATTTCCGCCAGTGCATGCCGCACAATGACGATCCCACGATCACCGCGCAGCCCTCGCTCGATTTTACCTCGGGCTATGTGCAGCGCTCGGTCGCGAAGATGCCCAAGCAAGGCTCGAAGCAGCCGTGGCGGCTGTACCAGAACTACGCCCTCGACATCGTCTCCTTGCGCTTCGGCCGGATCGACGACGGCGTGATGCAATATTCCTGATCTTGCTACGTAAATTACCGGGGGAGGCTCGCGATGCTTGAGACGAATCGCGACTTAGGGTAGAATTGTTGCGTTGCAAGAAATTTATTTCCGGCGATGTCCGGGTTCCACGTTGTTGCCGTCCTGTGGAGAACGCGGAACATGTACGTCCTTGCTTTGGTCACGCAGAAAGGCGGAAGCGGCAAGAGTACGCTGTCCGTTGGACTAGCGGTGGCAGCGATGCAGCGCGGAGAGCGCGTCGCTCTCATCGAGGCGGACGCGCAGGGTACGATCTCGAGATGGAAAGGGCGCCGTGAGAAACCCTATCCTCGCGTCGATTGCGTTACGGATCCCACCGAAATCGAGCCGGTGATATCCCGCCTCAAGGCCGAAGGGGTCTGGCTCGCAATCATCGACACAGCCGCCACAAACAATGCCTTGGCGACGCGCGCCATTGCCTGTGCCGATCTTTGTCTCATCCCGGCTCGTCCGAGCCCGGCCGACATCGAAGCCGCAATACCTACGCTGATCGCGACCCGCAGGCTCGATCGCCGGTTTGCCTTCATCCTCAATCAGACACCCACACGGGGGGGGCGGCTGAGCGAAGCTGCCACGTCGCTCAACTCGCTCGGCGTGCTTGCGCTCCCCTGCATTGGGCAGCGCAACGACCACCAGGATGCGCTCGGGGCAGGGCTGGGCGTGACCGAGTTCGCGCCGGAGGGAAAAGCCTCGGAGGAAATTGCGGCCCTGTGGGGTTGGATCTCGGAACGTCTTATCATGGAGTCGAATGATCATGGGCAAGCCGCGCTCAAGACAGCCTGCTGACATGGCACGCGCCGGACGTCGCTCGCTGGTGGAACTGGCGGCGGAAGTGAGCCGTGCCGTCGACGAGGGCTTGGCCATGCCGCCGGCCCCGGTCGCCGTCGTCCTGCAAGATGCGCCGCAGATTGCGCAAGCAGCGCCCGCTCCGATGACTGTTCCGGTACAGGAAGCGGCCAGCGTCATGGTTGCAACACCTGAACCTCCGGGCGCTACCACCATTGATCTCATCGTGGACATGGCCAAGGATTGTCAGGCGCGTGCTTTGGACGGCATGAAGACCGGTGCTCACGCTGCGCTGGATTATGCCAGGGACCTCACCAAGCCACGGCCGGCCGATGTGGCATCGGAGGCCAATGGAATCGCTGCCGCAGAAAGCCACCTCATCGAGGCGATTGGAACGGCAACGGAGTGTCGTGTCGTCGTGCTCGAAATGATGAAAGTCAATGCGGGCGCGACCTTGGAGTATGCGCGGGAGCTGGGCCGTGCGAGAACACTGGCGGAGTTGGTTGAGCTGTCGAGCACGCATGCACGACAGCAATGTGAGTTGGTCCTGAAGCAAGCCGAGGTGCTGAGATCGCTTACTCAAATCATGACAAAGCCCGGTGCCGGGTAGCACCGCTCGCCTGCCGTCATCGCGCTCAGGAGCTGCGCGGGATGATCAGTGCGAGGCCGAGATCGATCGCGAGCGCCAGGACCACTGCGCCGCCGCCTAAACCGAACAGCACGAGATAGTCGCCGCCGGTCTGCGCATAGATCCAGGAGAAGCCGTAAGCCGCGGCCGCCTGGAACAGCGCAAAGCTGGTTGTTGCATGGCTCCATGTCGCGCGCTGCTGCGCGGAGGAGTGCGGCACGAGCTCATGGATGCGTCCGCCAGGCGAAGAACCAGCTGAACGACACCGGGGTTGAACTGGCCAAGAAAGAGAGCGTGGCGAGCAGCATCATCGCACGCAACGCGGGGACCGCGCCGATGCGGTCGGCGACGGCCCGGGCCGCGAGTGCGCCTGCGAGGTAACCCGCAAGGTTCGCCGCGCCGAGATAGACGACGTCCGACGCGCTGAACCACCTTGCTGCGATCAGCGCCGGGATCAGCGGCGTGTAGGAGAAGCGGGCGAGGCCAAGCCCGACCAGCGATGCGGACAATCCTGCCACCGCATATCGCCAGGTTTGCCGTGATGCCGATCCCGGCCGCTGATGCGGCCGGGTCGTGGCGTGCTGCTTCGTATCTGCGTTGGTCATGTCATCCTCCTGCGCGCCTTGTCGCGCCGGATCATCCTGTCTGGGCGGCGCGGCGACGCCGGAATTCCGGCACGGGCACGCCGCCCCAGCCCCAATTGTCGGTGTCGACCTCCTCGATCACGACGAAGGTGGAATCGAGCGGCTTGCCGAGCACGTCGAGCAGGAGCTGGCTCGATCCCTTGATCAGCGCGGCCTTCTCCTCCGCCGTGAGCGACGCCGCCCCGGGCGTCGTTCCCTCGCGGGTCACTTGAATGGTGACGATGGGCATGGTGTCTCTCCTCTCGCTCAGTGGCCGGCGCTCTGGCCGCCGTCGACATGCAGGATCTCGCCGGTGACGAAGGACGCACCCTCGAGATAGAGCACGGCATCGACGATGTCGGACATCTCGCCTATGTGGCCGACCGGATGCAGCGCGCCGAGCTCGGCATGCGTCGAAACCGGATGCATCGGCGACTTGATGACGCCAGGCGCCACGGCGTTCACACGGATGCCGCGCCTCGCGTATTCGATCGCGAGCGACTTGGTCGCGGCGTTGAGGCCGCCCTTGCTCAGTGACGCCAGCACCGAGGGCACGTTGGAATTCGCGTGATCGACCAGGGTCGTCGTGATCTGCACGATGTGGCCAGAACCCTGCTTCTCCATCTCGGCGATGGCGAGCTGCGTGATGTTGAAGAAGCCGGCGACGTTGGTGCCCATCACCGCCGCATAGTCCTCGGCGGTGTACTGCGTGAACGGCTTTGCGACGAAGATGCCGGCATTGTTGACCAGCGTGTCGACGCGGCCGAAGCGGGCGACGGCCTGCGAAACCACGCGCTCGGCGGTGGCCCGGTCGGCGATGTCGCCGGGAACGGCGAGAACGTCGTCGTCGCCCGACGGCTTGATGGAGCGCGCCGTTGCGACGACGCGATAGTTGCGATCGCGAAAACCCTTGACCAGGGCGGCGCCGATACCCTGCGATGCACCGGTGATGATGGCGACCTTCTGCTCGATACCCATGACGGGCTCCTTTTGTTGGCTTGAGAACTGCGCCGGCAGCGGCCGGCTTGGGTGGTGAGGTACGCCGCGGCGGCCCGGCTGCGAATACGCGCTGTCCGGCAGACACTCTTTCGCGGCGCGAACGAATGCCGGATCGGCGCGCGGCGGCGGTTGTGGCGGCCGGCGCGAACGCCTAGCCTTCGGCCGGAATCTCAGGGGGCGGCGGAAAGCGCATGGATCGTCTGGATGCGATGAAGGTGTTCGTCCTTGCGGTGGACGAGGGCAGCCTCGCCGCGGCGGGGCGCAAGCTCGGCCGTTCGCCGGCGGCGGTGAGCCGCGCCATCGCCTTCCTGGAGGAGCGGGTCGGTGCCGAGCTGCTGCACCGGACGACGCGGTCGATCAAGCTGAGCGAGGAGGGTGAGCGCTATCTCGCGATCTGCCGCCGCGTACTCACCGAACTGGAGGAGGCCGACGACATAGCGGCCGGACCGCGCACGGCGCCGCGTGGCCTGCTCACGATCAGCGCGCCGGTGGTCTCGGGGGAGATGGTGCTGCGGCCGATCCTCGATGCGTTTCTCGACGCCTATCCGACCGTGTCGGCAAAGCTCCTGCTGTTCGACCGCGCGGTCAACCTGATCGAGGAGGGCGTCGACATCGCGCTTCGCATCGGCCATCTCGCGGATTCGGCGATGGTGGCGATGCGGATCGGCGAGATCAGCCGCGTCGTGGTGGCGGCTCCCCGCTACCTGAAGCAGCATCCGCGCATCACTGACCCCGGCGATCTCGCCAAGCATCAGATCGTGGCGATGGCGCATCTGCCCAATTCCTGGACCTTCGCGCCACAGGCGGGCTCGTCGGCAGCCCGGACGGTCCAGTTCACCCCGCGCCTCGTCGTCAACAGCACCTATGCGGCCGTGGCGTCCGCGGTCGCCGGGCGCGGCGTGGCGCGGATGTATTCGTACCAGGTGGCCGAGCAGGTTGCGCGCGGCGAGCTCGAGATCGTGCTAGCCGCCGACCAGGATCCGGAGATGCCCGCGCATTTGATCTGCCCGCAGGGGCGGCTCTCGGTGCCCAAGGTGCGGGCGTTCACCGACTTTGCCGTGCCGCGACTGAAGAAGCAGTTCGCGCTGTTGAAGAAGAGCATCAATGCGCGCTGAGCCGCTATGCGTCCGGCAATGCGTTGTTTTGCGTATACGGCTGCCGGGCTGAATCGGCGATGCTGCCCGAACGGTTAACGCCGGATTAACCGACGAGTCCTAGCCTGTCTCGGCCGGGGTTACTCGCAAGGCCGAGGTGAGCCCAATGGAAGCCCAGAAGATCGCGGTCGACGCCGTCGTTGCGCTGACCGATTGCGACCGCGACGCCGTCATCGCGTTCATCCGCCGACTCTATCTCGCCGGCGTCACCGACCCCAAGCGCCTGACCTTCAAGGGTCTTCAGGCGCTGGCGCGGGCGTAATTCGGCTCGTTTCGGCCAGTTTTGACCCCCAGGTTCCGGGCCGCCGCTCTCCCCAGCGTGATTGCAACCCAGCGGTGAATATCTTGCCGCTCGGGCCAGCTCGGAGTAGATGACGTCCCCGGCTGGGTCACTCGGGAACTGGGGAAATGCTGAAACAGCTTTTTGCGCCGCAACTGGTCATTCTGTATGTGCTCGCGGCATCGACGATCTATGTTCACTTCCGCGGCAAGCAGCGGCTGCGCTTCGCGCGCCAGCTTGGCGATCACTCGACCTATCTCGCCCCCTACAATGTGCTGATGTATGCGGGCTCGGCGGTGCCGAACAAGCCGGTGATCCCGGTCGAGCAGTTTCCCGAGCTCAAGCCCCTCAGCGAGAACTGGGAGACCATCCGCGACGAGGCCGTGCGCCTGTTCGACGAAGGCTTCATCCGCGCGGCCGCCAAGAACAACGACTGGGGCTTCTACTCGTTCTTCAAGAGCGGCTGGAAGCGCTTTTACCTGAAATGGTACGACGACTTCCTGCCCTCGGCGCGCACGCTGTGCCCGAAGACGGTGGAGCTGCTCAATGCGATTCCGAGCGTGCACGGCGCGATGTTCGCGATGCTGCCGCCCGGCGGCAAGCTGGGCGCGCACCGCGATCCGTTCGCCGGTTCGCTGCGCTATCACCTCGGCCTCGTCACGCCGAACTCGAACAAGTGCCGCATCCTGGTCGACGGCGTCGAATGCGTCTGGCGCGACGGCGAGGCCTTCATGTTCGACGAGACCTTCATCCACAGCGCCGAGAATGCGACCGACGTCAACCGCATCATCCTGTTCTGCGACGTCGAGCGCCCGATGAAGTTCGGCTTCATGACCGCGATCAACCGCTGGGTCAGCCATCACATCGTCAAGGCGTCGGCGACCCAGAACGTCGACGGCGAGAGCGTCGGCGTGCTCAACAAGGTGTTCGGCAAGCTCTATGAGATCCACCTCGCCAGCCGCAAGGTCAAGGAGTGGAACCGCAACGTCTACTACACGCTGAAATACTCGCTGACGGCGCTGATCCTCGGCCTCATCGTGATGTCGGCGCTGCGATGAAGCAGGTGCGAATGGCCCCCTTGCCGACCGCGAACACCGAGACAGTGCAATTCTTCCGCCGATGGCTGGAGACCTTCGCGGGCTACGTCCGCGAGGTCGACTACGCTTCGGCGAGGCCGCTGTTTCACCCCGAGGTGCTTGCCTTCGGCACGCACAACGATGTCATCCCCGGCCTCGACCAATGGGTCACCACGCAATGGGACAACGTCTGGCCGAAGACGGCCGACTTTCGTTTCGTGCTCGAGCAGACCTCGGTTCTGGCATCCCCCGACGGCGCGATGGCGACCGTGATCGCGCCGTGGACGAGCACCGGCTATCATCCCGACGGCAGCGCGTATCCGCGTCCGGGCCGGGCGACCATGGTATTCTCCAAGACCGCCGACGGCTGGCTGTGCGTGCATTCCCACATGTCGCTCAATCGCGGCGTCCCGCAGGCGAGCCACGCCAATCGGCCGGTGAAGGCCTGGTAGATGCGATCCGAATCAAAAAGGCCCCGGACATGTCCGGGGCCTTTCGATTTCGAGATGTCGTGCAGCCTATTCCGGCTGGCCGATCGAGACCTTCAGTGTGCCGATGCCGTCGACGCCGCATTCGAGCTTGTCGCCGGGCTGGAGCTGCGACACGCCGGCCGGCGTGCCCGTCATGATGATGTCGCCGGCGGCGAGCTTCACCTGCTGCGAGAGCTGCCAGATGATCTCGGGCACGTTCCAGATCAGCTCGGTGAGGTCGCCCTTCTGCGCTTCCTTGCCGTTGACCGTGAGCCAGATCTTGCCCTTGGCGGGATGGCCGATCTTCGCGGCCGGCTGCACGGCGGAGCAGGGCGCGGAATAGTCGAACGACTTGCCGATCTCCCACGGACGCTCCTTCTTGCGCGAGGCGATCTGGAGGTCGCGGCGGGTGAGGTCGATTCCGACGGCGTAGCCGTAGACATGGTCGAGCGCCTTGTCGGCGGGAATGTTGAGGCCGCCGCTCTTCATCGCGACGATCAGCTCGACCTCGTGATGCAGGTCCTTGGTCAGTGGCGGATAGGGGATGGTGGCGCCATCGGGCACCAGCATGTCGGCATGCTTGGCGAAGAAGAACGGCGGCGCGCGCTCGTCATTGCCCATCTCGCGGATGTGCTCGAGATAGTTGCGGCCGACGCACCAGATGCGGCGCACCGGGTAGCGGCCGGCCTCTCCGACGACGGGAAGCGATGGTT
Organism: Bradyrhizobium sp. CCBAU 11361; assembly: GCF_028128935.1. Taxonomy (NCBI): domain Bacteria; kingdom Pseudomonadati; phylum Pseudomonadota; class Alphaproteobacteria; order Hyphomicrobiales; family Nitrobacteraceae; genus Bradyrhizobium; species Bradyrhizobium sp. CCBAU 11361. Next base: position 125,188 of record NZ_LBJZ01000192.1, read on the forward strand.
GCGATGGAAGCGGAATGACGTAGGAGGCGGCGTTCATGAAGCGGTCTCGCTGCTCTTGAGGTGAAGGGAATTCTATGCGGTTGCGCTGATCGGCGCCAGAGTGCCGGCGTCGTGATGTTGCAGGCGGAAGAACGAGGCATAGCGACCCGAGCGGCGGATCAGCTCGTCGTGCCGGCCCTGCTCGACGATCTCGCCACCTTCGACCACCAGGATCGCGTCTGCGTGCATGATGGTGTGCAGGCGGTGCGCGATCACGATGGTGGTGCGGTTCTGGCAGAGATGCTCGATCGCCTCCTGCACTTGCTTCTCGGACTCGGAGTCGAGCGCGGCGGTGGCTTCGTCCAGCAGGATGATCGGCGCGTTCTTGATCAGCGCGCGCGCCACCGCGATGCGCTGACGCTGGCCGCCTGAGAGCTGCGTGCCGTGCTCACCGACCGGCGTGTCGTAGCCGAGCGGGAAGCTCACGATGAAATCATGCGCGCAGGCCGCTTTCGCGGCGTCGATGATCTGGTCTTCGGTCGCGCCCGGCTTGCCGAAGGCGATGTTGTTGCGGATGGTGTCGCGGAACAGATAGACGTCCTGGCCGACATAGGCGGTCTGCGCGCGCAGCGACTTGCGCGAGACCGCGCCGATCGACTGGCCGTCGATGACGATGTCGCCTTGCGTCACCTCGTAGAAGCGCAGCAGCAGCCCCAGCACGGTGGACTTGCCGCCGCCGGACGGGCCGACCAGCGCGGTGACCTTGCCGGGCTCGGCGGTGAAGCTCATGCGGTTGAGGACGGTCTCGCCAGTCCGGTAGGAGAAGCTGACATCGCGCAGCTCGATCCGTGCGTCCGACAGCTTCAGCGCCGGCTTGTCGTCGTCGGAATGCTCGCTCGCCGGGCTGTCGACGACTTCCAGCAGCATGCGCGCGCCGACGAGCTGACTGTTCAGATCGATGTTAAGCCGCGCCAGCCGCTTGGCCGGCTCGGTCGCCATCAGGAAGGCGGTCATGAAGGAGAAGAACGCGCCGGGCGTGGCGTTGAGCGCGACCACGGCATAGCCGCCGTACATCAGGCAGCCGGCGACTGCGAAGCCTCCCAACATTTCCATCAGCGGATTGGAGCGGTTGGCGACGCGGGCCATCTTGTTGGCGTTGCGCTCGACGATCGCGATGTTCTCGTCGATGCGCTTCTGCATGGTCTCTTCGAGCGTGAACGCCTTGACCGTGCGGATGCCCTGCAGCGATTCCTGCATCGTCTCCATGATGTCGGCGGTGCCGGTGAACTGGTTGAAGGCGAGGCCCTTGATGCGCTTGACCAGCTTGCGCAGCACCAGCATCGCCGGCGGCACCGCGACGAGGCCGATGAACGACATCAGCGGATCCTGCCACACCATCACGCCGATCATTGCGAGCAGCATCAGCAAGTCGCGCCCGATGGCGTTGACCAGCATGTTGAGCACGTCGGTGATCGACTTGGCGCCGGCCGTCAGCCGCGCCAGGAATTCGGACGAATGCCGCTCGGAGAAGAAACCGATGCTCTCACGCATCAGCTTGGCGAACAGCTGGCGCTGGTTGGTGGCGAGGATCGCGTTGGAGATCTTGGTCAGGATCACCATGTGGCCGTAGGTCGCCACGCCCTTGATGAACAGCAGGATCACCGTGAGCCCTGAGAACATCGCGATGCCCGGGATGTTCTTGTCGACATAGGCCTGGTTGATGACCTGGCCGAGCACGTAGGTCGCGCCCGCGGTCGACCCGGCGGCGAGCGCCATCAGGGCGAAGGCGACGAGGTAACGCCGCCAATAGACGATCCCCTGTTCCGTGACCAGGCGGCGAATCAGGACCGCTGCCGTATAGGGATCGTCGGTGATTTTCTTTGGAAACTGGGCCATCCGTAGTCCATTGACGGCGCAAGGAAAAGCCTGCCCGCGCGTCAGGGATCGATGGGCCTCTGTGCCCGCTAAAGCGGGGCTTTTCAAGCCCAATTAAGGGCTTGCGTCCGGATGGAATCTAGGCGGAGACGGCGTGGCGGAGCTCGCCATGGCGCTCGCGGAACAGCTTGTCCTCCCAGGCCAGCGCGTGGGCCGCGATGGTCTCGAGGTCGTCGTATTGCGGCTTCCAGTCGAGCAGGCCGCGGATGCGGCTGGTGTCGGCGACCATGGTCATGATGTCGCCGGGCCGGCGCGGGGCGTATTGCACGGCGAAGCTGCGCCCGGACACCCGGCGCACCGCGTCGATGGTCTCCAGCACCGAATAGCCGCGGCCATAGCCGCAATTCAGCGTGGTCGAGGCGCCGCCATTGCGCAGGTAAGCCAGTGCCGAGCGGTGGGCCTGCGACAGGTCCGTGACGTGGATGAAATCGCGGATGCAGCTGCCGTCCGGGGTCGGATAATCGGTGCCGAACACGTCGATCTTGGCGCGCTGGCCGGTCGCGGCCTCGACCGCGATCTTGAGCAGATGCGTGGCGCCGACGGTGGCAAGGCCGATGCGCGCCTGCGGATCGGCGCCGGCGACGTTGAAATAGCGCAGGGTCACGTACTGCATGCCGTAGGCGGCGGCGACGTCGTGCAGCATGATCTCGGTCATCAGCTTCGACGAGCCGTAGGGCGACAGCGGCCGCGTCGGCGCATGCTCGGGCACGGGCACCTCGTCCGGATTGCCGTAGACGGCGGCGGTCGAGGAGAAGATGAAGCGGCCAATGCCGCGCTTGACGGCAACATTGAGCAGGTTGCGCGCGGTCATGAAATTGTTGCGGTAGTAGCCGAGCGGATCGCGCATCGACTCCGGCACGACCACCGAGCCGGCGAAATGGATGATGCTCTCGATGTTGTGCTGGGCGATCACGCCCTCGAGCAGGTTCTCGTCGCCGGCATCGCCAATGAACAGTGGCACGCCTTCCGGCAGGTAGGCGGAGAAACCGGTGGAGAGATCGTCGATCACGACGACGTCCTCGCCGGCTTCCGCCAGCGCCAGGACCGTGTGACTTCCGATGTAGCCGGCGCCGCCGGTGACTAGCACAGTCATGATCTCACCCGTCTTCGATCAACGCTCCAAGCTACCGTTTGCGTGGTGAAGAGGGGGTATCGGCGCGGCTGAACTGGTCACTATGCTTAATGTTGCGTATAGGGGGTCTGCTAAACGGAGCATGACGTGGCGAATTCCCCGGGCGATCTGCAAGTGATCGTGCCAAATCTGCACAGGCGCTATTCCGGGGTCACCGCGACCAACCGGATGGTGGCGCCGCGGCTGGCAAGACTGTATCGCGCGGCGTGGTTCGGCTCGGACGCGCCGGAAGGGATCGCGCGGCTGAGCGTGGCCGATTTCCTCAGGCTATGGCGCCGCAAGACGCCGCTGATCTGGCATGCGCGCCGCAACAACGAGATGATCGCGGGCGTCGTGCTGCGCGCACTCGGCTGGCCGCTCAAGCTGGTCTTCACCTCGGCGGCGCAGCGGCACCACAGCTGGATCACGCGCTGGCTGATCCGCCGCATGGACGCGATCATCGCGACGTCGGATCTCTCGGCCGCGTTCCTGAAGGTGAAGGCCACGGTGATCCCGCATGGCGTCGACACCGACGTCTATGCGCCGCCGATGGATCGTTCAGCGGCGTTCGCGGAAACCGCGCTGCAGGGCCGCTACGCGATCGGCTGCTTCGGTCGCGTGCGCGCCCAGAAGGGCACCGACGTGTTCGTCGATGCGATGTGCCGGCTGTTGCCGCGCTATCCTGACTTCACCGCAATCATCGTCGGTCAGGTCACGACCGAGCAGACGCCTTTCGCGAACGACCTGAAGAAGCGCATCGAGGCAGCCAACCTGCAATCGCGCATCGTCATCACCGGCGAGCTGCCGATCGAAGCGGTGCAGCGCTGGTACCAGCGGCTGACGATCTACGCCTTCACCTCGCGCAACGAAGGTTTTGGTTTGACGCTGATCGAGGCGATGGCGGCGGGAAGTGCACTCGTCGCCGCGCGCGCCGGTGCGGCCGAGCTTGTCGTCGAAGATGGCGTCACCGGCGTGCTGATCCCGACGGGCGATGCCGATGCGCTCGCCGCGGCGCTGGAGCCGCTGATGCGCGATGTGGCTGCCGCAACCGCAATGGGCGAGCGCGGACGGGCGCGGGTGCTTGAAAAGTTCAGCCTCGATGCCGAAGCGGCGCGGATCGGCGAGGTCTATCGTCCGCTGCTCTGAAACGCCGCTGTCGCGCCCGCGAAACAAAAAGCGCGAAAACAACCCCATGCACAGTAGCCGGGGTTAGCGAAATCAATGGGTTGGCGGCGGGGTCGATTCGCTGCTGATTTTACGAAACCCGTTTGACTCGTCGGGCAAGACACCAGCATGATGTCATCATCGGCGAAGCTCCGGCGGCCTCACGTCTCGGCCCGCGTCCCCGCCTCACTCAGCACCTTCTCCGCAATCGCCACCACCTCGGACGCTGCGATATCGCGCATGCAGCGGTGGTCGTTCATCTTGCAGATCGTGCTCTGGCAGGGCTGGCACGACAGCACGCTCTTGTCCTGGACTACGGTGGCGGCAAGGCCGTTGAGGGGGGCCCAGAGGTAGGGGCTGGTCGGGCCGAAGATGCCCATGGTGGGCGTGCCCAGTGCGGCCGCGATGTGCATCAGGCCGGAATCGTTGGAGATGGCGACGCCGGCCGCGGCCATGGCCAGCACGCCGTTGCGCAAATCGGTGCCGGTGAGGTCTCGGACGCCAGGGCCGCCGGCCGCGACGATCTCCTGGGCGAGGCCCTTTTCGGCGGGGCCGCCCACGACCCAGACTTCGAGGCCACGCTCGACCAGCAGCCGGGCGGCCTCCGGATAGTAGGTCCAGCGCTTCGAGACGCCGACCGAGCCGGGGGCGAGCGCCACGGGCGCGCCGGCGCTGAGGCCATTGGCCTGCCGCCAGCGGACGATGTCCTCGGCCGGGACCCGCAATTGCGGCACCGGCCATTCCGGCGGCAGTGGGGCGCCGTCGGGCTGGGCCAGCGCAGCGTTCTTGTCGATGAAGCGGGGCAGCTTTTTCTCGCCCCAGCGCCAGCGATTGAGCAGGCCGAACCGGAACTCGCCGACGAAGCCGACCCGTTCGGGGATCCCGGCCAGCGCAGGCGCGATGGCGGCCTTCCAGGTCCGGGGCAGCACCAAGGCGGTGCCGTAGTTCCGCTCGCGCAGGAGCTTTGCCAGGCCGAACTGGCGGCCGACGGCGAGCCGGCCGCGCGGCAGGTCCCAGACGATACCCTCGCGCACGCCGGGCATGTAGTCCACCAGCGGCGCGCACAGGGACGTGGTCAGGAGATCGACCGGCCGGTTCGGCCAGCGCTCCTTCAGGACCCGGACCACGGTGTGATTCCGGACGAAATCGCCGATCCACATGTAGGGAACGATCAGGATCGGGCGGGTGTCGCTCCGATCTGCGCTTCCACTAAATTGTGAATTTTGGTTCATTCGTTAATAGGACCGAGGACGGACTGATCTGGCGGTTCGGTTAGCCGCTCCCGGCCGGCAGGTAAAGCCGGGAGCGCGTTGATCCCAAAATGCTTACACTTTGGCAGATGATGCGCTACGGCAGGTATCGGGCCGCGAAGATCGGGCAGGGTGGTTGGAATGTTGCTGGTGACCGGCGGAGCCGGTTTTATCGGGTCGAATGTCGTGGCCGCGTTGAACGACGCCGGCCGCAGTGAGGTCGTCGTCTGTGATTTCCTCGGCACCGAGGGCAAGTGGCGCAATCTCGCCAAGCGGCAGCTTGTGGATATCGTCCCCCCGGCCGGGCTGCTGGACTGGCTGAACGGCCGCAAGCTCGACGCCGTGATCCATCTCGGGGCGATTTCCGCGACCACCGCGACCGACGGCGATCTCGTGTTCGAAACCAATTTCCGCCTTTCCACGCGCCTGCTCGACTGGTGCACGGCCAATGCGGTGCCGCTGATCTACGCCTCCTCGGCGGCGACCTATGGCGACGGCGAGGCAGGCTTTGACGACGATGCCTCGCTGCCCGCGCTGAAAAAACTGCGGCCGATGAACCTCTACGGCTGGAGCAAGCACCAGTTCGATCTCGCCGTTGCCGAGCGCGTCGCACGCGGCGAGAAGCTGCCGCCGCAATGGGCGGGGTTGAAATTCTTCAACGTGTTCGGCCCCAACGAGTATCACAAGGGCTCGATGATGAGCGTGCTGGCGCGGCGCTTCGACGACGTCAGGGCGGGCCGCGCCGTGCAATTGTTCAAGTCGCATCGCGAGGGCATCGCCGACGGCGACCAGCGCCGCGATTTCATCTATGTCGACGATGTCGTGCGCGTCATCATGTGGCTGCTGGCAACGCCCTCGGTATCCGGGCTGTTCAATGTCGGCACCGGCAAGGCGCGCAGCTTCAGGGATCTGATGTTGGCTGCCTATGCGGCGCTCGGGGCGAGGCCCAACATCGAATATATCGACATGCCCGAACAGATCCGCAACAGCTATCAATACTTCACCCAGAGCGAGGTCGATCGCCTCTGCCGCGCCGGCTATAACGGCGGCTTCACGACGCTCGAGGATGCGGTGAAGGCCTATGTCGGGGATTATCTCGACCGGCCCGACCGCTTCCGCTGAGGCTCCAGGATCATGCCGACGCCCATTCTCGATTTCGACGCCCTCGCGCAAACGATCTCAAGCCGCACGGTGCTCTGCATCGGCGACATCATGCTGGACGAGTTCGTCTATGGCGAGGTGTCGCGGATCTCGCCGGAAGCGCCGACGCCGGTCATCGTTGCCCAGCGCAGCGAGATCGATATCGGCGGCGCCGGCAATGTCGCGCGCAATATTGCCTCCCTCGGCGCGCGCTGCATCTTCGTCGGCCTCGTCGGCGAGGATGATGCGGGCAAGCGGCTCACGGCCGCGCTTGCGGAGCAGGGGGGCATCGAAAGCGCGCTGGTGTGCGATCCGTCGCGGCCGACCACGCGAAAGGTCCGCTTCGTCTCCGAGCATTTCTCCACCCACATGCTGCGCGCGGATTGGGAGCAGGCGCAGCCTGCTTCCGACGAGGTCGAGGCGAAGCTGATCGAGGCGATCCTGCCGCAGGTCGCCCGCGCCGACATCGTGCTGCTGTCCGACTACGCCAAGGGCGTGCTGACGGCGCGCGTGATCCGCCACACCATCGACGCCGCGCGAAAGCTCGGCAAGCCCGTGATCGTCGATCCCAAGAGCCTGAACTGGGCGATCTATCGCGGCGCCACGCTGCTCACGCCCAATCGCAAGGAATTTGCCGAGGCCACCCGCAGCCGCGCCGACACGCCGCAGAGCATCGTCGATGCCAGCGAGGACGTGATGCGGCTCGCCGATTGCGAGGCGATCCTGGTCACGCAAGGCGAGCACGGCATGACGCTGGTGCCGCGCCAAGGCGCGGCCGTTCACGTTCCGGCCGTCCCGGTGAAGGTGCGCGACGTCTCCGGCGCCGGCGACACCGTCGCTGCCGCGCTCGCGGTCTCGCTCGCGGCGGGCGCGGACTGGGACACGGCGCTGCGCGTGGCCAATGCCGCAGCTTCCGTCGCCGTCGGCAAGCAGGGCACCGCCATTGTGAGCACGGCCGAGCTGCGACGAAAGATCCTGCCGCACGCCTATCTCGCGGCCGAGGAGAAGATCGTGCTCGAGCCGGCGGCGCTCGACGCGCAGCTCGCGGAATGGCGCAGGCAGGACCTGCGGGTCGGCTTCACCAATGGCTGTTTCGACATCCTGCATCCCGGCCACGTCAAGGTGCTGACCGCGGCGCGCGGCGCCTGCGACCGCCTGGTCGTCGGCCTTAACAGCGATGCCTCGGTGCGGCGGCTGAAGGGCGCCGATCGCCCGGTTCAGGACGAGCGTGCGCGTGCGGAAGTGCTCGCGGCGCTCGAAGCCGTCGATCTCGTCGTCATCTTCGAGGAGGACACGCCGATCGATTTGATCACCCGGATCAAACCGAGCGCGCTGGTCAAGGGCGGCGACTACACCCGTGAGCAGGTTGTCGGCCATGAGGTCGTCGAGGCCGCCGGCGGAACCGTCGTGCTGGTCGACATCCTCCAGGGCTTCAGCACCACCGCGCTGGTCCATCGCGCGCGGGGAGGGGGCAAGTGACGGACCAAGTGACGACGCTCGCCCGGGAGACGACCGGCCAGATGCGGTGGCGGCGCTGTCGCACCCCGGCGGCGTGGCGCGAGACGGCCGACCTGTTCGCGATCCTGACCATGGCCTCGCTGCCCTGGTCGACCTCGCTCGCGGCGATCTTCAACGCTCTGTTCTTGGTCTGCATGGTGCCGTTTCTCGACGTCCGCGCATTCCTGCAATCGCTGAAGCGCCCGATCGCAGCCGCGCCGATCGCGCTGGTCCTGCTCGCGCTGGTGGGCACGCTGTGGTCGGATGCGGCCTGGGGCGCGCGCCTCTATGCGGTCAATCCGACCGTCAAGCTGCTCGTGCTGCCCGTTCTGCTCTATCATTTCGAGCGCTCGCCGCGCGGACACTGGATCTTCATCGCCTTCTTGGTGTCCTGCGCGCTGCTGTCGGTGATGTCGTGGCTGGTCGTCTTCTATCCCAACCTGACGCTCAAGCCCGACCACCTCGAGCGCGGCATCTTCGTCAAGAACTACATCGACCAGAGCCAGGAATTCGCGCTGTGCGCGGTCGCGCTCGCTTATCCCATCGTGATGCTGCTGCGTCAGAAGCGCTATTGGTTCGCGGGACTATTGATCGCGCTGGCGCTGAGCTTCTTCGTCAACATGGCCTTCGTGGTGGTATCGCGCACCGCGCTCGTCACCGTTCCGATCATGTTCGGCGTGTTCGCACTGCTGCACTTGCGCTGGCGCAGCATTGCGATTATTTCCGCCGCGCTGATCGTCTGCGCCGTCCTCGCCTGGCAGGCCTCGCCGCAATTGCGCAAGACCGCCGACACCTTTGCCAGCGACTACACGCGCTATGTCGAAAGGGGCGAGCCGACCTCGCTGGGCCTGCGGCTCGAATTCTGGCGGAAATCGCTCGGCTTCTTCGCGGAGGCGCCGGTCATGGGGCACGGTACGGGCTCGACGCGCGGATTGTTCGAGCGCGTCGCGACACCCGGCGTCCAGTACCAGGCGTCCGCCGAGGTAATCGGGAATCCGCATAACCAGACGCTGAATGTCGCCGTGCAATGGGGCGTGATCGGCATCGCCGTTCTCTATGCGATCTGGATCCTGCATCTGCTGTTGTTCCGCGGCGACGGGCTGGCCTGTTGGATTGGCCTGCTGGTCGTGGTGCAGAACGTCTTCACCTCGCTGTTCAACTCCCATCTGTTCGACTTCCACGAGGGCTGGATGTATGTCATCGGCGTCGGCGTTGCCGGTGGCATGGTGATCCGGGCCCGACACGCCGAAGCGAAGGTGGGGGAAGCCGGTTCCTGAACGGCCGCGCGGCTGGCAAGTCCTGTCGAGATGGGCTATCAGCGCGGTCAGGTTGCACCTAACTGGGATTTCATCGGTCGGCGGATGACGCGTCTTTCGCATCTCACCTTGCGCAATTTCCTGATCGCGCTCCACGACCTGCTGGCGACCACCGCGGCGCTGTTCGCAGCCTTCTACCTGCGCTTCGAGGGCGGCGACGGCTTTTACGACCGCCTGCCGCTGCTGCTCCAGATCCTGCCCTACTTCCTCGCCTTCAGCGTGGTCGTGTTCTTCGTCTTCAACCTGACCACGACGAAATGGCGATTCATCTCGCTGCCCGACGCGCTGAACATCCTTCGCGTTGCGACCGTGCTGACGGTTGCGCTGCTCGCGCTCGACTACATCTTCGTCGCCCCCAACGTCCGCGGCGCCTTCTTCCTCGGCAAGGTGACGATCGTCCTCTACTGGTTCCTTGAAGTCTCCTTTCTTAGCGCCTCGCGCATGGCCTATCGCTACTTCCGCTATACGCGGGTGCGGCGCCATGCCCGGACCGACCATGCCGCGCCGACGCTGCTGATCGGCCGCGCCGCCGACGCCGAGGTGCTCCTGCGCGGCATCGAGAGCGGCGCCATCAAACGCATCTGGCCGGTCGGCGTGCTGTCGCCGTCGAGTTCGGATCGCGGCCAGTTCATCCGCAACGTTCCGGTGCTGGGCGGCATCGACGACATCGAGGACGTCATCGGCGACTTTGCCAAGCGCAACAAGCCGATTGGGCGCCTCATCATGACGCCGTCAGCGTTCGAGCCGGAGGCGCACCCGGAATCGATCCTGATGCGGGCGCGCAAGCTCGGCGTGATCGTCAACCGCATGCCGTCGCTGGAAAGCGGCGATACACCGCGCCTTACGGCGGTTGCGGTCGAGGACCTCCTGCTGCGGCCGAGCGAGACAATCGACTATGCGCGGCTCGAAGCCCTGATCAGGGGCAAGGCGGTGATCGTCACCGGCGGCGGCGGCTCGATCGGTTCCGAGATCTGCGAGCGCGTCGTCGCGTTCGGCGCCGCGCGCCTCCTGATCGTGGAAAATTCCGAGCCCGCGCTCTACGCGGTGACGGAGACGCTCGCCGCGCAGGGCGCGGCGGCTGCGATCGAGGGGCGGATCGCCGACATCCGCGACCGCGAGCGCATCATGCGCCTGATGGCCGAGTTCAAGCCGGACATCGTGTTTCACGCCGCCGCGCTCAAGCACGTGCCGATCCTGGAGCGCGACTGGAGCGAGGGCGTCAAGACCAACATCTTCGGCTCGATCAACGTTGCCGACGCCGCGCACGGCGCCGGCGCCGAAGCCATGGTGATGATCTCGACCGACAAGGCGATCGAGCCGGTGTCGATGCTCGGCCTGACCAAGCGCTTCGCCGAGATGTACTGCCAGGCGCTCGACCACGATCTTGCCGCAAGCAACAGCGCCAAGCCGCCGATGCGGCTGATCTCGGTCCGGTTCGGCAATGTGCTGGCGTCAAACGGCTCGGTGGTGCCGAAGTTCAAGGCCCAGATCGAGGCCGGCGGTCCCGTGACGGTGACGCATCCCGACATGGTCCGCTACTTCATGACCATCCGCGAGGCCTGCGATCTCGTCATCACAGCGGCGACGCATGCGCTCGGAACGCAGCGTTCGGACGTCTCGGTCTACGTGCTCAACATGGGCCAGCCGGTGAAGATCGTCGATCTCGCCGAGCGCATGATCCGCCTTTCCGGCCTTCAGCCCGGCTACGACATCGAGATCGTGTTCACGGGGATGCGGCCGGGCGAGCGCCTGCACGAGATCCTGTTCGCCTCCGAGGAGCCGACCCGCGAGATCGGCGTCGCCGGCATCATGGCCGCGCAGCCGAACGAGCCGCCGATGCAGACCCTGCGCAAGTGGATCGCGGCACTCGAACAGGCGATCGCGCGCGACGATCGGGCCACCATCAGGACCATCCTGAAGGACGCAGTTCCGGAATTCGGATCGACCGCGGCCTGACCATGCAGTCCCCCGGCAAGATCGTCGTTGCGAGCCAGCATTATCCACCGGACCCGAGCACGACGGCGGCGATCATGGCCGAGATCGCCTGCCGTCTCGCCACGGGGCACGAGGTCGTCGTGCTGTCGGGCTCACCCGGCGCGTTGCCGGCGTCGCAGACCGGCCCCGGCAAGCCGCGGATCGTCGCCATCAAGAACCGCATGACCGGCAAGGCGGCGCTGGTGCGGCGCGGCGCGGCCGAACTGCTGTTCGCGGCGCGCACGTTCCTTGCGTTGATGCGGGAGCTCCGGCCCGGCGACGTCGTGGTCACCGTTACCGCGCCGTTCATGCTGCCTTACGCGGTCGCGGCGGCCGCAAGGCTGAAGCGCGCCCGCTCGGCGCTGATCCTGCACGACCTCTTCCCCGACGTGCTCGTGACGGCGGGCCTGCTGAAGCCCGATTCGATGGTGACGCGGACCATGCGCTTCGCCAACAGCCTGATGTTCCGCGCGCTCAATGCCGTCATCACCATTGGCCGCGATGCGGAGCGGCCGCTGCTGAGCTATGCCGGGATGAAGCGCAACAAGATCCGCTTCATCCCGAACTGGGCGACGCTCGCGCCCGGGTCGCGTCCGCTGTCACCGGACAATCCGTTCCGCAAGCCGCTCGCCGCGCGTTTCGTCGTGGGCCTGTCGGGCAATCTCGGCTTCACCCATGATCCGGAGATCGTGTTCGAGGCGGCGCGCCTTTTGAAGGACGAGGCGGGCATTCACTTCCTGCTGTCCGGCTGGGGCATCGGCTTTGCGCGGCTGAAGCAGTTGCAGGCGGCCGCGAACCTGCCCAATGTCTCCTTCGTGGCGCGGGTCGAGGATACCGAACTCGAGGCGTTCCTGGCGGCTGCCAATCTCTGGATCATTCCGTACCGGAAGGACGTTGCGGGAGTGTCGGTGCCGAGCCGGTTCTACAACCTGCTGGCGGTCGGCCGTCCCGTGGTGCTGGTGTCCGAGCCGGAGGCCGAAGCCGCGTTGACGGTGGTGGAGAACGGGCTCGGCTGGGTCGTGACGCCGGGCCGCGCCGATCAGCTCGCCGAGGCGATCCGCGCGGCGTCCCGTTCCGACGTCGGCGTCTTGGCGGAGCGCGCGGTGAAGGCGGCATCGAAGTTCGACCGCGCCACCGCGATGAACGCCTACGCCGCCCTGGTCGACGAATTGTTGCGCAACCCGGATCTTTCGGAGCAGCAATGAGCGAGCGCAAACCGGTCGTGCTGGTCACGGGAGCGAGCGGCTTCGTCGGCGGTCATGTCGTACCCGCTCTCGCACGCGAGGGGTGGTCGGTCCGCCGCGCCGTGCGCAGTCTGACGGGTGCCGATAACGAGGTCGTGATCGAAACGATCGGTCCCGCGACCGACTGGAAGGCCGCGCTCGAAGGCGTCGACGCCGTCGTCCATCTCGCCGCGCGCGTGCACCACAAGCACGAGGAGCAAGCCGTCCAGCTGTACCGCAACGTCAACATCCTCGGCACGCTGCATCTGGCGCGCTGCGCGGCGGTGGCCGGCGTGCGCCAGTTCATCTTCGTCAGCACCGTTCTCGTGCACGGCCGCAGCAACGAGGGCCTCGCGCCGTTCAGCGAGAACGACATCCTGACGCCGCGCGGCCTCTACGGCATGTCCAAGGCCGCGGCCGAGGCGGGCTTGAGGACGCTGGCGCGCGACTGCGCCATGAGCATCTCGGTGATCAGGCCGCCGCTGGTCTATGGCGCCGGCGCCAAGGGCAATTTCGCGCTGCTGACGCGCGCGGTGAGCCTGGGGCTGCCGCTGCCCTTTGCCGCGATCCGCAATCACCGTGCCTTCCTGGCCGTGCAGAACCTGTCGTCGTTCATCCTGCGCCGGCTCGCTCATCCCGACCCCGCCAGCAATTTCGAGATCTTCCTGGTGGCGGACCGGGAGCAGGTCTCGACGCCCGAATTCATCGAGCGCCTGGCGAAAGCATCCGGCAAGAGCCCGCGGCTGTTCCGCATGCCGCCGGACCTGCTCGGCACGCTGCTCAGCATGATCGGACGGCAGGATACGCATGACAGCCTGATCGGCTCACTCGAGCTCAACATCTCCAAGGCGATCGCAACCGGCTGGGAGCCGCAGGTCTCCCTCGACGAGGGCCTGCGGCTTGCGCTGTCGGCTCAGGACGCCTGAGGGCGGGAGAAGCGGCGCAGGACGAAGCCGACCGCGATCGCGCCTGTGAGCAACGCGAGCAGCGTGACCGGCATCGAAGCGGCGCGCACGGTGAGGATCGCCAGCAGTGCCAGCACGAGATTGAGCGCGAACACCTCGCCGACCACGCGCGGGACCTTGAAGCCGTTGTCGGTCGCGCGCTGGTAAAAGTGCGAGCGGTGCGCCGACCAGAATTGTTCGCGGCGGGCGATGCGGCGAAACAGCGTGATGGTGGCATCCGCGAGGTAATAGGCCGGCAGCAGCAGCGCCGCGACCGGCTGCCCGTGCCAGGCGAGCTCCAGCAGGCACCAGCCGAGCAGAAGGCCGATTGGCAGGCTGCCGACATCGCCGAGAAACACCTTCGCGACGGGACGATTGAATGGCGCAAAGCCGAGCATGGCGCCGCACAGGGTGGTGGCGAGCAGTGCGGCTGGCCAGGACAAGTCGCCGAGCCATCCCAGCAGCAGCAGCGCCGCGGTGATCGGCACGACTTCCACGACCGTCATCAGGTCGAGCCCGTCCATGAAATTGACGAGGTTCACGAACCAGATTCCGGCGAGCACGACGAGGCCGCGCTCCAGCGCCAGCGGCACCGCCGGGACGATGCGCGCCGTTTCGGGCGCGGTGAACACGACGGCCCCGACGGCTGCCGCCTGCAGCACGAGCCGCAACAGCACAGGAAGCGATACAATGTCGTCGGCGAATCCGACCAGTGCGATCAAGACCGTCGCAGCTATCAGCGCCGGCGGGATCGCGACGTTTGCCCAGGCTGCCCAGGCCGATGCGACCAGCAGCGTCGCGGATATCACCGCGATGCCCGCACCCTGCGGGGTCGGAACGCGATGCGAGGACCGCGCGTTGGGCCGTGCCAGTGCGTAGCGCTGGAGCAGGGGACGGCTGGTCCAGGTGATGACGGCCGACGCCATCGCGGCGATCGCAACGGCAAGCAGCGAGGGCGCGGCGGCGAGCGCGTCGGCGGCCGGGTTCACTCCGGCACTCCGAGTGGGGCCGACCCTTGCGCGGCTTTCTCCGCGCTGAAGATCCAGACCAGGCCGCCGATCGCGCCGACGATGAAATACACGGCGCCGAACAGCAGCGAGACGTTGACGCCCTCGCTTGCGGCAAGTCCCGCGAAGCCGAACGCCAGGCCCATCGTGGCTTCACGCAGGCCCCAGCCGGCGATCGAGATCGGCATCATCGTGATCAGCATCACCGGCGGCACCAGCAGGAGGACGTCGCTGAAGCGGACGGGAGCGGCGATCGACTGCGCGACGCACCAGGCGACGACGGCGGCGAGCACATGCACCATCAGCGACAGGATCGCGACGATCGGCCCGCGCCTGCGGCTGAAGATCACCCGGTTCGCGATCACCGCGCAGGCGTGGATGTGGTGGGTGGCCCACCACGTCTTCAGCCATCGCCATTTCAGCGCGCCGAAGACCACGAAGCCGAGGCCGCCCGCGAGCGCGGCCAGGTCGAGGAGCAGCAATGCCGAGCGACCGTGCGGATCGGTGATGAGGGTGTAGCTCCAGGGCAGGCTCGCGACGATGAGGATCGCGAGCGCGATGAGGCCGATCGCGCGATCGACAAAGATGGAGTAGGTGGCCGCGCGCCATCCGGCGCCGGCGCGCGCGACCAGCCACAGCCGGACCGCATCGCCCCCGATCGCCGAAGGCAGGGTCTGGTTGAAGAAGGATCCGATCACGTTGTAGCGCATGGCCCGCTCGAGCTCGAGCGGCGCGCCGCATTCGGCGCTGACCTCGCGCCAGCGCAGCACGCCGACGAAGATCTGCAGGAAGGTGATGGCGATCGCGACCCCGATCCAGAACAGGCTGGTCACGGTGAAGCGCGACACCAGTTCGGTCAGATCGACCTTGCGCAGCGCCAGGTAGAGCAGCGCCCCGGAAATCAGGATCTTGGCCGTCGACAGCAGGATTCGGCGCATCTCGTCCGCATGAACAGGGTTTGCGAAGATTTGAGGCAACCCGACGCGAGGCGCCGAATTAGGCCGCTTTGGTATGGTTTTGGCGCCGATCTTGCAATAGCGGTGACGAAGTGGGTTATGAACGGCCGTTATGACGTATGGCGGGGCTATTGCGACCCCTCGATACCGGCTAAAGATGCGGCGAGGGCCAGAGGTCCCCTTGGGAACAAGATGACGGATCAGGCGATTTTGGTCACGGGGGCCGCCGGCTTCATCGGCTTTCACGTTGCCCGGCAGCTGCTCGCCGAAGGCCGGCCGGTCGTCGGGCTCGACAATCTCAACAACTATTACGACCCGGCGCTGAAGAGCGCACGGCTTGAGCTGTTGCGGAGCGATTCCCGCTTCTCCTTCGTCAAGGCTGACCTTGCCGACCGCGAGGCGATCGCAGCGCTGTTCGGACGACACCGGTTTGCCAAGGTCGTGCATCTGGCCGCCCAGGCCGGCGTGCGCTACTCGATCGAGCATCCGCAGGCTTACGCCGATTCCAATCTCCAGGGCTTTCTCAACGTGCTGGAGGGCTGCCGCAACAACGGCTGCCGTCATCTGGTCTACGCCTCGTCATCCTCCGTTTACGGCGCCAACACAAAACTGCCATTTGCCGTGCAGGACCGGACCGATCATCCCGTGAGCCTCTACGCCGCGACCAAGAAGGCGAACGAAGTGATGGCGCAGTCCTACAGCCATCTCTACCGGCTGCCGGTCACGGGCTTGCGCTTCTTTACCATCTACGGCCCGTGGGGACGGCCCGATATGGCCATGTTTCTGTTCGTGAACGCCATCATGGCGGAGAGGCCGATCCGGCTCTTTAACCATGGAAGGATGCGCCGCGACTTCACCTATATTGACGACGTCACCCGTGTCGTGTCCAAGCTGATCGATCGGGTGCCGGCCGACGACCCGGCTGCCGCAAATGCGCCGTCTAAGGTCTACAATGTCGGCAACCACCGCCCCGAGGAGCTGATGCACGTCGTCGGACTTCTGGAGCAGGAGCTGGGTCGGACGGCGATCAAAGAATTGCTGCCGATGCAGCCGGGAGACGTTTTGGAAACGTTCGCGGATGTCGAGGACCTGATGCGCGACACCGGCTTTGCACCGTCAACGCCGATCGAGCAGGGGGTTCGTAATTTTGTCACCTGGTATCGGGACTACTTCAAGGTTTGAGATGACGATGGACAAACGCATTATCCCCCTGATCATGTGCGGCGGTGCCGGCACGCGGCTGTGGCCGGCCTCGCGCGAGGTGCGCCCCAAACAGTTCCTGCCGCTGTTCGGCTCGCGCTCGACCTTCCAGGACACGCTGCTGCGCGTCTCGGACGCCTCGCTGTTCGAGCGTCCGATCGTCATCACCAATGCGTCCTACCGCTTCATGGTGCTGGAGCAGCTCGCCGAGATCGGCATCGAGGCCGACGTGATTCTCGAGCCGATGCGGCGCGACTCCGGCCCCGCGATCGCCGCGGGCGCGGTGTTCGCGCAGAACCGAGCCAGTGATGCGATCGTGCTCGCGCTCGCCGCCGATCACGTGGTGCAGGACAAGGCCGCTTTCGTCGCGGCCTGCCGCGAAGGCCTCACCGCCGCGAGCGCCGGGCGCATCGTCACCTTCGGCGTCAAGCCGGAGCGGCCGGCGACCGAATACGGCTATATCAGCATGGGTGAGGTGATCTCCGGCGAGGTGCACGCCGTCGCGCGCTTCGTCGAGAAGCCGGACGCGGTGAAGGCGGCCGACTACGTCAATTCGGGCTATCTCTGGAACAGCGGCAACTTCATGTTCCCGGCGACCGTCCTGCTCGACGAATACCGCAAGGTCGATGCGGCCAGCGTGGAGGCGGTCTCCAATGCGGTCAACAACGCCGGCCGCGATCTCGGCTTCGTGACGCTGGAGCCGGAGGCGTTCGGTTCGGCAAAGGCGATCTCGATCGACTACGCGGTGATGGAGAAGACCTCGCGCGCGGCCGTCGTGCCGGTGTCATGCGGCTGGTCCGACGTCGGCTCCTGGCACGCGGTGTGGGAATTGTCGGAGAAGGACGCGCTAGGCAACGCCGCGCACGGCGCCGCCGTGTTCGAGGATTCCCGCAACTGCAACGTCACCACCGATTCCGCGCTGGTCGCGCTCGAGGGCGTCGACGATCTCGTCGTGGTCGCGACCGCGGATGCGGTCCTCGTGTCGCGCCAGAAGGATGCCAACGGCCTGAAGCGCCTCGTGACCAAGCTCAAGGCGGTCGCGCCGAAGGTCACCGAGGAGCATCTCAAGGTGCATCGGCCCTGGGGCAGCTACCAGTCGGTCGACAATGGCGAGCGTCACCAGGTCAAGCGCATCGTGGTCAAGCCCGGCGGGCGGCTGTCGCTGCAAAAGCACCATCATCGTGCCGAGCACTGGATCGTGGTGCGTGGTGCCGCCCGGGTCACCGTCAACGAGACCGTGAAGACGGTGCACGAGAACGAGTCCATCTACATCCCGATGGGCGCGGTGCACCGGATGGAGAATCCCGGCAAGATCATGCTGGAGCTGATCGAGGTCCAGACCGGCAGCTATCTCGGGGAAGACGACATCATCCGGATTGAAGACGACTATCAAAGGTCGTAACCAGCAGGCTCCGAATCACGCGACCCGGGCCGAAAGAGCGGTATCTTTCAGCGGCTTAAGGCCCGGGGAACGTGTAACTTTTTGAATCAAATCGTGTCCGGACCGGAAGCTGCGCATTCGCCACAAATGTGGCGCCCGTGCTAGAAGCGGCCCGGGGATTTGCGTTGAATCGGGGTTTGCTCAAATGAGTTCCAAAGGGTCAGCACCTGCCAAGGCAGGCTTGCGCGTCGGCGTCATTGGCGCCGGCGTGATGGGCAGCAACCACGCGCGCGTGCTCGCGGGTCTTCCCGGCGTCACTCTCGTCGGCGTGGTCGATCCCTCGCCGGCGCACCTGACGCGCACCAGCGAGCTTGCCAACTGCCAGGGCTTCGAGACGCTCGACCAGCTCTTCGCCGCCGGCGTCGATGCCGTCACCATCGCAGCGCCCACCCATCTGCATCACGAGGTCGCGCTCGCCTGCATCGCCAAGAACATCCACGTACTGGTCGAAAAGCCGATCGCCTCCACGGTCGCGGAAGGCCGCGAGATCGTCGCCGCCGCGCAAAAGGCCGGCGTCACGCTGATGGTCGGCCATGTCGAGCGCTTCAATCCGGCGGTCGCCGCCGTCAAGCAGGCGATCGCGGGCGAGGACATCCTCTCGATCGCGATCACCCGCGTCGGTCCGTTCCCGCCGCGCATGTCCAATGTCGGCGTCGTCATCGATCTCGCCGTGCATGACATCGACCTGATCCGCTGGTTCACCGAATCCGACATCGTCGAGGTGCAGCCGCAATTGTCGAGCGCGGTCGCCGAGCGCGAGGACATCGCGCTCTTGCAGTTCCGCACCGCCAACGGCGTGCTCGCTCACATCAACACCAACTGGCTGACGCCGTTCAAGGCGCGCAGCGTCACGGTCGCGACCCGCGGCAAATACGTGATGGGCGATCTCCTGACGCGCCAGGTCACCGAGTGCTTCGGCTTCAAGCCCGACGGCAGCTATTCGATGCGGCATCTGCCCGTCGGCCACGACGAGCCGCTGCGCGCCGAGCTGATCGCGTTCCTCAAGGCCGTACGCCACGGCGAGACGCCGGCGGTCACCGGCGACGAGGGCGTCGCCAGCCTCGAGATCGCCACGCAGTGCCTGGAGACGCCGTCGCGTCCCGCCGCGACGTCGGCCGCCCTCAAGGGCCCGCGCCGCGTCGCCGGCTGATCTCCATCCATGTCGGCTTCTCCAACTTCGCAGGACAATCAGCAAGGCGCCATGAACCAGCATCTGCGCTCCGAACCCATTCCCTTCATCGACGTCGGCTCGCAGCGCCGCCGGCTCGGCGCCTCGCTCGATGCCGCCGTCAAGCGCGTTCTCGACCATTGCCAGTTCGTCAACGGCCCTGAAGTCGCCGAGCTCGAGAAGCAGCTCGCGGCCTATTGCGGCGCCAAGCACGTCATCGGCTGCGCCAGCGGCACCGACGCGATCCTGATGGTGATGATGGCGATGAATGTCGGGCCGGGCGATGCCGTGCTGTGTCCGTCCTTCACCTTCATCGCAACCGCCTCGCCGGTGGCGCGGACCGGCGCGACGCCTGTCTATGTCGACGTGGACGAGGCGACCTTCAACATGAGCCCGGAGTCACTGAAGCGCGGCATCGCCACCGCCCGCAAGGCCGGCCTCAAGCCCGTCGCGGTCATTCCGGTCGACCTGTTCGGCCAGCCCGCCGATCACGATTCTATCGCCGAGATCGCCAAGGCCGAAGGCCTGTTCGTGCTCGACGATGCCGCGCAGGGTTTTGGCGCAAGCTACAAGGGCCGCAAGCTCGGCACCTTCGGGCTCGCCACCGCCACCAGCTTCTTCCCGGCAAAGCCGCTCGGCTGCTTCGGCGACGGCGGTGCGATCTTCACCGATGACGACGAGCTCGCAGCCAAGCTGCGCAGCATCCGCGTGCACGGGCAGGGCGTGGACAAATACGACAACGTCCGCCTCGGCCTGACCGGCCGGCTCGACACCATGCAGGCCGCGGTCCTGATCGAGAAGCTGAAGATTTTTGACGACGAGATCGCCGCCCGCAACCGGGTTGCGGAGCGCTACGCGCGTGGCCTGTCCAACGTCGTCACCGTGCCGCGTCTGGCGCCGGGCAATACTTCGGTCTGGGCGCAGTACACGATCCGCCTCCCTGAGGGCACCGACCGCGACGGCTTTGCCGCCGCGCTGAAGGCGCAGGGTGTGCCGACCGCGATCTATTACGGCAAGTCGATGCATCAGCAGACCGCCTACAAGCAGTATCCGGTCGCCGAGGGCGGCCTGCCTGCTTGCGAGAGCCTGTCGCAGGACGTCATCAGCTTGCCGATGCACGCCTACCTGACCGAAGCCGACCAGGAGCGAATCATCGCCGCCGTCCGCGGCGCGCTTGCGGGCTGATTTTTGCCGGTTTGCGGCGCTGGTCGTCATGCCCGGGCTTGTCCCGCCTGCGCGGCCGAAGCCGCTTCGGCGAGGCGAAGGCCCGGGCATCCACGTTCTTTGTGTGCGTGGCAAGGCGTGGATGGCCGGGACAAGCCCGGCCATGACGCTGTGGAGACTGTCGGCGTTCCTGACGCACGCCTCATGTGCAATTGCCGCAAGCAGGGGAGGGAGCAAACCCTTCTGCAGCTTGCACCTAGACCTAATCTCGCCATGCTGAAGAGCCTTATCGATTGACCGATTAGGCTCTACAAGAGACGCATGCTCGGACGTATCTTCACAGTCGGCGGATACACGCTGCTCTCGCGGCTGACGGGATTTGCCCGCGACATCATGCTCGCGGCGATCCTCGGCGCCGGCCCCGTGGCCGACGCCTTTTTCGTGGCGCTGCGGCTGCCCAATCATTTCCGTGCGATCTTTGCCGAGGGCGCCTTCAACGCCGCCTGGGTGCCGGCCTATGCGCATGTCCATGGCGAGCGCGGGGAGGGGGCGGCACACCTGTTCGCCGACCGCATCTTCACGCTGCTGCTGGCCTCGCAGGTGGTGCTGCTGATCGTCGCCTGGCTGTTCATGCCGCAGGCCATGAGCATTCTGGCGCCGGGCTTTTCCGAGGATGCCGAGCAGCGCAAGCTCGCGATCGAGCTGACCCGGATCACCTTTCCCTATCTGCTGCTGATCACGCTGGTGACGCTCTATGGCGGCATGCTCAACGTGATGCAGCGCTTTGCCAGTGCCGCGGCCGCCTCGATCTTCCTCAACGTCGCGATGATGATGACGCTGGCAGTTGCCGTCTGGTTTCCGACCGCGGGCCATGCCGCGGCCTGGGGTGTCCTCATCTCCGGCTTCCTGCAGTATTTCCTGCTGGCCGGCGATCTCGCCCGCCATGGCGGCCTGCCGCGCTTTGCGCCGCTCAAGCTCGACGAAGACGTTCGCGGCTTTTTCAAAGCGCTCGGACCTGCAACGCTGGGCTCGATGGGCACTCAGGTCGCGCTGTTTGCCGACACCATCATCGCGACCTTCCTGCCCGCCGGCGCGCTGTCGGCGCTCTATTACGCCGACCGCCTCAATCAATTGCCCATCGGCGTCATCGGCATTGCCATCGGCACGGTGCTGCTGCCGGAGATGTCGCGGCGGATCACGGCGAGCGACCATGACGGCGCGATGAAGGCGCAGCGCCGCGCCTTCGATTTCACGCTGCTGTTCTCGGTGCCGTTCGTCGCGGCCTTTCTCACCGTGCCCGACGCGATCATGCGCGCGCTGTTCGCCCGCGGCGCGTTCTCGAAGGCCGATGCCGCCGCTGCCGGCGCGACGCTCGCGGCCTATGCCATCGGCCTGATCCCCTTCGTGCTGATCCGCAGCGCGGTCGCGACCTTCTACGCCCGCAAGGACACCGCGACGCCGGTTCGCGCGTCGCTGACCGGTATCGCCGTCAACGTCGCCCTGAAACTCGCCTTGATGGGATCGCTGGCCCAGATCGGCCTCGCGCTGGCGACCGCCGTCGGCGTCTGGACCAATCTCTTGCTGGTGCTGTTCTTCGCGGTACGGCGGGGTTTTCTCGTTTTGGACCGCGCCTGGCTGATGTCGCTCGCGAAGTTCCTGCTGACCGGATTGATCCTCGCCGCCGCGTTCTGGCTGATTGCGCGCTTCAGCCCGGCCGCTCTTGCCTCCGTGCATGCCTTCCGGGACGAAGCGACGCTGGCCCTGCTCGCCGTCGGCGGCACGATCGTCTACGCGCTCGCGATCCTCATCCTGTTCGGCCGCAGCTGGCTGGTGTCGCTGGTGCGCGGTTAGGCGAATGTACCCGTAAACCTGGTGGCGTGACGCTGCGCGGCAAAGTGCCGGCATGCTGGATTGCTGCTGACACCATGCTGTCAGCAGCACGGCGTTACGGGTCAGGCGTCGCGCGGGGCGGCAGGAGACCTACAGGAGACGACACTGTGAGATTTGCTTCAACGCGCCTGATTGCTGCAGACATCAAGGCGCTCGTCGAATTTTATGAGAAGGTGACCGGCAAAACGGCCGAGTGGCTGGCGCCGGTATTCGCTGAAATCGTCACTCCTTCGGCAACGCTCGCCCTTGGTGGCGTCGAGACGGTGGCGCTATTCAAGGAAGGGAGCGCGGAGCCTGCCCTCAACCGTACCGCGATCGTCGAATTCCAGGTCGATGATGTGGAAGCTGAATTTGCGAGGCTGAAGCATCACGTGGAGGTGGTGCATGAGCCGAAGATGATGCCCTGGGGAAATTGCACGGCCCAGTTTCGGGATCCGGAAGGAACGCTCGTGAGTCTTTACACGCCAGTCAGCGACGCTGCCAAAAATCGGTTTGGATCGCGATGATCCGGATCGAGCAAGGATGATGATGAGCCGCCATCCTTCCTTGGGGCAGGCGGTTGCGGCGAACTTCACGGGATTGGTCGCATCCGCTTTACGAAGGACGAATTGGCCGGAGCAAGGGACTCGCCTCCAGGATGCAGCCGACCGCCGCACATCCCTTGATTTTGCAAGATTGCCATGGTATGAGCCGCCCATGATTAAATGCACGCGCAACGTCAACTTCTCGCACATGACCCGCTTCGGCTGGGCCGTGGAAGGAGTCGCGCGCTAGTAATTCGACGACGACATCTTTTCCACCAGGCCCCGCCGGCATCGGACGGGGCCTTTTGTTTGGCCACGCTCCCTGCCGGCACAACAGCAGGAGCATCCGATGCCACCACAATTGACGAGCATATCATCCGAAATTGAGGGCGATGCCGCAGGACGCGGCCTCAACCTCTCCATCGCGCAAGCCAAGGACGCGATCGACCATGCGTTGGCAGCACGTCTCAAGGCGTCTGCCGCAGCGCTGGACGACGCTTTGTCGGACGGCGATGCTGCCGGACCAGCAGCCGCATCGACGCGAAGCGTCCTCGGCCTGCTCAGGCGATATTGGCATGCGTTTCAGGAGCGGCAGCAGCGCCCACGGGTCACATTGCAGGACCTGAGTGACAGGGAGCTGATGGATATCGGCTTGACGCGTGGCGAGATCGACTACATCACGCCTGAACGCGCCATCGATACGCTGAGGGATCGCGCCACGGCCCTATGGAGCCGAGGGGTGATGTAAGCGATCATAAAGCTCGGCCTATGCGATCCCGCACCATTACAGGTGACGATCATGACGACGCATGCCGCGGGCCATTATCGAACTGCGAATAATGCTGTGGGCCGTCGAGTCACGGAGCCAGGGATTTTTCCATCCGCGGCTTCGACGGGCGTTTTCCTATGACGGTCCGGAGCCGCGCCCTGACAGCATCCGTGTGTCGCTCGAACAGGAGATAGAAGATGAACGCGGCCAGCAGGCCGCACAGGATGAACAGCACATCGAGAGCAAGCGACCCGATTGTAAACTCGCGTTTTTCGGCGGCAATGCTGACATTGAGGAAGACCAGGATGGGATAATGAATCGCGTAGAGCGAGAAACTCCACTTGGCGATATCGCGCGCAAAATACAAAGATGAAGGCAGCGATAGTCTCGTAAACTCGATGCCCAGGATAGCCGCGGCGGTGAGCATGCTGACCGTCAGATGATACGCGGCCCAGCCGGGCAAGAGACTTTTGGCCTGAAGGATATAAATCCCGGCCAGTGAGATCAGAAGGCCGAGCAACCACATCCGCAGCGGTAACACGACGGCGTAAACGAGGGCGCCGACACACCAGATCAGAAAATAGAAGGCGAACTTCAGTCCAGTGTGATAGCCGCGCACATCAGCGCGCTCCGCCACGACGAAAAGCGCAAGGATCGCGACGATCGCCAAAATCCAGGCTGGGCGCTTGCCAACTGATACCAACGCGAAAATCAGGACGTAATACCAGAATTCGTTGGACAGGCTCCACAACGCCAGATTGCCAGCGTAAGTCGAACAGGCAATGGTCTGAAGAAACAGCCCGTTGCACAAGGCTGCGGCTGGACTGACGCTGGACGAGAACAGTCCCGACGCGGCAAGGAGATATTGGTGGGAAGCAACAAATGGCTGCCATTTGTCCGACTGCGTGGCCAGCAGATAAAACAACAGGGAGACCGCAAGCGCCGGAAGCAGCACGACATAAAGGCGCGACGCTCTCGCGGAGAAGTAATCTATGGCGTTCAATTCGCCATTTTTCGCGCGCACCAATGCCGGCCCGCCGACCAAATAGCCGCTGAGCACAAAGAAGACGATGACGGCCGCAACGCCGTGCCCGCTCAAGGCCCATATTACAGAGTAGACGAGAACGATGGGGCCGTCATTGGTTGCGCCGGGAAGCTGTTCTTCGAAGAGGAGTTGATAGGAATGAAAAATCAGGACCTCGACGGCTGCGAGCCCGCGCGCTAGATCGAGCCAATCCGGAAGGTTCGAAGCCATGCCGACCTTTGAACGAAATCTGAACACCTTCTCCTCCAGAGGCGGACGAGCTTCGGAACGAGGGTGGTTTCGCGCCCGCACGCACAACGCGTAACAGTCTGCCGCCAGGCAAATTTGATGGTTCTCAAGAAACGCGTTGCGCCGCCAGGTCGCCCCAGCTCCGTCTGATCGAAAAATGAGGGGCCCGATGATGGCGTGGCGGGGCCTCCGAGGAGGTTTCCGAGGGTGTCGAGGAGGGCGCAGGATCAGCGACCTCCGCGGGAAACGAGCGAACTCCGTCCTTTCGGTGCAACTTCGCTATGCGTGTGAGCGGTGCTTTTCCCGGCCTGCGATCAATCCGCCTAGCTAAACCCGTTTGCCTTGCCACTCTTTCCACGGCAATATGCCCGCAAAACAACCATGAGGACGGGATAAGAAAATGGCGGCTCCCATCAAGTTCGGCGTTGGCCAAAGTGTGCTGCGCAAGGAGGATGACGCGCTCATCCGCGGCAAGGGCCGCTATACTGACGATTACGCGCCGCAGGCTGCGCTCCGCTGCTTGATGCTGCGCTCGCCGCATGCGCATGCCAAATACACCATCGATGCGAGCCGTGCCCGTACGCTGCCCGGCGTCGCGCTGATCCTGACCGCCGACGACGTCAAGGATCTTGGCAATCTGCCGTGCCTGTTCAATCTCGAGACCGATCCCTTCACCGGCCCGCCTTACCCGATCCTCGCGAAGGATGAAGTGCGCCATGTCGGCGATTCCATCGCCTTCGTGGTCGCCGAGACCATCGACCAGGCCCGCGACGCGATCGAGGCGATCGAGGTCAAATGGAGCCCGCTGCCATCAGTGACCGGCGTCGTCAATGCCGTGAAGAAGGGCGCGCCGCAGGTCTGGCCGGACAAGCCCGGCAACGTGCTGTTCGACGTCTCGATCGGCGACAAGGCCGCGACCGAAGCCGCCTTTGCCAAGGCGCATGCGGTCGCCGAGATCGCCATCGTCAATCCGCGCGTGGTCGCAAGCTTCATGGAAACGCGCGCGGCGGTCTGCGAATACGACGCCAAGCGCGACCATCTGACGCTGACGGTCGGCAGCCAGGGCAGCCACCGCCTGCGCGACATCCTCTGCCAGAACGTGCTGAACATCCCGACCGAGAAGATGCGGGTGATCTGCCCCGACGTCGGCGGCGGTTTTGGTACGAAGCTGTTTCCGTATCGCGAATACGCCCTGATGGCGGTTGCGGCGCGGCAGCTGAAGAAGGCGGTGAAATGGGCGGCCGACCGCTCCGAGCATTTCATGGGCGACGCGCAGGGCCGCGATAACGTCACCACCGCGAAGATGGCGCTGACTGAAGACGGCAAATTCCTCGCGATGGATTGCGACCTGATGGGCGACATGGGCGCCTATCTGTCGACCTTCGGGCCCTACATTCCGCATGGCGGCGCCGGCATGCTGCCGGGCCTCTACGACATCCAGGCCTTCCACTGCCGGGTGCGCACCATCTTCACCCACAGCGTCCCGGTCGATGCCTATCGTGGTGCGGGCCGGCCCGAGGCAGCCTATGTCATCGAGCGTCTGGTCGATGCCTGCGCACGAAAGCTCGACATGACGCCGGACGCCATCCGCCGCAAGAATTTCATTCAGCCGAAGGCGTTGCCGTACAAGACCGCGACGGGCAAGGTCTATGATTCCGGCGACTTCGCCGCGCATCTGAAGCGCGCGATGGAGATCGCCGAGTGGAAGGAATTTCCCAAGCGCGCCAAGGCGGCCAAGAAGAGCGGCCTGATCCGTGGCATTGGCCTTGCGAGCTATGTCGAGATTTGCGGCGTGATGGGTGAGGAGACGGCCAACGTCCGCCTCGATCCCAATGGCGACGTCACCGTCCTGATCGGCACGCAGTCGAGCGGGCAGGGCCACCAGACCGCCTATGCACAGATCGTCGCCGAGCAGTTCGGCGTGGCGCCGGAGCGCGTCCACATCCGTCAAGGCGATACCGACGAGATCGCCACGGGCCTCGGCACCGGCGGTTCGGCCTCGATACCCACGGGCGGCGTCTGCGTGGAGCGCGCTGCGGGCGATCTGGGCAAGAAGCTGAAGGAGTTCGCAGCGCAGGCGCTGGAAGCGAGCGCGGGCGACCTCGAGATCACCGATGGCGTGATCCGGATCGCCGGCACCGACCGCTCGATCTCCTTCGCCGACCTCGCCAAGCGCCCCGGCGCCGATCCGTCGAAGCTCAACGGCAGCGCGACCTTCGCCAGCGCCGACGGCACTTATCCCAACGGCACGCATGTGGCGGAAGTCGAGATCGATCCGGCGACCGGCATCATCAAGATCGTCAACTACGTGATCGTCGACGATTTCGGCAAGACGCTCAACCCGCTGCTGCTGGCGGGGCAGGTCCATGGCGGCGCCATGCAGGGCATCGGCCAGGCCTTGATGGAGCAGGTGGTCTACGGCGCGGGCGACGGCCAGCTGATCACCGCGACCTTCATGGACTACGCGCTGCCGCGGGCGGCGGACGGTCCGGACTTCGTGTTCGAGACCGCCAACGTCCCCTGCAAGACCAATCCAATGGGCGTGAAGGGGGCGGGCGAGGCCGGCGCGATCGGCTCCTGTCCGGCCGTCGTCAACGCCATCGTCGACGGGCTCTGGCGCGAGTACAAGATCGACCACATCGACATGCCGGCAACCCCGGAGCGGGTGTGGATCGCGATCAGCGAGCACCGTCGCCGTCACAGCCTGTAAGCCACAATCCTCCCGCGCGGGAATAAACGCCCCGCGCGGGGTTCTATCCATGGATGGACCGCGACTCCCGTGAAGCGGGTGGAGGGTCCAATCCCAAGGCATCTGCGAGTCGGAGAAACCAACAATGAAACGGACGATGATTGTCGCGACGACCCTGCTATTGGGCGCGGGTGCCGTGATGGCGCAGCAGGAGGTCGCGGTTCAACAGGACAATCTGATGCGCTCGCAGGCCAAGAGCCTCTACACGGTCATCCTGAAGATGACCAAGGGTGACATCCCCTACGACCAGAAGGCTGTCGACGAGGCGATCACCAATCTTGAGACCGACGTCGCCAAAATCGCCAAGACCTTCGAAGTCAATCCAAAGCAGGACGTGGTGAACGCGACCTATGGAGCGTCGCCGAAGGTTTGGAAGAACAAGGCCGACTTCGACTCCAAGATCCCGCCGGTGCAGAAGGCGATCGCGCAGGTCAAGGGCAAGATTACCGACGTCGCGAGCCTCAAGGCCGCCTATACCGCAATCAACGATCGTTGCTCCGACTGCCACGAGACGTATCGCCTGAAGTTGAAGTAGCCACCTCACTTTTTACACGCTCGACCTCGCAGCCCGGATGAGCGCAGCGATATCCGGGGAAGGTGGCCCCGCATGTCGCTTCGCTCATGCGGCTCGGAACGTTGCCTCAACCAGCACGGCCTGCGGGAACTGGTAGTTGCGGCAGGTCCGCAGGTCGGCTAAGTTGTACTTTACGAAGAGTCTCCGTGCTCATTCGTCCTATCGCGCGACTGGCGAGCTAACGTGGAATCGACCACGGTGAAGCGCGAAGGGTTTCGACGCCGATCGCCTGGGCAACCAATCTGCTGGAAAAACAGCGTGTTGAGGAGCCCGAGCATGCCGTCGTTTCGCAACG
Organism: Bradyrhizobium sp. CCBAU 11361; assembly: GCF_028128935.1. NCBI lineage: Bacteria > Pseudomonadati > Pseudomonadota > Alphaproteobacteria > Hyphomicrobiales > Nitrobacteraceae > Bradyrhizobium > Bradyrhizobium sp. CCBAU 11361. The sequence goes on from NZ_LBJZ01000192.1 coordinate 153,731, forward strand.
AACTGTCCATCAACGATCAAGAGATCGCCGCCGCCCTTGCGGGAGAAGAGCGCCGCCAACAGGACGGCGTCGAACTGATTCCGTCCGAGAATTACACCTACCCGGAGGTGCTTGAACTGCTCGGATCGGTCTTCACCAATAAATATTCCGAGGGATATCCGGGACGCAGATACTACGGCGGCCAGCAGTATACGGACAAGATCGAGAACCTCGCACGCGAGCGGGCCTGCTCGCTTTTTCGTGCCGGGCACGCCAACGTTCAGCCTCTTTCCGGATCACCGATGAATCAGGCCGTCTATCTCGGCCTGTTGGAGCCCGGCGACACCATTCTCGCCATGGACCTGTCCCACGGCGGTCATCTCACCCACGGCGCGCCGGTGTCCCACATGGGGCGCTTGTTCAACTTCATTCGCTACAAGACGGCCCCGTCAAACGGCGCGATAGATTTCAACGAATTGCGCGCGATTGCGCGTAAAGCGCGTCCGAAGATGGTGTTGTGCGGTTACAGCTCCTATCCGCGCGACCTGGACTATGCGGCATTCAAGAGTATTGCCGACGAAGTTGGCGCGCTCACGATGGCTGACGTGAGCCACTATGGCGGATTGGTTGCCGCGAATGTCATGCGCAATCCGCTTGATGCCGGCTTCGACGTCATGACGACGACATCCCACAAGACACTGCGCGGCCCCCGTGGCGGGATCATCCTGTGCCGGAAAGAAAACGCCGGTCGGATCGATGCTTCCGTATTTCCCGGTCTGCAGGGCGGACCTCACATGAACGTCGTGGCCGGGATTGCCGTCACGCTCAAGAAGGCGGCAACCTCGGATTTCCAGGTCTACGCGCGGCAGGTCTTGCGCAACGCGAAGGTTCTTGCCGGCGCGCTGATGGAGCGCGGGATGAAGCTGGTCACGGACGGGACGGACAATCACATGATGGTCGTCGATACGGTCGCGTCCGTCGGACTGGACGGGCGGGCAGCCGAGGATGTGCTTGATGCCATCGCCATCACCACAAACAAGCAAGTGATTCCGGACGATCCGCGCCCGCCGCTCAGGCCGAGCGGTATTCGCCTCGGGACACCGGCGGCGACCACGCGTGGCATGGGAGAACCCGAAATGCGTCGTATCGGCGAGTTCATTGCGGCGGCTCTGCAGGCGAACGGAAACGATGAGGTCGTCGCGCGCCTCAGGTCGGAGTGCGTCGAGATGTGCCGGGCTTTTCCCGTTCCAGGCGTAGTGTCCGGAGCAAATTCTGTTCCGAAGGCCTGACGGATCGTTGTCAGAGTGGTTATCTTCGGTCGAGCCGCCGCGGCGTTGATTCGACCTGCTGGATGCCGGCGCATCTCGCTCCCGATTGCCTCACGATGTTTGGAGTTCCAACGCGCGGCGCGGATCCTAGTCAACAGCGAGACTGGCCATGGTAAAACCCTTTCCGTCGAAGACCCACATCGGCAACCATATGCTGCATCCGGAAACGCTGATGCTGACCTATGGCTACGATCCGCAGCTGTCGGAAGGCGCCATCAAGCCGCCGGTGTTCCTGACCTCGACCTTCGTGTTCAGGACGGCCGAGGACGGGCAGGACTTCTTCGATTTCGTCGCCGGCCGGCGCGAGCCGCCGGAAGGCATGGGCGCGGGCCTGGTCTATTCGCGCTTCAACCACCCCAACAGCGAAATCGTCGAGGACAGGCTCGCGGTCTATGAGCGCACCGAGAGCTGCGCGCTGTTCTCCTCCGGCATGGCGGCCATCGCGACCACGATCCTCGCCTTCGTCCGCCCCGGCGACGTCATCCTGCACTCCCAGCCGCTCTATGGCGGGACGGAAACCCTGCTCACGAACACGCTTGCGCGCCTGTCGATCGGCGCCGTCGGCTTTGCCGACGGCATCGACGAGACGGCGGTCAAGCAGGCCTCGGAGGAGGCGATGCGCAAGGGCCGCGTTTCGATGATCCTGATCGAGACCCCGGCCAACCCGACCAACGGCCTGGTCGACGTCGCGATGATCCGCCGCATCGCCGACGCGATCGGAAAGGCCCAGGGACACACGCCGATCATCGCCTGCGACAACACGCTGCTCGGGCCGGTGTTTCAGCGGCCGATCGAGCACGGCGCCGACCTTTCGCTGTACTCGCTGACCAAATATGTCGGCGGTCATTCAGATCTGATCGCGGGCGCCGCGCTCGGTTCGAAGGCGATCATGAAGGGCATCAAGGCGCTGCGCGGCGCCATCGGCACCCAGCTCGATCCGCATTCCTGCTGGATGATCAACCGCTCGCTCGAGACGCTGAGCCTGCGGATGGAAAAAGCCGATGCGAATGCGCGGCTCGTCGCGGATTACCTGCGCGATCACGACAAGGTGGCGAAAGTCCACTATCTCGGTCACCATGAAGAGGCCTCGCCGGCCGGACGCGTGTTCGCAAGGCAGTGCCTGGGGGCGGGCTCCACGTTCTCGTTCGACATCGTCGGCGGCAAGGAAGCCGCGGTCAAATTCCTCAACGCGCTGCAAATCCTCAAGCTCGCGGTGAGCCTCGGTGGCACGGAGTCGCTTGCCAGCCTGCCTGCGACGATGACCCATTCCGGTGTTCCCGCCGATATCCGCCAGAAAATCGGCGTTCTCGATTCCACGATCCGGTTGTCGATCGGCATCGAGAATCCGTCGGATTTGATCGCCGACCTCGCGCAGGCGCTGAGTGCGGCTTAAGCTCCGGGCGACTGATTTCAAATGCTTCTCGTGAATCGAAACGGCCGGGCGCCCTCTCCAGCACCCGGCCTTCGCCGACGAAGCCGCCGCTAAAGCTTACTTCGTCACCTGACCGCGGATCTCGCCGCCCGGGTTGGCCGCAGTGTGAATGTTGACGTAGAGCTTGCCGGCCAGCAGATCGGCGGCCTGCGCATCGGTCAGGGTTGCAGAGCCCTCGACCGGGCTCGACGCCGCATTCGGGATCGCGACCGCGACGCCGGCGTTCTTGCCGGCCTCGGCCGGCCCGTGGAAATGAGCGGCGGTGGCGGGGCCGGAGAGGCCCGAATAGGTCACCTTCCAGGAGAGCTTCTTGCTCGCGGCGTCATAGTCCAGGTCGGCCGTTCCGGTGCCGCTGGTGGTGGTGGCGGGCACTTCGGACTTGCCATCCAGCGTCGCCTTCAGTTTCTCCGCGCTGGCCGGGGCGGCGAACGCGACGGCAGCTCCGAGTGCCAGCGTGGCAAAAAGTGCTCTGTTCATGGGTCTCTCCCTGTTGACGCCTGATTGCTATGAACCTGCAAACAGTGCGCGTCCGAGTTTATTCCCGGATCGGGCTCAAACCATCTAAATTATTCGTGGCTGGAGCAGCCACCGCCGAATCCGTAAGTTCGCCTGATCTCCATGGGATACCTCGATGCCGCGACGAACAATTCTTGTCATGCTGATGGCCGCCGTTGCGGGCTTCGGCGTCTATTGGTGGCTGACCGCGCCGGCTGCATCGGCCGTGCCGTTGCCGTCCCGCGCGCCGGATCTTGCCAACGGGCAGGAGATATTCAACGTCGGCGGCTGCTCATCCTGCCATGCCGTGCCCAACCAGCCAGACCGATTGCGGCTGGGCGGGGGCCTGGCGCTCGGCTCGCCATTCGGCACGTTCTATGCACCCAACATTTCCCCCGATCCCGCCGACGGCATCGGGCGCTGGAGCGAGGCCGACTTCGTCAGCGCCGTGATGCGCGGCGTGTCGCCCGATGGCAAGCACTATTTCCCGGCCTTTCCCTACACGTCCTACCATCTGGCGAAGGTCGACGACGTTCGCGATCTCTTCGCCTACCTGAAGACGCTGCCGCCGGTGTCCGGCAAGGTGCGTGACCACGACCTGCCGTTCCCCTTCAACATCCGCCGCAATGTCGGCATCTGGAAATTGCTGTTCATGGACGGCAAGCCGATCGTCGCCGACGGCGCGAAGTCACCGCAATGGAATCGCGGCGCCTATCTCGTCAACGGCTTCGGCCATTGCGCGGAGTGTCATGGCCCGCGCAATCTGCTCGGCGGCATCATCACCGCGCAGCGCTTCGCCGGCGGGCCCAATCCGGAAGGCGAGGGGTGGGTGCCGAACATCACGCAAAAGGGCATCGGCGAATGGAGCGCGAAGGATATCGCCAACCTCCTGAAGACGGGCGAATTGCCCGAGGGCGACAGCGTCGGCGGGGCGATGACGCGTGTGATCAAGAACACCTCGCAATTGTCGGAGGAGGACATCGCGGCGATGGCGGACTACGTCAAGTCGCTGCCGCCGGTGGACGGTCCGCCGCGCCCGAAGCGCAAGGAGGGTGGCGCGTAGGGCCGGTCCTTCCCCCGATTGGCACGCAGGGATCGCGCCAGCATCCTTTGTCGCGCTAGCCCGTGCCGAACGCCTTGAAGGTGATGATGGTGAGCGTGTCCTGGATGCCGGGCAGCACCTGCACCTTCTCGTTGACGAAGTGGCCGATGTCGGTGTCCTTGTCGACGTAGAATTTCACCAGCAGATCGTATTGGCCGGCGGTGGAGTAGATCTCGGAGGCGATCTCGGCTTCGGCGAGCGCATTGGCGACCGTGTAGGACTGGCCGAGCTTGCATTTGATCTGGACGAAAAAAGGAACCATTGCAGTCACTCCGAAGGCATATCTGACGGCTAATAGGCCAAAACCGGCCGGGCTTGGCAAGCGAACTTGCTGGGCGCCCGGGAGAGACCGCCTCGCGCGCGGACGCCGGTCCTGCCCTACGAGGTCAGGGCCGTTGCGGCGAATGCATCCCGGAGCCGCTGCGCAAGCTCGATCTTGCGATAGGGCTTGGTCAGAGATTGCGTGCGCGCTCGGCCCTGCTCGACCAGGGTCTCCAGCGCGTAGCCCGAGGTGAACAGGACCGGGAGACCGGGGCGAATGAGCCGGGCCTGATCGGCGAGCTCCCAGCCGCTCATGCCTCCCGGCATCACGATATCGGTGAACAGCATGTCGATGCCGGGATCGGTGCGCAGTCGCTGCAGGGCCTCCTTGCCGTTGACGGCCGCAATCACGCGATATCCAAGAGATTCCACCCTGCGGATGGCCGAGGAGCGCACGAACGGATCGTCTTCCGCGATCAGGATCGTCTCGTAGCCTCGCGGCGCCGCCTCCTCGCTCTCCTGCACGTCGGCCACCGATTGTCCGGCGCCGGCGCGCGGCAGGTAGAGCCGGACCGTCGTCCCCAGGCCCTGCTCGCTATAGATCGCGGCATGGCCGTCGGATTGCTTGGCGAAGCCATAGACCATGCTGAGGCCGAGGCCCGAGCCCTTGCCGACTTCCTTGGTGGTGAAGAACGGCTCGAAAGCATGCTCGATGACGTCAGGCGTCATGCCTTCGCCGTCATCGGTGACGGAGATCAGGGCGTAGCTGCCGGAGGCCACTTCCGGGTGAAGCGCGCGATAGTCGTCGTCGATCGCGGCGAGCTCGGTGCTCAGGGTGAGATGCCCGCCGGCCGGCATGGCGTCCTGCGCGTTGAGCGCGAGATTGAGGACTGCGGATTCGAGCTGGGCGCGGTCGGCGAAGGCCATGATGGAGCCGGCGCCGAACGCCGTCCTGATCTCGATGTTTTCGCGCAAGGTCCGCTTGAGCAGCTTGTGCATGGACTCGAGGAGGTCGCGGCACTCGATCGCGCGCGGTTGCAGCAATTGGCGGCGGCTGAACGCGAGCAGCCGCTGCGTCAGCTCCGCGCCCCGCTCGCCCGACAGGCAGATATCGTCGGCGAAACGCCTGAGGTCGGGACGGGCCTTGAGCTGGTCACTGAGAAATTCCGCGTTGCCGATGATGACGGTGAGCAGATTGTTGAAGTCGTGGGCGATGCCGCCGGAGAGCTGGCCGACCGTCTCCATCTTCTGCGCCTGCTGAAGCTGCTGCTCGGTCAGCTTGCGGTTGGTCAGGTCGTGGACGATTCCGACGTAGATCAGCTCGCCGTCCTGCCACGCCTGGCCCACCGACAGATTCATCGGAAAGGTCGATCCGTCCTTGCGCAGGCCGCCGGCTTCCCCGGTTGCGAAGCGCCGCGCACGACCCGCGGATGAGGGCCTCGCCTCGCTGGACATCAGCATGCCGATGTCGCGGTTCATGACCTCGTCGGCGCGATAGCCGAACAACCGTTCGCAGGCGGGATTGAACAGCAGAATGTGGGCTTGCGCGTCGAACAGGATGACGCCGTCGACCGCGGTCTCGACCACGGCGGTGAGGCGCGTCATGCTCTCGCGCAGCGCGCGCTGGGCTTCACGGACCTGTCCGAGCAGCTGGGCCGCATCCCGGCTCTTGGTCTCCTCCTCCTCGAGCGCGGCCTGGACCTGCCGGAACTCGAACGCCGAGGGGATCGTCAGGATTTTCGGCAGCAGCGGCCAGAGCGCACCGGCCGTGAAGACCGACGCAATGGCCGTCGCCGCCTTGACCATGCCCTCGATGCCGTAGACCGGGACCCAGAGCGTGTAGATCGACAGCAGATGCGTCAGGCCGCACGCCATGATGAAGACCGCGAACGCCCAGTAGAGCCACCCGAACTTGAGGTCGCGCCGCTTGGTGACGAGGATCGCGAGTGCAAACGGGATCGAGAAATAGGCTGCAGCGATGCAGGCGTCCGAGACGACGTGCAGCCAGATCAGTTCGGGCTCCCAGAGCAGGCAGATCCCGTGTGGCGAGAACATCGAGGAGTCGAGGAGACGTTCGAAGAAGGCCCACATGGTTCCACCCCGAAAGGCTTGCAGGTCGGGTCGGCCCGCAGCATTGGTGCCGTTGGACGGCTCTGCCGCCCAAGGTCTCACTCATCGATGGTGGAGGCCAAGGGCCGAGGCCGTGTCGGCCGTATATTGCAGCATGTGCCTGATTCGGGGCGACAATGCTGCGCGGGACCGGCTCCGCCTGACTCGCCTGGGCCCGGATCGGCGGTGCCGCAAATCACCGCTGCCGCGGCCGGTCCCGCTTGCTGGCGTTCCATGGTCGCGCTAGGACAGGCCATGGCGGTGTTCCTCTCAAACGACTGTATCCGGCGATGACGACGCCCGTGGCGCTCACCATAGCCGGCTCCGATTCGAGCGGCGGCGCCGGCATCCAGGCGGATCTGAAGACCTTCGCGGCGCTCGGCGTCTACGGCGCCTCCGCGATCACGGCGCTGACGGCGCAGAACACGCGCGGCGTCACCGGCATTCACGCAGTGCCGGCTGATTTCGTCACTGCGCAGATCGATGCGGTGTTCTCCGATCTCGACGTCGGCGCGGTGAAGATCGGCATGGTGGCCCAGGTCGCCAGCATCGATGCGATCGCGGCCGCGCTGGCGCGCTGGAAGCCGCGCCATGTGGTGCTCGATCCCGTGATGGTCGCAACGTCAGGCGATCGCCTGCTGGCCTCCGAGGCCGTGGAAGCCCTGCGCACACGACTGATGCCGCTGGCCTCGGTGATCACGCCGAACCTGCCGGAGGCAGCGGCTCTGCTCGACGAGCAGGTCGCGGCCAGCGAGGCCGGGATCGAAAGCCAGGGGCGGCGCCTGCTGGCGCTCGGTTGCCGTGCCGTCCTGATCAAGGGCGGGCACGGCGAGGGGGCCGAGAGCATCGACTATCTCGTCACGTCCGAAAACACGATCGCGCTCGCCGCGCCCCGCGTTGCCACCCGAAACACCCATGGCACCGGCTGCTCGCTGTCCTCGGCCGTGGCGGCGGGTCTTGCCAGCGGCGAGACTCTCGAACAGGCGGTGCGCAACGCCAAGGCCTGGATCAACGCCGCGATTGCGGCTGCCGACCGCTTCAGCGTCGGCCACGGCCACGGGCCGATCCATCATTTCCACAAGTTCTACTGACGCCGACCTCGAGCTGCGCGCCGGCCCCGCCGTTAACCAATAAGGCGACGGGTCCGGGCTTTTGGGGACAGCCATGGCCGCTTCATGTCGCCTGATTGTCGCATGCGACTGATATTCGCGGGGAGGGCGAGGCGAGGTTTGATTCGTATCTGAGGGTGCCTCAAAGGTTCAATGGTCATCCCCCTGTCACGGGATATTGTTACAGGCTGTCGCATGGGAAGCTACGATGTGAGTGACGAGAGCCCTGAAAGGCGCTTTCGCACCTTGTTTATCTCCGACGTTCATCTCGGAGCCCGCGGTTCGCAAGCCGACCTTCTGCTGGACTTCCTGCGCTACCATGACGCCGAGACGATCTATCTCGTCGGCGACATCGTCGACGGCTGGGCGCTGAAATCGAGCTGGCACTGGCCGCAATCGCATAACGACCTCGTCCAGAAGCTTTTGCGCAAGGCGCGCAAGGGCGCCAAGGTGATCTACATCCCCGGCAATCACGACGAGTTCCTGCGCAATTACTACGGCACGCATTTCGGCGGCATCGACGTGGTCGAGAACACCGTCCACACCGGCGTGGACGGCAAGCGCTATCTCGTCATCCACGGCGACATCTTCGACCTCGTGGTGCAGAACGCGCGCTGGCTCGCCCATCTCGGCGACAAGGCCTACGACTTCGCGATCCAGATGAATCGCTTCGTCAATTTCTTCCGGCGCATGTTCAAGGTGCCCTACTGGTCGCTGTCGCAATGGGCCAAGCAGAAGGTCAAGAACGCCGTCAACTATATCGGCGCGTTCGAGCAGGCGCTCGCCGCCGAAGCGCGCCGTCACGACGCCGACGGCGTGATCTGCGGCCACATCCACTATGCCGTGATCCGCGACGAGGCCGGCATCCGCTACATGAATTGCGGCGACTGGGTGGAGAGCTGCACCGCGCTGGTCGAGCACGACGACGGCCATTTCGAGATCATCACCTGGGCGGATCAGGCGCAAAAGCCGGCAGCCGTCCCGCAGGTCGCAGCAAGGGCCGCTTGATGCGCATTCTGGTCGCGACCGACGCCTGGCACCCGCAAGTCAACGGTGTGGTTCGGACGCTGACCAAGCTTGCTGACGCCGCCAAAGGGCTTAACGTTGAAGGTGTTAACGTTGAAGGTCTTGGCGTCGAGTTCACGTTCCTGACGCCGCAATCGTTTCGCACCTTCGCGATGCCGAGCTATCGCGACGTGCGGCTCGCGATGCCGCGCCCGGCGCGAATCGCGAAGCTGATCGAGGAAGCCCGGCCCGACAGCATCCATATCGCGACCGAAGGGCCGATCGGCCTGATGGTCCGCCGCTATTGCCGACAGCGCAAGCTGCCGTTCACGACCAGCTTCCACACCCGCTTCCCCGAATATGTCCGCGCCAGGGTGCCGGTTCCGGAATCCCTGATCTGGCGGGCGCTGCGCCGCTTCCATGCGCCGAGCCGCGCCGTGATGGCGGCGACCCCGGCGCTCGCCCGCGAGCTGACCGAGCGCGGCTTTGACAATGTCGTGCTGTGGCCGCGCGGCGTCGACACGCACTTGTTCCATCCCCGCGCGATCGATCTCTGCCTGCCGGCCCCGGTGTTCCTCTCGGTCGGCCGCGTCGCGGTGGAGAAGAATCTCGAGGCGTTCCTCGACCTCAAGCTGCCGGGCACCAAGGTGGTCGTCGGCGACGGCCCGGCGCGGGCTTCGCTCGAAGAGGCCTATCCGGACGCGATCTTCCTCGGGGAGAAGCACGGCGAGGCGCTGGCGGACATCTATGCGGCCGCCGACGTGTTCGTGTTCCCCAGCAAGACCGACACGTTCGGCCTGGTCCTGCTCGAAGCGCTGGCAAGCGGCCTGCCGGTCGCGGCCTTCCCGGTGAAGGGCCCCCGCGACGTGATCGGCGATGCGCCGGTCGGTGCACTCGATCACGATCTTCGCAATGCCTGCTTTGCCGCACTCGACATCTCCCGGCAGGCCTGCGTCGAATTCGCCGCCAACTACACCTGGGAAGCCTCGGCGAGGGCCTTCATCGACAGCATAAGGGTGGTCGGCGCGGTGCTGCCCGGCGGGAACGGCGGGGAACAGCCACGCTTCGTCGCCTGAAGGGGCTAGAGCCATTTCCGTTCCGATGGATCGGACCGGGCTCTAGATTCTTGTTTTGACGCGTTTTCTTCACGCGAACCGGTATCCACTTCGCTCGAAAACGCTTTCGAAACCCTCGCGCGGAGGTGTCTTGCCCGGGCCTCATCCGCCGCGATAAGGTCAGCCATGACCGAACAGCCCCTTCCGATCGGCCCCGCCGATATCGATGCCGCAGCGCGGGTGATCGCGCCCTTCGCCATCCGCACCCCGCTGTTGTCCTTTCCCGTGCTCAACGAGCGCGTCGGCGCCAAAGTGTTCCTGAAGCCGGAGATGCTCCAGCGCACCGGCTCCTTCAAGTTCCGCGGCGCCTTCAACAAGGTCGCCTCGATCCCGCAGGACCAGCGCGCCGGCGGCGTCGTGGCATTCTCCTCCGGCAACCACGCCCAGGGCGTGGCGGCGGCGGCCAAGATCCTCGACATGCAGGCGACCATCGTGATGCCCGCGGACGCGCCGCTCTCCAAGCGCGAGCGCACCAAATCCTATGGCGCCGAGGTCGTGCTGTATGACCGCGACCGCGACGACCGCGAGGCGATCTCGCGCAGCATCGCCGAGAAGCGCGGCGCGACGCTGGTCAGGCCGTATGACGATCCCTTCGTGATCGCTGGCCAAGGCACCGCCGGCCGCGAGATCGCGGAAGACATGGCAACGCTGGGCCTCAGCCCCGACATCGTGGTGGCACCGGCCTCTGGCGGCGGCCTGATCGCCGGCGTCGCGACCGCCGTGAAGGCGCGATATCCGCAGGCGCAGATCGTGGTGGCCGAGCCGGAAGCGTTCGACGATCACGGCATTTCGCTGACCGCCGGCCATCGCGAGCCGCATGGGCCGGCTGGCCGCACCATCTGCGATGCGCTGATGGCGCTGATCCCCGGCGAGATGACCTTTGCGATCAACAGCAAGCTGCTCGCGCGCGGCGTCACCGCATCCGACAAGGAAGTCGGCGCGGCGGTGGCGTTCGCCTATCGCGAGCTGAAGCTGGTGGTCGAGCCCGGCGGCGCGGTCGGCCTTGCCGCGCTGCTCGCGGGGCGTCTTGACGTCGCCGGCAAGAACGTCGTCATCGTACTCTCCGGCGGCAATGTCGACGCGGATCTGTTCGCCGAGCTGGTGGCTTAGTCGTCATTCCGGGGCACGCGAAGCGTGAACCCGGAATCTATAACCACGATAATGAGTCTGGATTCCGGGCCTGCGCCTTGCGGCGCATCCCGGAATGACGACGTTTGAGAGCTCACACGAAGGAGGGGCGGAGCATCACTGCTCCGCCCCTTTGTCGTCTGCGCTTATTGCGCGATCAGTGCATGAAGCCGCGTTGATTGTTGCCGCTGCCCGTGGCCGGCGCCTGGTTCATCGACTGCCGGAAGTTGTTGCCGCCGTTGTTGACCATACGGTTGGTCGCATTGAGCTGCGGACGGTTGTTCTGCTGGTTGTTCTCAGCCTGCACCTTGTTCACCGGGTTGTTGTTGAGCTTCACGATACCGGTGTTGCCATTGTTGACGCGGATCGGGTTGTTCTGGGTCTGAACGGGCTTCGCCTCGACTGTCGAACCGCCCTTGCCGACATTCACCGGCATGCTCACGATCTTGCCCGGCTTGCCGTTGGCGTTGCCGCCATTCTGCGTGGTGTTGTTGGTCGCGGGCAGCGTCACGATCTTGCCGATGCCGCCATTGTTGTTGGTGGTGTTGGTCGGCGCGGGCAGGGTGACGATCTTGCCCGGGGGCTGCGACGGCGTGCCGTTCGGCTGGTTGTTGCCCGCCGGCAGGTTGACGATCTGGCCGCCATTGCCGAGCTTGCCGATGACATTGCCGTCGACAGGCTTCTGCACGACCGGAAGATTGCCATTCATCTGCGCACCGCCATTGCCCTGCTGCATCGGCATGTATTTGGGCTGGCCGAGATTGCCGATCTTGAAGGTCGGGGCAATGTTCTGCGGGGCCAGGAACTTCGTCGCCTGCATCAAGGGGATCAGCTTCGGCTGCGCTGCGAGCTTCAGCGCGGACACGGCATAGGGGCTGGTGCCGTAGCTGTCGTAGAAGGTCTGGTAGCCGAGCGGCGAGTTTGCGAGCACCGCCTTGTGCCAGGCCTGCGTGAGCAGGAGGTTGTTGAGCAGCCAGCGGATGTGATCGCACAGCGGGTCGTGCGGATACATCTGGATGAACTCCTGATAGTACTCCGGCCGACCCTCTGACACGACGTAGTCATAGGCCTGGCGCGTCGAGCGGCTCGGCAGGTTGGAGGCCATCTGCACGACGGGCGCATTCACCGGCGCGCGGTTGGCGGCGACAGCGGTGTCGCCGAAGAAGGTGAAGTCCGATGTCAGCGAGGAGCTCTCCCACGGGATCTGCGCGCCGCTGGTGGTCTGGTTCACTTGCAGACGCACGCGCTTGAACAGCTGCTCGATCGGCACGTTGGGCTCGCGCGCGACGTTGAGGAAGGCCTGGGTGTAGGGGCTGTGGCCGCCGGTGCCGTCGAGCGCCTCGGCGCCCGGCGCGGTCGAATAGCCGACGATCGAGCCGTTCGGCGCATCGACGATGGCAAGGCCGCGGCCGGCGTCGTTGATGCTCGGGAACGGGTTGTTGCGGCAGGCATCGAGGATGACGATGCGCATGCGGCTCGGGATCGTCTCCAGCGTCGACATCACGTCGACCAGACGCACCGAATTGTTGACGAGCTCGGTCGGGCTGGAGACCTTGGCGTCGACGGGAACGAGATAGTTCTCACCGGCGAGCTGCACGCCGTGACCGGCGTAATAGACCATCGCCACCGTGTTGGGGCCACGTGAGGACACCTTGGCGGAAAAATCCTGCACGACGCGGAGCATGTCGTTCTGGGTCAGGTCTGTCGCGGCGACGACCTCGAAGCCCGCCGAATTCAGGAACTTCGCCATCGACTCGGCGTCGTTGTCGGGGTTCACGAGCTGTGGCGCGTTCTTGTAGTTCGAATTGCCGATCACCAGCGCCACCCGCTGCTCCGGGCCTTGCAGCGCGGTGGGAGCCGGCTCGACCGGGGCGACTTGCGCGGAAACAGGCCCGCAGGCGAAGCCGAACAGGCTTCCGATGAGGCTAGCTGTCATCAGGAAAGGCTTTAGGCGGAACATGGCGTGCTCCTCTGGCACTGATCTCGATACGAGATTGGTTGCGAGGAAGCTTGGCCGCGTTCGAGCCCGGGGTCCGTGATGGCCATCACCATGGGTGGCTGCGTGATCTGAATCACGCTTGGAACCTGCTATGGTGAATGGCCGGTGTCGCCGGCGAAAGAAGAGACAAGCCTTCAGGGGAAATGCCGTCACATGCTGAAATCGATCGATCCGATCCTGACGCCCGATCTGCTCTGGCTCCTGGCCTCGATGGGCCATGGCGACGACCTCGTTTTCGTCGACGCCAATCATCCGGCAACGCGTATCGCCAAAACGACGTCCTCGCAGCGCCTGATCCGGCTGCCGGGCATGCGCATGGAGACGGCCGCCCGCGCCATCATGTCGGTATACCCGCTCGACGATTTCGATCCCGATCCGGTGCGCGTGATGATGCCCGTGGACGATCCCGATCGCGTGCCCGACGTGCAGCGTGCGGTGCTGGCGGAGATCGAGCGCGCCGTGGGTCACCCCGTCAGCCCCGGCAAGCTCGCGCGACCGGATTTCTATCGCGCGGCGGCGGCGGGCTTTGGCGTCGTGCAGGTCGGCGACAGCAGGGGCTATGGATGCTTCCTGATCCGCAAGGGCGTGATCAGCTAGAGGCCGCTATGAACCGATCATCTACATCCGCACTCATCGTGTTCGGCGGCCTTCCGGGCACCGGCAAGACCACGATCTCTCGCGAACTCACCGTTCGGCTGGCGGCGACATATCTTCGTATCGATGCCATCGAGCAGACATTGCGGGACGCAGGGCTCATCGTCGGCGCAGCCGGCTATGCCGTCGCCAATGCGCTGGCGGCCGAGAATCTCAAGCTCGGGCGCATCGTCATCGCGGACTGCGTCAATCCGGTGCTGGCAAGCCGCGTTGCATGGCGACAGACTGCCTCGCAGAGCTCGGCATGCATGGTCGAAATTGAAGTGGTTTGCAGCGAACCGGCGGTGCACAGGCAGCGCGTGGAAAGCCGTTCACCCGATATCGATGGTCTCAACCTTCCAAGCTGGGATGAAGTCGTGAGCCGGACTTATCAGCCGTGGGATCGGGAGCATCTGGTGCTTGATACGGCCGAGAGTACGCTCGATCATCTGCTGGACCGCGCGGAGGCCCATGTGCGCGAGAAGATCGGCTAGTCTCTCATCGGAGTCTGGTGAGACGATAAGTCTCGCACTCGAATTTGAATGGCCTTCTTATATTCGCCTGTCTATGGTCGATCCATGTCGCGCCTTATGTGTCTATCTGTTGCTGTCATCCTGTCGCTGCTGCCCGCGGTTGCGCCTGCTGCGTCAATTCAAAAACGCCCCAAGCCGGTCTGGCATGGCTACGGCTTCCTGCCGGGCTACCGTCAACCGCTGAGCAACAGCATTCCGCTCTACAAACAGAAGGACGCGATGCGGCGCCTTGCGCGCAACGACCGGCGGCATTGGTACATCGATCCGGTTCCCCAATATTACCGCTGGGATGGCGAGTGGCACTATTTCGGCCAGCCCGGCTTCGGCGGCGGCCGCTACAATGGCGGCAGTTTCGGTCCGTGCTGGACGCGCACGCCGATTGGCCCGGTGTGGAATTGCGGATGATGGGGCGGGTGCGGCGGTCAATCCGTCATTGCGAGCGAAGCGAAGCAATCCAGAATTTCTCTGCGGAAAGACTCTGGATTGCTTCGCTGCGCTCGCAATGACGGGAGTAAGCAGCGCGCTCGCATCAATCACCGTCACCCTTGAGGCGCTCGCCTCTTCGGCGAGCCTCGAAGGGCGACGGCCCGGCTGCATCTCGGCCGTGCATCCTTCGAGGCTCCCCATGGGACGCGTTGCGTCCCATGGCTCGCACCTCCAGCGACAACGGCTTCGCCGTTGCGCGGGGATGATGGAGTTGATTGTTTCGTCATTGCGAGCGCAGCGAAGCAATCCAGTGTCTTTCCGCGGAGGGATTCTGGATTGCTTCGCTGCGCTCGCAACGACGATGCGGAGGAAGCGCCCCTTACGAGAAGAACGCGATCTTCTCGGCCTGGGTCATGCGGCGGATCGGCGCGAGCGGGTCGTTGGCGGGCGCGCGGGGTTTTTGCAGGATGCCGCTGGCGAGGATGCTGGCGCCGAGCGAGGACTCGGGCAAGGACGCCGACAAGGGTGAGGGCATCGGCAGCGGCGCGGCCGGCGCTGCTGCGAAGGATGCCGTGGCCGCCATGGCCGGGGCCGGCTGCTCCATCACTTCGGCGGCGGCTTCCGCGATGGCATTGGTGAGGCGCGCCAGCGATTCCATCGCGATCGGCGCTTCCTCTGCGTGCTCCTTCACGATCGGCGCGGCGGCGTGTTCCGGCGCGACTGGCTGCGCAAGCTCGGCGGCGACGGGTGCTGCGACCTCCGCAGCCACCGGCTCGGGAATGGCTGCTGCCATCTCGACCGGCTCGATGATCTCGTCGAAATCCGGATCGGGCGCAGCCATCTCCAGCGCGATGGCCTCGAGCACGGCCTCGTCCTCGGCTTCCGCGGCGGCATCGAGCGAGAACTCGTCGGTGACTTCCGCGAACGCGGCGGGCTCTTCGAAAGCCGCGTCTTCCGGCGCGGCATCTTCAGGCGCGATCCGGCTTTCGGCTGCGATCTCCGGCGCGACGGCAGCGTCCATTGCCTGCTCGGCGATTGCGAACGCTTCGGCGGTGCCGGCCGTCTGCGCGGCGGCTTCGGGCTCGGCAGACGCTGTGATCTCCTGCGGCGTCTCCGTAAAAGCCACGGGGGCTTCGCTCTCCATCGCGGCGGGCGCGGCCTCGACAGGCGAAGCCTCTGCGACCGGCGGTGCTTCCCACACCGGAGCCGGCGAAGGAGGCACTGCCGATGCCTGCGGCGTTGCGTCGCCGTCGGCATCAAGCTCCTCGACCCGATCCTTCAGCAGATCGAATGCGGCCTTGAGCTCAGTGCGGGGGTCGATGGTCGAAATCTGTCCGCAGGCGGCCTCGATCGAGGCGAGCTGCGAATCAATGAGGTCGCAGATTCGCCCGTCGGCGCCGATCTCGCGCCAGCGCCAGGAGATCTCCTTGATGATGCGCACGCCGCGCGGGATCGGGGCAAGGCTCGCCTCGATCGCGGCGGGGTCGAACGCGGCGATCGCGATGGTCTCGGCCTCGCGGACGGCGCGGCGGATCTCGACCAGCGCCTCGGGCAGGCGGTCCTCGACGACCGGTTGCCGCTGTGCCGCAAGGGTTTCTTCGATCTTGGCGACCGCATCGAGCACCATGCTCGTGTCGGCATTGCGGTTGCGCTTGGCATATTCGCCGAGGAACCAGCGGCCGCGCGCGGTCTCCATGAAGGCTTCGCGGATCGCGTCGTAATCCTGCTCGTTCGGCTCGGCCGCACGGGCAGACATAGGCGAGAGGGCGAATGCTTCGTTGGCCATGTCAATCTCGTCGCGCAAATCACTGCGCGTTACTGTAACGATCACCACGATATCGACCGAATCGCAATTGGTTTGATGGCAGGCGAATCACAAATCCCCACGCAAGCCGCCGTGAAGCGGCGATTCGCCGTGAGCCTGGCCCTGTTCTACTCGGCCTTCTTCGCGGTCCTGGGCACGCATATGCCCTTCTTCCCGGTTTGGCTGAAGGCGATCGGTATCGACGCGGCCTGGATCGGCCTCATCAACGCGCTGCCGGCGATCACGCGCTTCACCACGCTGCCGCAGGTCGCGGCCTTCGCCGAAAAGCGACATGCCATTCGCGCCGGCATCATGGTGTCGGTGCTGGCGACGGCAATCGGATTTGCGGCCCTCGGCCTGCAGCAGCAGCCGCTGGCGCTGTTCCTGATCTACGGGCTGACCTGCACGATGTGGACGCCGACGATGCCGCTGACCGATGCCTATGCGCTGCGCGGCGTCGCCCGTTACGGACTCGATTACGGACCCTTGCGGCTGTGGGGCTCGGCGGCGTTCGCCGCCGGCTCGCTCGCCTGCGGTTATCTCGTAGACCACATCGCGGCGCGCGACCTGATCTGGGTCATCGTCGCGTGGGCCGTCGTTGCGGTCGCAGCCAGCCTGCGGCTTCAGCCGCTCGACGATGTCAGGCGGAGGACGACGGAGACGCATGCCGGCAAGACGCTGCTGCACGATAGCGGCTTCTGGGCCGTGATCGCCTCGGCGGCGCTGATCCAGAGCAGCCATATCGCCTTTTACACGTTCTCGGCCATCACCTGGCAGCTCCATGGTCTCGGCGGGCTGACGATCGCGGGGCTGTGGACGCTGGGTGTGATCGCCGAGATCGTCGTGTTCGCGCTGTCGCCGCGCTTCTCGCCGCATCCATCCACGCTGATGGCGATCGGGGGCTTAAGCGCCGTAGTGCGCTGGATCGTCACCGCCAGCGAGCCGTCGCTGGCGTGGCTCGCGATCGTGCAGCTCGGCCACGGCCTCTCCTTCGGCATGACCATGGTCGGCACCATGAACCTCCTGGTGCAGCGCGTGCCGTCGCATCAGATCGCGCGGGGGCAGGGCTACTACGCCGCCTGCAACGGGCTGCTGGGAGCTGCGACCTCGATCGCGTCAGGCGCGATCTACGCCCGCATCGGCGAGGGTCTGTATTACGTCATGACCGCGATGGCCGCGGCCGGCGCGGTCCTGATCTGGTCGGCGCGGCACCGGCTCAAGGCTCATCCCCACAGCGAGGAATCGGGCGGATAGACCAGGCTGTCATCATAGCGCAGGCCGTGATCGCGGTCGTGCGCCAGCAGCAGCGGGCCGTCGAGATCGACGAAGCGAGCCTGCGGCGTCACCAGCATCGCGGGGGCCATCGACAGCGAGGTCGCGACCATGCAGCCGATCATGATCTCGAAGCCGAGCGCCTGCGCCGCATCCGCCATCGCGAGCGCCTCGGTGAGGCCGCCGGTCTTGTCGAGCTTGATGTTCACGGCATCGTAGCGCTCGCGCAAGGGAGCGAGCGAGATGCGGTCATGCACGCTCTCGTCGGCGCAGACCACGAGCGGCCGCTTGATCCGCGCCAGCGCGTCGTCCTTGCCTGATGGCAGCGGCTGCTCGACCAGGGTGACGCCGACGGCGTCGCAGGCGGCAAGATTGTGCTCCAGATTGGCCTCGGTCCAGGACTCGTTGGCATCCACGATCAGCTCGGATTCGGGGGCCGCCTTGCGCACCGCCGCGATCCGCTCCGGATCGCCGTCGCCGCCGAGCTTGATCTTGAGCAGCGGCCGGTGCGCCGCTTTGGCGGTCGCCGCGGCCATGGCCTCGGGGGTGCCCAGCGAGATCGTGTAGGCGGTGGTGCGCTCGCCCGGGACCGGGCGGTCGAGCAGGTTCCAGGCCCGCAGGCCCGCCGCCTTGGCCTCGAGGTCAATCAGGGCGCAATCCAGCGCGTTGCGGGCCGCGCCCGGCGGCATGGCGGCCTGCAGCGCCTGGCGGGTGATACCGCCCGCCACGGCCGCCTGCATGGCCTCAATGGCGGCCAGGGTTGCCTCGGGGGTCTCGCCATAGCGGGGATAGGGCACACATTCGCCCCGGCCGGTCAGGCCATTCCGGCTCACTTCGGCCACAACGGTCACGGCCTCGGTCTTGGCGCCCCGGCTGATGGTGAAACTGCCGGCGATGGGAAAGCGCTCGATTCGCGCCCGAAGAGCCGGAACTTTGCTGGAAGTCATTTTGAACTCTGGCGAAATCTGAACCTGCTAGTTACCTCTAGCAACTAACGTTAACCAGTTGGGGATACCTTTTCCGGGTAAGGGCGCGTGCGCAACTATCTGATTTCCTCCGCCCCGGCACGGGAGCGGACATCTTGACTAGCGATCCGAAGCTGGAACGGATTGCGAAGGGCAACGCGCTGGCACTCTGCGCCACCGGAACCTGGACCGCGAGCTTCGCGCCGGTCCTGGAGCGGATGGTGGCGGATGCCGAGAAGCTGGCCGGCGGTTCGCAAAACATCTTCATCGACGTCTCCGAGGTCGCCAAGCTCGATACGTTCGGCGCCTGGCTGATCGAGCGGCTCCGCCGCAGCCTGACCCAGGGCGCGGTCGAGGCGCAGATCGCGGGCCTCTCCGCCAATTATTCGAGCCTCGTCGACGAGGTCCGGCGGGTCAGGGCGACGCCGGTGGTCGATGCCGGCACGATCACCATCACCGGCATGCTGGAGCAGATCGGCCGCGCCGTGGCGGGGGTCGCCGGCACGGTTGCGGGCCTGATCGACATGCTCGGCGCGGTGCTGGCGGCGGGCGGCCGCGTGCTGATCCATCCCCGCTCGTTCCGCCTGACCTCGACCGTGCACCACATGGAGCAGGTCTGCTGGCGCGCGGTGCCGATCATCGTGCTGATCACCTTCCTGATCGGCTGCATCATCGCGCAGCAAGGCATCTTCCATTTCCGCAGGTTCGGCGCCGACATCTTCGTCGTCGACATGCTGGGCGTGCTGGTGCTGCGCGAGATCGGCGTGCTCCTGGTCGCCATCATGGTCGCGGGCCGCTCGGGCAGCGCCTACACCGCCGAGCTCGGCTCGATGAAGATGCGCGAGGAGATCGACGCGCTGCGCACCATGGGCTTCGACCCGATCGAGGTGCTGGTGCTGCCGCGCATGCTGGCCCTGGTGCTGGCGCTGCCGATCCTGGCCTTCCTCGGCGCCATGGCCGCGCTCTATGGCGGCGGGCTCGTCGCCTGGCTCTACGGCGGCGTCGATCCCGAAGCCTTCCTGCTCCGCCTGCGCGATGCCATCTCGATCGACCATTTCATCGTCGGCATCGTCAAGGCGCCGGTCATGGCCGCCGTGATCGGCATCGTCGCCTGCGTCGAAGGGCTCGCTGTGCAGGGCAGCGCGGAATCGCTCGGACAGCACACCACCGCGTCGGTGGTGAAAGGCATCTTCTTCGTCATCGTCATGGACGGCGTGTTCGCCATCTTCTTCGCCTCGATCGGAATGTGACGATGGCTGGCGAGATCCAAAACCCCATCATCCGCGTCCGCGACATCACCGTGCAGTTCGGCAGCACGCGCGTCCTCGACGGCCTCAACCTCGACGTCAAGCGCGGCGAGATCCTCGGCTTCGTCGGCCCATCGGGCGCGGGCAAATCGGTGCTGACGCGCACCATCATCGGCCTCGTGCCGAAGGTGGCAGGCTCCATCGAGGTATTCGGCGTCGACCTCGATTCCTCCAACACGTCGCAGCGCCGCAACGTGGAGCGGCGCTGGGGCGTGCTGTTCCAGCAGGGCGCGCTGTTCTCCTCGCTCACCGTGCGGCAGAACATCCAGTTTCCGATGCGCGAATATTTGCGCGTCTCGCAGCGGCTGATGGACGAGATCACCATGGCCAAGCTGACCATGGTCGGTCTGAAGCCCGAGGTCGCCGAGCGCTTCCCGTCGGAGCTCTCGGGCGGCATGATCAAGCGCGTCGCGCTCGCACGCGCGCTTTCGCTCGATCCGGACCTCGTTTTCCTCGACGAGCCGACCTCGGGCCTCGACCCGATCGGCGCCGGCGACTTCGACGAGCTGGTGAGGACGCTCCAGCGCACTTTGGGCCTGACCGTTTTCATGGTAACGCACGACCTCGACAGCCTTTACACCGCTTGCGATCGCATCGCCGTTTTAGGGAACGGTAAGATCATTGCGGCAGGGTCGATCGCCGACATGCAGGCCTCGCAGCATCCCTGGCTGAGGCAATATTTCCATGGCAAGCGCGCCCGCGCGGTCATGGGCTGAGTGGTAGCCGGAGCACCTGATGGAAACGCGGGCGAATTACGTACTGATCGGGTCGTTCACGCTGGCAGTGATTGCCGCGGCGATCGGCTTCGTGCTGTGGTTTCAGTCGCTGCACACCACCAAGCAGCGCAGCCCGCTGCGCGTCGTGTTCGAAGGCCCGGCGGCCGGCCTGCGCAACGGCGGCAGCGTCAATTTCAACGGTATCCGGGTGGGTGAAGTGGTCTCGGTGAAGCTCGACAACCCGCGACGGGTTGTCGCACTCGCCATGGTCGAGAACAACACCCCGCTCCGCAAGGACACCCTGGTCGGCCTCGAATTCCAGGGCCTGACCGGCGTCGCCGCGATCTCGCTCAAGGGCGGCGAGGAGGCCGCGCCCCCGCCGCCGCTCGACGAGGACGGCATCCCGTCGCTGACCGCCGATCCCAACAAGCTCCAGGACGTCACCGAGGCGATCCGCGGCACGCTCCAGAACATCAACAAGATCGTCGCCGACAATCAGGAATCGGTGAAGAACTCGCTGAAGAACCTCGAGACCTTCACCAACTCGCTGGCGCGCAACTCCGAGAAGATCGACGGCGTGATGGCCAAGGTCGACGGCGTGATGCTCAAGGCCGACAGCCTCATGCTCGGCCTCAACACGCTCGCCGGCGGCAAGGATGGCGGCGAGCTGTTCCAGGCGGTGAAGTCGATCCGCGAACTCGCTGACGATTTCGACAAGCGCTCCGGATTGCTGATCTCGGACGGCCGCCGCACCCTCGGCGACATCAGCCGCGCCGTGAACAATTTCGACCGCAACCCGACCCGCGTGCTGTTCGGTGCCAGCAACAGCGCGCCAGCAGCCGCTCCGCAGCCCGAGCCGCCGAAGCCGGCGGCGAGCGAGCGCAAGAGGCAGTAGGCGTTTAGTACACGGACCTCACCTCGTCATTGCGAGCGCAGCGAAGCAATCCGGACTGCCTCCTCGGAGACAGTCTGGATTGCTTCGTCGCAAGAGCTCCTCGCAATGACCGTGCTTGTAGGGACTCCGCGATCCACCGACCCGCATCGAATGGTTGGCCCGATGACGAGCTCAAAGCAAAAACGGAGGCGGCGAGGCCTCCGTTTTCATTCGCTATTCGTTGTCGCTACCTGCCGCTCACCCCAGCCGGCCCGCCGCATGCGCGAGCAGGGTGTAGACGAGGCCCGTCTCCGAGGTCAGGTGGCTGCGCAGCTCCTGCGGGCCGCGGCCGTCGCGGGCGACTTCGTCGAGCAGGCGCTCGAACTCGGCGACGTAGCGGTCGACCGTGCCCTTGAAGTTGCG
Source organism: Bradyrhizobium sp. CCBAU 11361 (assembly GCF_028128935.1). Classification (NCBI taxonomy): domain Bacteria; kingdom Pseudomonadati; phylum Pseudomonadota; class Alphaproteobacteria; order Hyphomicrobiales; family Nitrobacteraceae; genus Bradyrhizobium; species Bradyrhizobium sp. CCBAU 11361. The sequence continues at coordinate 175,746 of NZ_LBJZ01000192.1, forward strand.
GTCGGCGCGATACTTGCGGGCGACCTCGTCGAAGGCCTTCTGGCCGGCGGGCGTGTAGAGGCGCTTGGTGAAGGCCTTGTTCTCGCCGCGCTGGTAGCGGTCCCACATCTCGGCGGCGAGGTTGCGGTCCATCAGCCGGCCGATGTCGAGCGACAGCGATTCCAGCGGATTGCCGTTACCTTGCGGAGCCTGCGGCTGCGGAGCCGGTGCAGCCGGGCGGCCGCGCGGGGCCTCACGGCCGGTCGGAGCGCCCTGGTTGGCGTCCGTACGGTTCAAGAGGTCCGACAGCCAGCCGTCGCGGCCCTGGTCGTTGCCGCCAGGTGCAACCGGCGGGGCTTCGGTGCGGCGCGAGGTGGCCGGCATGCCGAGGTCCGGCGGCGGCAGCGTCGAGGCGCTGCCGGTGTCGCGGATGCGGGTCTCCGTGCTGCGCGCGCCGACGGCCGCCAGCATCGGCTCTTCCTGGCGCTGCACGCTGGCGCGGCCCGCCGTCGAGACGTCGAGGCCACGGCCATGCTGGGCCACGATGCGGTTGAGCTCGGCGAGGGCCTCGATCTGGTCGACGATCACCTTGCGCATCTGCGCAGTGCTCTCGGCGGCCTCCTGCGGCATCTCGAGCACGCCGCGGCGCAGCTCGTTGCGGGTGGCTTCGAGCTCGTTGTGCATCTCGAAGGCCATCTGCTTCATGCTGGAGACGAGGTTGGAGAACTTCTCCGTCGACTGCTTGAACATCGCATCCGCCTCGTCCGTGGTCTGGCGGTAGATGTCGTGCATGGCGTCGAGGGTCTGCCGGTGCTCTTCCTCGGATGCCGCGCGCACCGCCTCGAACTGGCGGGTGATTGCGGCGGAGCCTGCGCCGGCGGTCTCCGCGACGACGCGGGCGATGTCGCGGGCACGCTCTTCGGCCGCGGCCAGCGATTCATCGAGCAGGCCGGTGAAGCGCGACAGGCGCTGGTCGAGATCGGCCGTGCGCAGGTCGATCGTGGTGACGAGCGATTCCAGCGCCTGCTTGCGTTCGGCGAGCGAGGCGGTGGTGTTCTTGTTGCTCACCTCGACGACCTGGGCGGCCTCGACGAGCGCCTTGCCGTGCGCGTCGAACTGGGTCGACAGCTCGCCGAGATCCTGGAGCGCCCGCGTGGTCTTCGTGTTGAAGACGTTGAGCTGGTCTTCCAGGTTCTGCGTCGCAGCGCCGTTGCGCGAGGTGACGTCGTTCATCGCCGAGACGAAGTCGGCAACACGGGTCACCAGCGCCCGCTCGAGCGAGTTGAGGTTGTCGTGCGCACCGGTCAGCACCTCCTGGAGGAGGATGTTGCCTTCGCGCAGACGCTCGAACAGGGCGACCGTGTCGGTGCGCAGGATCTTACTGGTCTCCTGCATCTCGGTGACGGCCGCGATCGAGACCTGGCGCGACTGGTCGATCGCCGCGCGCGAGGCCTGCTCGAGGTCCTTGAGCGACTTGCCGACCGCGCCGGTGGCGATCTCGCTCGCCGCGTTGATGGTGCGGGCGACTTCCGAGCCGTTGCCCATCATGGTCTGCGAGAACGCATGGCCGCGCGTCTCGATCGACTTCAGCGCGTCGGAGGTGACGCGGTCGATGTCGAGCGTGAGCTGGCTGGTCTTGGAGCCGATCGCATCGACCAGGGCGCCGCGCTTGGCGTCGATCATGTTCGACAGACGGTCGGCCTGCTGCTGCACATAGGTGACGATCTCGTCGGTCTTGCCGGTCATGGCCTGGCCGAAGCTGCTGCTGGCGGCGAGCACCGAGCGCTCGACGTCGGCAGAGCTCGACTTGACCCGCGAGCTCGCCTCGTTGGAGGCGGAGATCAGCGCGTTCTGGGCGTTGAGCGCGCTGGTCTGGATGTCGTTGGTCGCGTTCGCGGTGGCCGCGCTCAGCGCACGCTCGATCTCGGTCGAGATCGTGCGGATCTGGCTCGCGGCATCCGCCGAGGTCGAGGTCAGCGAGGTCTGGGCCTCACGCGCGCTGTTGAGGATGGTCGAGGCGGTGTCGGCGCCGACCGCGGTCAGCGTGCGCTCGATGTCCGTGGTCAGCGACTTGATTTGGCCTGCCGCGTCCGTCGAAGCGGAGATCAGCGTGCCCTGGGCCTCGCGCACGCCGCTGGTGAGCGCCTCGATGGTGGCGCCGCCGGCGGTCGCCAGCGCGCGCTGCATCTCGGCCGCGAGCGAACGGACCTGGCTGGTCTGTTCGGCCGAGACCGCGAGCAGGGTGCTCTGGGCGTCGCGGGCGCTGGTCGTGATCGTCTCGGCGGTCGACTGGCCGACCTGCGAGAGCGAACGATGCACTTCGGCCGCGAGCGACTTGACCTGGCTCGCCGCATCCGAGGACGCCGTGACCAGGGTGTTCTGCGCCTCGCGGGCGCCGGCCGTGATGGTCTCGGCCGTCGCAGTGCCCGCCATCGAGAGCGAACGCTGCACATCCGAGGACAGTGCCTTGATCTGGTTGGCGGTCTCGCTCGAGGCCGCGATCAGCGTGCTCTGCGCATCGCGGGCGCCGGCGGTGATGGATTCCGCTGTGGTGGCGCCGGCCATCGACAGCGAGCGCTGCACGTCGGCGGTGAGCGTCTTGACGTGGTTGGCCGCGTCCGAAGATGCGGTGACGAGCGTGGTCTGCACATCGCGGGCACCGGCCAGGATCGAGGCTGCGGTCGCAGAACCGGCCGCCGACAGCGTGCGTTCGACGTCGGATGCGAGCCCCTTGATCTGGTTGGAGGCATCGCCGGAGGCGGCAACCAGCGTCGACTGCGCTTCGCGGGCGCTGGTCAGGATAGAGTTCGCAGCACCGGTGCCGACCGCGGTCAGCGCGCGCTCGACCTCGGAGGAGGTCATCTTGAGCTGGGCGTTGACGTCGGAGGAGACCGTCATCAGCGACTGCTGGGCGGTGCGCGCCCCGGTCTGGATGGTCTCGCTGGTGTTGACGACGAGGTTGGTGAGCGAGCGCTCGGCGTCCTCGACATGCGAGCGGATCGCGGTCGAGATCATCTCGGCGCGGGACATCATGTCCTCGCTGGCCTGGCGGCCGCTGCTCTCGATGCGGCCGGCGACGGCCTCGACGCGCGAGCCGAGCAGGTCCTCGAACTGCGCCACGCGCACGTCGATGTCGCTGGCGACCGAGCCCACCTTGGTCTCGATGGCCTGCTGGATGTCCTGGAAGCGCGCCGTGACCGTGTCGGTCAGATGCATGCTGCGGCCGTCGATGATCTCGGCGACGCCGGTGATGCGGCGGTCGACCGCCTCGATCGCCTGCGCGGTGCCGTCGGTGAGCGTCGAGGTCAGGAGCGTGAGGCGCGTGTCGATCGACTGCACGGCCTGCGACGCGCCGTTCGTCAGCGCGGTGGTGAGGTAGGTGAGGCGGGAGTCGATGGACTCGAGCGCCTGCGAGGCGCCGCCGGTGAGCGTCGTCGTGAGGTGCGTCAGGCGCGTATCGATCGTCTGGATCGTCTGAGAGGCGCCGTCGGTCAGCGACGTCGTGAGGCTGGTGAGGCGGGAGTCGATGGACTCGAGCGCCTGCGAGGCGCCTCCTGTCAGCGACGTCGTGAGATGAGTGAGGCGGGAGTCGATCGACTGGATCGCCTGCGTAGCACCGTCGGTCAGCGACGTGGCGAGCGTGTTGAGACGCCCGTCGATGGTCTCGGTGACGGACCTCGCGCGGGTGTCGAACGACTGTTCGAGTGCGGTGACACGGCCGCCGAGCTGCGCGTCGAAGGTCTTGATGTGGCCGTCGATCGTGCTGTCGAGGCTGGCGATCTTGCCGTTCAGCGAGGCATCGAGGTTGGTGACGCGTTCGCCGACCGTGGTCTCGAACTGCATCAGGCGCTGGTCCAGTACGGCCGTGATCTGGCCGCCGTTCGAGGTGAAGCGGGTGTCGAAATTGTCGACATAGGTCTTCAGCGTCTCGGCGATGTCCTGCGTGCGCTGGCCCATGCGCTCGACGACTTCGCCGCCGAACGTCTTCACGGTGCGGTCGAACTCGGAGATGTGACGGGTGATCAGCGCGCCCAGCGTGCCGGAGTCGCGGGCGAACTTCTCGACCAGCTCGGTGCCCTGGTTCTTCACCAGTTCGTCGAAGGCGCTCATCTGGAGCGACAGCGAGTCGTGCGCGGTCTCGGTCTGGCTGACGACCTTGGCGACGAGGGTGTTGACGGTGGCGTCGAGCGCCTCGCTCGCCTTATCGCCGGAGGTCATGATCTGGTTGGCGAGCCGGTGACCGGCGTCGTCGATCTTGGCGGAGATGTCGTTGGAGCGCAGCTCGAGCTCGAGCAGCAGGGAGTCCGACGAATTCTTCAGGCTATCGTGCACCTGCTCGGTGCGCTCAGAGATGCCGTCGACGATCGCGGCGGAGCGCTGCTCGAACTCGCCGGTGATGCGGTCGATGCGCTCGTTCAGCATCTCGTGGACGCGGTCGGCGAGGTCGACGAACTCGTCGTGGACGTGGCCGGTCTTGAAGTTGAGGCTGGTGGTCAGCCGCTCGCTGGCATCGAGCACGGCGCGCGTGGTCTCGTTGCTGGCTTCCTCGAGGCGGTCGAGCAGGTCGCCGCCGCGCTCGCCGAGCGCGAGGATCATGTTGTCGCCGGCATTGCTCAGGGCGCCGGTGATGTGGGCGCCGCGCTCTTCGAGAGCGCCGGTGATGCTCTTGGCGACCTCGTCGACGCGCGAGGCGATCGCGTCCGAGATTAGCGCGATGTCGTGGCGCAGGTCGATCTGCACGCCGGAGATGGCGCTGCGGACCTGCTCGGCCTGGCCGACCAGGTTGTCGCGCTGATGCGCGATGTCCTGGAGCAGGGCGCGGATGCGCACTTCGTTGTCGGAATAGGCGCGTTCGAGCGCGGCGACCTCGTTGGCCACCAGCGTCTCGAGCTCGCCGGCGCGCGCAATCGCACGCTCGATGCCGTCGCCCATCGCCGCGACTTCGCGGCGGATGGCCTGGCCGACGGTGACCATGGAATCGGAGGCCGAGCCCTCGGGCTCGGAGAAGCGGATCGCGACCTGCGCCATCGCCTGCGCGATCATGCGCATTTCCTGGCCGCGCCAGACCAGGCTCGCGAGGAAATAGAACAGCATGATCGGCGCGAAGAACATCGCGATCAGGCCGGCGACGACGAGGACGCCGCCGCTCTGGCCCATGGCGGCCTGGATCGAGGGCAGGAAGCCGACGGTCAGCGCGGCGCAGGCGGCGAGCCAGACGCCGGCGAAGATGGTGGCGAAGGTATAGACACTGCGGGCAGGGCGGCCCTTCTGAAGCGCCTGGAGCAGCTGGCCGATGGTCTCGCGATCGTCATTGGCGGCGCGGCGCGTCGAGCGCGGCTCCTCGATCGTATCGAACACGGTGGCCCGCTCGTTCGCGGCAGGGCGCGGCTCGAAGGTCGGCTCGTCAAAGATCGGGGGCTCCGGGGGGGACACCGACGACGCCGTTTCGTTGCGCATCGAGGCGTTGCGGCTGGTGTCCGCAGCGGTGTCGCTGATGTTCAGGGCTTCCTGGATCGCAGAAAGCGCAACTTCTGTCGGGTCTTTGACCTTTTTCGGAGTGTTCGCCATGTTCAGTCCGAGCCCTCGTTACTTGTACGCGTCCCCCCGCGAGCCCCGCGCGCTACGCAAGCCCACAGACCGGATCATGCCGCTTGCGCGGATCATCGAGCCGTCCCCACCCGGACGGCTTGTCCGCCAATTTCTGCAACATCCTATTGGCAGAGCGTCGCGAATGAAATGCCTGCGATTAAGACAATCTTAATCATCGTTAACAGGATCGCGCCCTAACGCCTTAGCAACAAATGGAATTCTCCACCGGACTCGGCCGATTGAGGCAAGTTTTTGTCAATAAACGGGCGTAGTTACGTCAAACGACCCAAACATTTCGTTAACCATTTCCATGCTTGGGTGGGAGGAACCGCGCCGCCGAACCGGCGGAACCGTCGCGATGCCGGGGCCTGCGCCATGACGCCTGAACTGCAACGGATGGAATGGATGCCCTCGCCCCCGCTTGCGCCCGTCGACAGCCCGCTCGATCTCGACCACCTCTCCCGCATGACGCTCGGCGACGCCGAGCTGGAACAGGAAGTGCTGGCGATGTTCGCCGAGCAGGCGGTTCGTCTGCTTGCCGCGATGACCAATTTGCCGGCCGAGGCCGGCGCGCTCGCGCACAAGCTCAAGGGCTCGGCCCGCGGAATCGGCGCCTTTGCCGTAGCTGACGCCGCCGCTCACCTGGAGACCGCGATCCGGACCGGCCACGACCGGCTCCCCGCCTTCGCCGCGCTGAAGGAGGCCGTGGCCGAGGCCCGCGCCGCCATCGAGGCGATCCTGAAACACTAGGCCGGCAACCCCGCAAACGGCGGTGTCCCTAGTCTTTTGTTTTGACGCGTTTTCTGCACGCAAACCGGGATCCAGCTTGCATCAAAACGCTATGGCGCCGGGCTAACCGACCCGTTATAGGACAGCCCGGACCCTCCTTCATTCCCAACATCGCGGCAGCACGAGCACACATGGCCAAGATCCACTTTGTCGACCACAAGGGCGAAACCCGTACGGTGGAAATCGAGAACGGCGCAACCGTGATGGAAGCCGCCATCCGCAACAGCGTCCCCGGCATCGAGGCCGAATGCGGCGGCGCATGTGCCTGCGCGACCTGCCATGTCTATGTCGACGAAGCCTGGCGCGAGAAGGTCGGCAGCCCGACGCCGATGGAAGAGGACATGCTCGACTTCGGTTTCGACGTGCGCCCGAACTCGCGCCTGTCCTGCCAGATCAAGGTCTCCGACGAGCTCGACGGGCTGGTCGTGGCGACGCCGGAACGCCAGGCCTGATCCGACCGTCCCGCTCCGTCAGGTGCTCGGCGGCGCGACCTCGATGCCGCGCTTGTGCCAGGGTTTGAGCTTCTCGACGATCTCCGCGGTCAGCGGCGCCGGACGCCGCGTCGCCTCGTCGAGCATGACGCCGACCGACATCGCCGAGGCGATGCATTTTCTTCCCTGCGAGAACACGACCTGCTCGAAGGTCACTGACGTCCGTCCCAGTTTCACCACGCCGAGGCCGAGCTCGATCGTGTTCGGCCAGTGCAGCTCGGCGCGGAAATGGATGTCGAGCCGCACCATGATCCAGGCGAGGCCCGGCGGCGTCAGCCCGTAGTCCGGGCTCTTCATCAGCGTGACACGGCCGGTCTCGAAATAGGTGGCATAGACCGCGTTGTTGACGTGCTGGTTGGGATCGAGATCGCCGAAGCGGACGTTGTCGCTGAGGCGGTACGGGTAGTCCTCCAGGCGCGGCGTCGTATCGAGGCGGCTTGGTGCGTTCACCGGTTGATCTCCGTCATATCCAGCCTCGTTACAGCCCAGTTATTTTGACCCGGCAAGTGGGCGCGGCTGCGGGGCGCTCCCGCTTTTATGCCTTCCCTGATCCATCCCCGTTGGCTAGACAGGCAGGGTCACCTCTGCCCAAAGGGCGCCGTCCAACCGATAACGACCGATAAAGAGACGACATGAGCGACGTGATCAAAACCGATGTGCTGATTATTGGCGCCGGCCCCTGCGGCCTGTTCGCCGCCTTCGAGCTCGGCCTTCTCGACATGAAGACGCATTTCGTCGACATCCTCGACAAGGTCGGCGGCCAGTGCGCCGAGCTCTATCCGGAAAAGCCGATCTACGACATTCCCGGCATTCCGCATGTTTCGGGGCAGGGGCTCACCGACGCGCTGATGGAGCAGATCAAGCCGTTCCATCCGACCTTCCATCTCGGCGAGATGGTCGAGACGGTGGAGAAGATCGGCGATCCCGCATTTCGCTGCACCACCGACGCCGGCAAGGTGTTCGAATGCAAGGTGCTGGTGATCGCGGCCGGCGGCGGCTCGTTCCAGCCCAAGCGTCCGCCGGTGCCGGGCATCGAAGCCTATGAAGGCACCTCGGTGCATTACGCAGTGCGCAAAATGGAGACGTTCCGCGACAAGAACGTGCTGATCGTCGGCGGCGGCGATTCCGCGCTCGACTGGACGCTCAATCTGCATCCGGTGGCCAAGCGCATCACGCTCTTGCACCGTCGCGACGAATTTCGCGCAGCCCCTCACAGCGTCGAGCAGATGCGCGCGCTGGTCGCAGGCGGCAAGATGGATCTCCGGCTCGGCCAGGTCACTTCGCTGGCCGGCACTGAGGGCAAGCTGACCGGCGCGACGATCAAGGGCAACGACAACAACGTCACCGAGATCGCCTGCGACGCCATGCTGCCGTTCTTCGGGCTGACCATGAAGCTCGGTCCGGTCGCGAACTGGGGCATTGCGCTGGAGAACAATCTGGTGCCGGTCGAGACATCCGCGTTCGAGACCAACGTTTCAGGCATCTTCGCCATCGGCGACATCAACACCTATCCCGGCAAGATCAAGCTGATCCTGTGCGGCTTCCACGAGGGCGCGCTGATGTCGCAAAAAGCCCATCGCTACGTCTATCCGGAGAAGCGCCTCGTGTTCCAGTACACGACCTCATCCTCCAGCCTGCAAAAGAAGCTCGGAGTCGGCTGACCGCGAGCGGGGCTGGAGCGCGATGCCGCATGTTTCTGGTGCTGGAACCGTTCGCGAAATCGCCGTAGTCTTCGGCCATTCCAGTCGTGGAATAGCAAGGTGATCATAATGCGGAATCCGTTTTCCAGCTTTCGGCTGCTCTCGCTCCTCGCGCTCGCGCTGTCGTTCGGCGCGGTGAGCCTGGCTGCGGCGCAAGCCCAGGTTGCGACGTCGGCCCAGCCAACCGCCGCGGGCCTCTGGCAGAAGGTCGAGGACGGCAAGACGGTAGGATGGTTCCTCTTCATCGACCACAACGGTGTGTTCGAAGGCGTGATCGCCAAGACGTTCCCGCGGCCCGGCGACGATCCGAACGAGGTCTGCGCGAAGTGCACGGACGATCGCAAGAACTCCCCGGTGCTCGGCCTTTCCTTCATCCGCGACATGAAGCGCGACGGGTTGAAATATGACGGCGGCAACGTGGTCAATCCGCGCGACGGCAATATCTGGAAGGCCAAGATGACGGTGAGCCCCGATGGCCAGACCCTGACCATGCGCGGCTTCCTCGGCATCTCCCTGTTCGGCAAGGACGAGACCTGGACGCGCCTGCCGGACGCCAACATCGCGCAGGTCGATCCCGCCATCGTCGCCAAATATCTGCCCGCACAGGCCGTAGCGACCAAGCCGGCTCCCGCGCCCGCGGCGAAGAAGGGCGGCGCAATGATGGCGCCGGCGCCGAAGCAGTAGGCTCTACTGCCGTTGCTTCACACGCCGCCGTCATTCCCCGCGACCCGGCTACGCCAAGGCTTCGCCGGGGTTGAGGTCGAGGGGCGCCGAAGCTTTAGCGTAGGCGGCAGGCGGGGAATCCAGTACGCCGCAGCCTCTCGATTCAATCACGTTCGTCACGGAGTACTGGATCGCCCGCCCCAGTGCGCAAGTGCGCACAAGGCTGGCGATGACAGCTGAGTGTGTGGCACGTGCGCGCCTCATCTCGTCATTGCGAGCGTAGCGAAGCAATCCAGTTAGGTTGCTCCCGCATTCTCTTGTAGCCCGGATGAGCGAAGCGATATGCGGGACCACTTGTCCCGGGTGCCGCTGCGCTCACCCGGGCTACGGAATAGTCAATGCGTCCGCTCCTTCCTGCACGGCGCATAGAAGGTGCCGCTGCCGGCGACGACCCGCTCGAGGCATTGGTGGGGATCGGTGATCTCGCCGTCGACCTGGAAGTAATAGGCCTGCGTGCCGAGGCTCAGGACATAATGTCCTGGCGGAAGTTCGAGCCCTGAATCGCCAGTGTGAAGCTCGTGCATCTCGGGTGTCCCGGGAATCGGCGACACCCGGAACGGATAGGCGAAATTGCGGATGACGCCGACGTCGTCTCCGCCACTCAGCGTCTTGCCTGCGGCGTCGGTCGTAAACTCTCTGACGATCTTCGCCACGACCCGAACCTCGACGCGTTCGGGAACCGCGTGTGCGACGTCGCGGCGGAACACGATGAATTTGACGCGGCCGTTCGGCAGGTGCGGCCGGTCAGGCTTCCTGAACTCCGTTGATATCGCGACGCGCATGTCCGGCGCCATGATGCCGGTCGCATTCAACTCCGCCAGCGATTTGTCGTCGATCAAGGCGTAGACGCCGTAGTCGGTCGGAAGCACGCGCGCCGGTTTCGCCGGCGGCGCGACGGCGGTCACCATTTCCGGCTTGCTGACCGCGATCGTCGTCTCCGGTTTGGGCGGGACCAGCGCGATCTCCTGCGCCTGCGACGAAACCAGCCGGCGCAACGCGGCGATATGGTCTCGCTGCGAGATGAGAAGGACGATGGCGCCGGCGGCAAGCAGGATGGCCCCTGTACGCTTGATCACGGGCCAGAGCGGGCCTGAGATCGCAGGCCGCCTGGATGTCTCGATCCCCGATCGCAGGACCGGAGCGTCGGCGGACAGAAGTGGGCCGCTTGTCTCACCCGCCTTCGACGATGTGAGTTGATGTTGCGGCAACCGCTCCAGCGGCGCCTCTTCACGCGAGAACTTCTCGACCTCCTCGATTGCGACCTCGAGCGCCCGCTTCATCTGGTCGATGTTCTTGGCGTCGGCGTAGGTGAACTGCTCCTGGAGCTTGTAGCGGGCAAGATCGTAGACGAGCTGCCGCCTGAACTCCGGATCGTTCTTCACCGTCTCGAGCATGCGCGAAATCACCAGCGCAAACTGCACCTCGTTTGCGGGCAAATCGGTCGCGTCCTGCTGGCCAGGGAGCAACTCTCTCGAACTCATAGCGCTGACGGTCCAGGGCCTGTCACGCCAACACCCGATTTCTCTAATCGAAACAGTCGTTTAAGCAATGCGATAAAGTTCGCGGCAACGTTCGTACACGTCCCGGCGCGACAAGGAAAGCCTCCAAAATGGCCACGGCAGATCGCCGGTGCGCCGAACATGCGGAATGTGCACACAAGAGCCTGCGGCAGTAGTTCCCCGGAATGCGCGCTGGCGCCGGATTTGCATAGCTGTCGCAAAGCCGCTGGGGAGCGAGTCGCCGTCTCCACGCCTGCCGCCACCGCGCGGAAGGCGGACGGCGGCGTCTGTCCCTCGCGGCGCTGATTGCGATCCGCGGAGACGACATGCCACTTGCAAGACTATGTGCGGCGGCGCTGCTGGGGCTGATGGCGCCGCTTGCGACCTCGGCGCTGGCGCGCGACGACGGCCGCTACGCCAACTCGCCACTCAAGCCCTGGTTCGAGAGCCTGCACAGCGAATACGGACAATGCTGCTCGGATGCCGACGGCTACGTGGTCGCCGATGTCGATTGGGAATCCGACAAGGGCCGCTATCGTGTGCATCTCGATGACGAATGGGTGGTCGTGCCCGACGGCGCCGTGATCACCGAGCCGAACAAGATCGGCCGCACCATGGTGTGGAAGCACTATATCGACGGCCATCCGCGCGTGCGCTGCTTCATGCCGGGCAGCATGACGTAGAAGCGTGCGAGCGCCGAATTCCTGACGGTGCGGAAGAGGTTCGTCCTGCCTGGGCCCGTCCCGGGCACCTACGATTGTGCCCTGCGCAAGACGTGGATGGCCGGGACGAGCCCGGCCATGACGTTGTGGAAACTTCAGCGCACACGATGAAATCGTCGTCGGGTGGTGGACGCTTAGCGCGCCTCGCTCTCCGAGCCCGCGCTCGCGAGCCGCTTCACGCGGGGCGACAGCACCGAGACTTGCGCGGGCGAGGCGGGCATGCTGGCGACGGTCATCGCGGGCGCTGCCGACTGCTCCTCGACGCCGGCGCCGCCGAGCACCTGCACCTGCGTTGCCGAGATCGGAAACGACTTCACTTCGTAAGAGGGAAGCTCGCCGGCGAGCGCCCCGGCCGAGCTCGCAATCATCACGCCGGCAATGGCAATCATCGAGAGAACACGCATTGGAAAATCTCCGTGGAAGATGGCAATCGGAGGTTTGGTCGCGTCGATGCCGCAACAGGTTCGCTTGCGTGCGCACATTCCTGTCGCCTTCGGCGAATATATTGGTTGCTTGATGCGAAGGGACGAAACGAGGAAGAAGTTTTTCGCGCCAATGTTTCCGGACGGTTTCGCGGGAAGAGCCGATGCGCCTCGCCTAGCGCTCTTGCAGATCAAGCTGCGGAGATTTGACCGCCGCGTTGGCCGCGGGAAAGTGCAGGCGCATCGTCGTGCCAAGCCTCGGCGCGGAAGAGATGACCAGCTCGCCGCCGTGGGCGGCCATGATCTCGCGGACAATCGACAGGCCGAGGCCCGCACCATCGCACGCGCTGTTGCCGGTCTGAAATGGCTCGGTCAGCCCGTGTTCGGCGCCATCGGGCAGGCCCGCGCCGTCATCGTGAATCGAGACGCCATCGCGGCTGAGCGTGGCGGTGATGCGTCGCGCGCCGCGGGCATGGATGAGTGCGTTGCCGACGAGATTGGCGAGCGCGCTGCGAATGGCCGCGTCCACGCCCTGCACCAGGAGCGGTCCCTGGTCGGCCCGCTCCAGCGCAAGCTCTATGCCGGCGTCCAGCGCCGACGGACCGAAATCGGCCAGCACGTCCAGCGTGATCTCGGCTAGTTCGATCGGCCGCTTCTCGATCGCGTGATTTTGCAGGCGCGCGAGGTCGAGCATGGCGGAGACCAGCGAGGTGAGGCGGCGGACGTCCCGCACCAGCTCGGCCTTCAGGGCCGGTTCGGACACGTCCTCGATCTTCGCGCGCAGCAGCGTGAGCGGCGTGCGGAGCTGATGGGCGGCATTGCCGAGAAAGCGGCGCTGCATCCTGATATAGGCGTCGATCTCGCCGAAGGCACGGTTGAGCGCCTTCACAAGCGGCTTCAGCTCGCGGGGGACCTCGGACAGCGATATCAGGCCTTGCGGTGCTGCAGGATCGATCGCGAGCGCGCGAAGCGCGACACGTTCGATACCGCGTGAGACGAAACGCGCGGCCAGCGCCGCGCCGGCGGCAACGGTCGCGGCAAAGGCCAGCGCTAGCAGCGTGATCGAAAAGACACTGCGGATGAGAAAGTTTCTCGCCATCCGGCCGAAGCGGACTTGAGGCTCGCCGACCATCATCGCGAGCTGCAACGCCCCCCGTTGCACGACGGCGAGGCAGAAGGTGCTCTTCTGGTCGAGCGTGCTGAAGACCGATGAGCCGACGGGCCCGTGATAGGGAAACGCAAAGGGGAGGGCGGGCCGGCGTTCGCTGCCGTACTCGCTGACCAGCTCGCCCGCGGACACGACATACCAGAGGTTCGGGCTGTCCGCTTTCAGCTCTTCGAGGGCGCGCGTCGGGCGCACCGTCAGGTTCTGCCCTTCGACTATGGTGGCGCGGTCGAGAACGGCGGCCACGACCCGGCAAGCCCTGAACTCGCGCTCCTCCATCGGATAGCGCCAGATGAAGAGGCCGAGCATGATCAGGAAGATCGTCGTCGCGGCGATGCCGAGCGACAGTGCAAACGTCCGGGCGATCGACGTCATCGCGGTGTTGCCAGCCGCAGGATGTAGCCGATGCCGCGCATGCTGCGGATCTCGACGTCGCCGCCGAGCGCGGCCAGTTTCTTCCTCAGCCGCGAGACCTGCGCTTCGAGCGTGTTGGACTCGATCTCGTCGTCGAAGCCGTAGATCTCCTCGATCAGGGCGGCGCGTGTGATGACACGGTCGCGCCGCATCAATAGCGCTCCGAGGATCAGCGCCTCGCGCCGCCGCAGCAGGATTTTGGTGTCGGCGACCACCGCTTCGTTGCTGCCGAGATGCAGCTCGACATTGCCGAGCGACAGCACCGCGGGCGCGAGCAGGCGAGGCCGCCGCAAGACGGCGCGCACCCGCGCGATCAGCTCCTGCGGCTCGAACGGCTTGCCGAGATAGTCGTCGGCGCCGCAGTTGAGGCCGTCGACGACATCCTCCTTGGCGTCCTTGGACGTCAGCATGATGATCGCGGGGCGCTCCGGCGACCGGCTCAATGCCGTGACGACCTCGAGCGCATCGCCGTCCGGCAGCATCCGGTCGACGATGGCGAGATCGTATTTGAAATTGTCCAGCGCCTGGCGGGCGTCGGCAATCGAGCCGACGAGGTCGACGACGCCGTGCAACTGGCCGAGCAGGCGACTGACATAGGCGCCGATCTGCGGTTCGTCTTCGATCACGAGGGAGCGCACGCGGATCGTCCTTGACTCTGCTGGGGCAATAACACCCCGACCTTGACGCTCCCTGGCCGAATTCCGGCATTTCGGTTCGTGCGCGAGGTTCCCTTTAAGGCAGCGAGCTTGGCGAATAAAAGGCAGGGACGAGGGCGCTCACCTCGCGCGCGGTCAAAGTTCGGAGCGTGAACGCGTCCCGGGCAATGTTCGGGCAATGTTGGTCCGGCGGCGCGCCTGGCGCGGAATGTCGCAGGGGCGGTCGGCCGTTGCAATCTTGGGGCAATTTTGCCGGACCACATGCTGTGGCTCCAACCACACCAGTCGACCAGGCCCAGCAGGGTCCGGTCCGGGGCCCCGTAATGAAGCAATTTGACGAAGCCGCTCTCGATCGTGCGGCGGGCGCGCAGCAGAGCTTGCTGAGCGCATTCCTTGCCGCACTTGGCGTGATCATGGCGATCCCTCAGTCTGCATCCGCGCAGACCGCATTCACGCTGCCGGCCCCGCCGTTCGACCTGCCGATGCTGCCCTCGCCCTCCGGCAACTGGACCGTCATGGTCGGCATCGGCGGCGAATACACACCGGACTTCGTCGGGTCGAAGAACGGAAAATTCCGCCCGATTCCGATCTTCTCCATTCGCCGCGCCGGATCGGTCGACCAGTTTCGCGGCCCCCGCGGCAGCGCCAGCATTGCGCTGCTCGACGTCGGCAATTTTCGCGCTGGGCCTGCGTTCAAATACGTCTCGTCGCGCAAGAGCGACAAATATTCCGAGTTGACCGGCCTTGGCGACGTCAAGGCCGCATACGAGCTCGGCGGCTTCGTCGAATATTATCCGGTCGACTGGCTGCGCCTGCGCAGCGAACTGCGACAGGGCGTGGGTGGCCATACCGGCACGGTGGCCGACGTTTCCGCCGACGTTATCGTGCCGCTGATTCAAAGGCTCACGATCTCGGCCGGCCCGCGCTTCACCTGGAAAAGCACCAAGGCGACCGCACCGTATTTCGGTGTCGATGCCACGCAGACGCTGGCGTCGGGACTGCCGATGTATGATGCCAGGGGCGGTGCGCACTCGGTCGGCTTCGGCAGCCAGATCTCCTATCGCATCAACCCGCAGTGGGAGGTCCATGCCTATGTCGAAATACGAGAAGCTGCTCGGCGACGCCGCGGACAGCCCGCTGGTGAAGCTGCGGGGATCGTCGAACCAGACCACGATCGGCCTGGGCGCGTCCTATTCATTCGACTTCAGGATTCGATAGGTCGCCATGCGCCGTCATGCTGTTCTATGGATTGCCCTCGCGGTCGCTTCCGTCGCCCTCGGTGCCGCCGCGGCGTTCGAGACGCGCGCGAGCCGGCTCCAGGCGATCAAGACCGTCGGCATCGTCTCGGCCATCGGCGAGGAGATGAGCCTGACGCAGGCCGGGCTGACCGCGCTCGGCAGTGCCGGGCAGAGCGCCTCGATCAGCGCCTGGGGGCTCGACGAGATGATCGTCCAGCAGGCGACGAAGCTCTTGAGCCCACGCTTTCGCGTGCAGCCGGTAAGCTATAGGCGCGCCGCGTTCGCCGCGATCAGGGATTCGGCGGTCGCGCCCGTCAATCTGCTGCGCAGCGATCCGTTCAAGGAGCTGGTTCGCAGCGATGTCGCTCCGCAGGGGCTGGATGCCTACATCGTCATTACAAGGGCAAGATCCAAGCTCGGCAGTGGCCGCAACGTCGAGGGCATCGGGCTCGTCCAATACCGGACGCTGCTCGCAGACTACGGCCTGATCCACGCGCTCTACGAGGTGCGCGTGATCGACGGCAAGTCGTTTGACGTGATCGAGAAGCGGGCGGCCGCGCCGCTCGACAACACCGGGACCATGCGGCTCGCCGGTCCGAGCGGGCCGGTCGACGAGACGTTTGACGGTCCGGCGTCGGGGGAACGGCTGCGCACGGCGATTGTGGATCTCGTCGCGCGCAGCCTTCCGGTCACGCTGAGCGACATGCACCTGATGGAAAGTCAGTGACCCCTCAGGTCACCGGCGCCGGATTGAACAGCGTGAGGTCGTTGTGGATGCCCCAGCGGTCCGACCACGGTTTGGTGCGGCCACTGGCGACGTCGAGGATCAGGCGGAACAGGTCCCAGCCGCATTCCTCGATGGTCTTCTCGCCGGTGGCGATGCTGCCCGAATCGAAGTCGATCAGGTCCTTCCAGCGCCGCGCGAGCTCGCTGCGGGTTGCGACCTTGATCACGGGCGCAGCCGCAAGGCCGTAGGGCGTGCCGCGGCCGGTGGTGAACACCTGCAGCGTCATGCCGGAGGCGAGCTGAAGCGTGCCGCAGATGAAGTCGGAAGCGGGCGTTGCCGCGAACAGCATGCCCTTCTGCGTCGCCTTCTCGCCGGGCGAGAGCACGCCGGTGATGGCGGACGAGCCGGACTTGACGATCGAACCCAGAGACTTCTCGACGATGTTGGCGAGGCCGCCCTTCTTGTTGCCGGGCGTGGTGTTGGCGCTGCGGTCGGCGCCGCCGCGGGCGAGATAAGAATCGTACCAGGCCATTTCGCGCACCAGCGCGCGGCCGACGTCCTCGTTGATCGCGCGTCGCGTCAGGAGCTGGATCGCGTCGCGCACTTCGGTCACTTCCGAGAACATCACGGTGGCGCCGGCGCGCACCAGGAGGTCGGCGGCGAAGCCGACCGCGGGGTTCGCGGTGACGCCGGAGAACGCGTCGCTGCCGCCGCATTGCAGGCCGATGACGAGGTCGGAGGCCGGGCAGGTCTCGCGGGTGCGCTTGTTGAGGATTTTCAGGCGTGCTTCTGCCTGGGTCATGATGGCATCGACGATCGCGCCAAAGCCGTCGAAGGCCTCGTCCTGCATGCGGACAATGGCGTCGCTGATGCCTTCCGGCACCAGCCGCTCGGGCGCAAGCTTTTCGCAACCGAGGCTGATGACCAGAATCTCGCCGCCGAAATTCGGGTTGAGCGCCAGGTTCTGCAGCGTGCGGATCGGCACCACCGCGTCGGGCGCGTTGATGGCGACGCCGCAGCCATAGGCATGCGTCAGCGGCACGACGTCGTCGACGTTCGGATATTTCGGCAGCAGCTCGGCGCGGATGCGCTTCACGGCGTATTCCATCGTGCCCTTGACGCATTGCACGGAGGAGGAGATGCCGAGAATGTTCTTGGTACCGACCGAGCCGTCCGGATTGCGGAAGCCTTCGAAGGTAAAGCCTTCCAGCGGCGGCAACGGAGCCGGCACGGCGGTCGAGATCTCGAGCTTGTCGAGGGCGGGGGCTTCCGGCATGCGGATGCGTGCCTCATCCACCCATTCGCCGGCCAGGATCGGCGAGAGTGCGTAGCCGATCACCTCGCCATAGCGGACGATCGGCGCATCCTGCGCGATATCGACCAGAGCCGTCTTGTGCCCCTGCGGCACAAAGGCGCGCAGCGTCAGTCCGCAGGCAAAGCGGGAGCCGGCGGGAAGCCCGAAATCATTGACGACGATCGCGACATTGTCGCGCTCGTTGAGCTTGATGTAGCGGGGCTGCTCTTTCGCTGCGACGTCCTGGTCCATCGAGGACTCCGGGATTTGTAGGGTGGGTTAGCGCAGCGTAACCCACCAATGTCTCTGTCCGCGGAAGCAGAAGGGGTGGGTTACGCTGCGCTAACCCACCCTACGATGTGTACGATACCGGCCTATCAACCCGGATAGGTGTAGGCCGTCTTCACCGTCGTGTAGAACTCGCGCGCATAGGAGCCCTGCTCGCGGGCGCCGTAGCTCGAACCCTTCCGGCCGCCGAACGGCACGTGATAGTCGACGCCGGCGGTCGGCAGGTTGACCATCACCATGCCGGACTCGCTGTTACGCTTGTAGTGCGAGGCGTATTTCAGGCTGGTGGTGCAGATGCCGGAGGCGAGGCCGAACTCGGTATCGTTGGAGATCGCGAGCGCTTCCTCGTAGTTCTTGGCGCGAATGACGGCGGCGACCGGGCCGAAGATCTCTTCGCGCGCGATGCGCATGTTGTTGTTGGCTTCGGTGAACAGCGCCGGCTGGAGATAGTGGCCGGGCGTCTCGCGCTTGAGCAGCTCGCCGCCGAAGGCGAGCTTTGCGCCTTCGTCCTGGCCGATCTTGATGTAGCGCAGGTCCTGGTCGAGCTGGCTCTGGTCGACAACGGGGCCGATATGCACGCCGGCCTTGAGTGCGTCGTCCACCGACAGGCCCTTCAGTCGCTCGGCCACCGCGGCGACGAAGCGGTCATGGATGCCTTCGGTGACGATCAGGCGCGAGGAGGCGGTGCAGCGCTGGCCGGTCGAGAAATAGGCGCCGTTGACGGCGACTTCGACGGCGGTCTTGAGGTCCGCGTCGTCGAGCACGACCAGCGGATTCTTGCCGCCCATCTCGAGCTGGAACTTCTTCATCGGATGCGACAGCACGCAGGCCTGCGCGATCTTGCGCCCGGTCTGCACCGAGCCGGTGAAAGAGATCGCGGCGACGTCGGGATGATCGAGCAGGGTCTGGCCGACCACGGAGCCGGAGCCGACGACGAGGTTGAAGACACCGGCCGGAATGCCGGAGCGGGTGATGATCTCGGACAGCGCATGCCCGGAGCCCGGCACCAGCTCGGCGGGCTTGAACACGACAGTGTTGCCGTAGCAGAGCGCGGGCGCGATCTTCCAGGCGGGGATCGCGATCGGGAAATTCCAGGGCGTGATCATGCCGACGACGCCGACGGGCTCACGGGTGAGCTCGACATCGAGACCGGGACGGACGGACGCACCCTTCTCGCCGATCAGGCGCAGCGCTTCGCCGGCGAAGAATGCAAAGATCTGGCCGGCACGGGCGACCTCGCCGATGCCCTCGGGGAGCGTCTTGCCTTCCTCGCGGGCGAGCAGGCGGCCGAGCTCTTCCTTGCGGGCGAGGATTTCGAGGGAAATCTTGTTCAGCGCGTCATAGCGCACCTGCGGCGTCGACTGCGCCCAGGCGGGGAAGGCGGCCTTGGCTGCCGCAATCGCCTTCTCGGTCTGCGCCTTGTCGGCCTTGGCGTACTCGCCGACGAGGTCGTTGGTGTTGGAGGGGTTGATGTTCTTGGTGACGCCGGAGCCATCGACCCATTCGCCGCCGATGAAGTTCTTCAGGATCGCAGTCATCTCATTCCTCCAGGGAAGTTTTCTAACGCACGAGGCAGGGACGCTTGTCGTCGAAGGTCCAGCCGGGGATCAGGTCCTGCATGGCAATAGCGTCATCGCGGGCGCCGAGTCCATGCTGCTTGTAGAGGTCATGCCCGGCGTCGATGGCCGCCCTGTCGATTTCGATACCCAGGCCCGGCCTGTCGGGGACCGCAATCTTGCCGCCCTTGATCTGGAGCGGCTCCCTGGTCAACGCCTGGCCGTCCTGCCAAATCCAGTGGGTGTCGATCGCGGTGACCTTGCCCGGGGCGGCGGCGCCGACATGGGTGAACATGGCGAGCGAAATGTCGAAATGGTTGTTGGAGTGCGAGCCCCAGGTCAGGCCGTTGTCCCGGCAGGTCTGGGCCACGCGCACGGAGCCTTGCATGGTCCAGAAATGGGGATCGGCCAGCGGAATGTCCACCGCCCCCAGGCGCAGCGCGTGGGAGAGCTGGCGCCAGTCGGTGGCGATCATGTTGGTCGCCGTCGGCAGGCCCGTGGCGCGGCGGAACTCGGCCATGATCTCGCGGCCGGAGAAGCCGGCCTCGGCGCCACAGGGGTCCTCGGCATAGGCGAGGATGCCGTGCATGTCCTTGCAGAGGCTGACGGCCTCGTCGAGCGACCAGGCGCCGTTCGGGTCCAGCGTGACACGCGCGTCGGGAAAGCGCCTGGCGATCGCGGTGACGGCCTCGATCTCCTGCTCGCCGCGGAGCACGCCGCCCTTGAGCTTGAAGTCGGCGAAGCCGTAATGGTCGTGGGTGGCCTCCGCGAGCCGCACCACGGTCTCCGGCGTCATCGCTTCCTGATGGCGGAGGTTGAACCATTCCGCCTTGCCGGTCTCGCCGGTGACGTAGTCGAGCCTGGACTTGCTGATGTCGCCGACGAAGAAGAGATAGCCGAGCGTCTCGACGCTCTTGCGCTGCTGGCCTTCGCCAAGCAGCGCGGCGACCGGCAGGTTGAGATGCTGGCCGAGCAGGTCGAGCAGCGCGGACTCGATCGCCGTGACTGCATGGATCATGACGCGGAGGTCAAAGGTCTGCTTGCCGCGGCCGCCGGCGTCACGATCGGCGAAGGCCGTGCGGACGTCGGCGAGGATGTTGTTCATTGCGCCGACGGTCTTGCCGATGACGAGATCTCGGGCATCCTGGAGCGTCTGCCAGATCTTCTGCCCGCCCGGCACCTCGCCGACGCCGGTGTGGCCGGCATTGTCGGTGAGGATGACGATGTTGCGGGTGAAGAACGGCGCATGCGCGCCGCTCAGATTGAGGAGCATGCTGTCGCGGCCCGCGACCGGGATCACCTGCATCGCCGTAACGACCGGTGCGCCGGCGACTGGCGCGCCGGAGATTTCAGTCTGGGCCATCGCGCGCTCCTCCCTGCTGTGTTCGGTCGTTATTCTGCAGCCTGTTGTGACGAGCGGATGGCGGGCAGGTTCTTGACCAGCGCGGTGAGCTCCGCAATCTCCTGCTCGGTGAGATCGGTCAGCGGCGGGCGGACCGGGCCGGAGTCGCGGCCAATCACCTTCATGCCGGCCTTGATGATCGAGACCGCATAGCCCTTCTTGCGGTTGCGGATCGCGATCAGCGGCAGGATGAAATCCTTCAGCCCGGCTTGGATCGTGGCGTGATCGCGCTTGCGCACGGCGGCGTAGAAATTGGTCGCGAATTCCGGCACGAAGTTGAACACGGCCGAGGAATAGGTCGTCACGCCCATGTCGAGATAGGGCAGCGCGAAGGTTTCCGCGGTCGGCAGGCCGCCGATATAGGTGAGACGGTCGCCGAGCTTGGTGTAGACGCGGGTCATCAGCTCGATGTCGCCGATGCCGTCCTTGTAGCCGACGAGGTTCGGGCAGCGCTCGGCGAGGCGGGCCAGCGTGTCGGGCTGGAGGATGGCATTGTCGCGGTTGTAGACGATGACGCCGATCTTCACGGCGGCGCAGACCGCCTCGACATGGGCGGCAAGGCCGTCCTGCTCGGAATGGGTGAGATAGGGCGGCAGCAGCAACAGGCCGTCGGCGCCGGCCTTCTCGGCGCCAATGGCGATCTCGCGGGCGATCGCGGTGCCATAGCCGGTGCCGGCGAGCACGGGCACGCGGCCCTTGGTCTCCTCGACGGCGATCTTGACGATCTGCGGAACCTCGGTCGGCGTCAACGAGAAGAACTCGCCGGTGCCACCGGCGGCGAACAGGCCTGCGACGTCATAGCCGCACAGCCAGTCCATGTTGGCGCGGTAGGTCGCCTCGTCGAAGGAGTAATCCGCCTTGAACGGCGTGACGGGGAAAGACAGGAGGCCCGATCCGATCTTCTGGGCCATTTCCTGCGGGGTCATCTTGCTCATGGGCGCGGCTCCCTAATTGCGTGTTGTGGAGGACGCAAGCCTGCGCGTCCATGCGCCGTGGTTTAGGAGACCGTTCGATGCGCGTCCAAGCCAAAGCCTATATCGACTGATGCGAAATCAGCATCAATCTTCCATGGTCTCCGCCGAGGACAACTCACCTGCGATTTTGACCAGCGCCGACAGCAGCGGATTCTCGTCGTCGCGGCGCCAGACCATGAACAGCTCGACCGGGACGCGCGTGCGCAGCTTCAGGGGGCGCAGCCGCACGTCGGAGATCTTCAGGCTTGCGGCCGCGGCCGGCACGATGGCAAGGCCGAGGCCGGCACGGACCATGGCGAGGATCGAGTGGATCTGGCTCAGGTGCTGGACATAGCGCGGCAGCACGTCGGCGCGAGTGAACAGCGCCACCAGGAGATCGTGGAAGTAGCGGCTCTCATAGGGCGAATACATCACGAAGGGCTGGTCGTCGAAATCCTTGATGGTGATGCTGTCGGCGCTCGCCAGCGGGTGCTTCTTCGGGATTGCGGCAAGCAGGGGCTCGGCGACGACGCGGCGGCTGGCCACTTCAGGGCGCGCGATCGGCGGCCTGAGCAGGCCGGCGTCGATCTGGCCGGAGCTGAGCGCCTCGAACTGGTCGCCGGAGACCATCTCCTTCAGCGAGAAATCGACTTCGGGCAGCTTGGCGCGGCAGGCCGCGACGAGCTCTGGCAGGAAGCCGTAGGCGGCCGCTGCCGTAAAGCCGATCTTGAGTGAGCCGGTCTTGCCCAGCGCGATACGGCGGGCGACCTGGGAGGCGCTTTCCGCAAGCTTCAGGATGCGCCGCGCCTCCGGCAGGAAGCTGCGGCCCGCAGGGGTCAGGCGCACCGAACGGCTGGTGCGCTCCAGCAGCGGCGCATCGATGATGTGCTCGAGCACCTGGATTTGCCGCGAGAGCGGCGGCTGGGTCATGTTCAGCCGCGCGGCGGCGCGGCCGAAATGCAGTTCCTCCGCCACCGTGACGAAACAGCGGAGCTGGTTGAGGTCGAACATCGATACATGCCTTAGATGAATAAGGCGTTTCCCCGGCGCTTCTAGCATCGATCATCCCCAAAACAAAGACGGCGGCTTTTTGAGCCGCCGTTGAGTTGCCTGGTCAAGCTCCCGTGGGAGCCCTCAGGAGGAACGTTTGAGCACCACGCGCTCGATCTTGCCCACCACGACGAGATAGGCGAACGCGGCGACCATCGCGTTGGCGCCGACGAACAGCAGTGCACCGTTGAAGGAGCCGGTCGCGGCCAGGATGTAGCCGATCACGATCGGGGTGGTGATCGAGGAGAGGTTGCCGAAGGTGTTGAACAGGCCGCCGGAGACGCCGCCGGCTTCCTTCGGCGAGGTGTCGGAGACGACGGCCCAGCCGAGCGCGCCGATGCCCTTGCCGAAGAAGGCGAGCGCCATGAAGCCGACCACCAGCGCCTGTCCGTCGACATAGTTGCAGGCGATGATCGACATCGACAGCAACATGCCGCCGACGATCGGGATCTTGCGCGCCATGGTCAGCGAGCCCGTGCTGCGCAGGATCGCGTCCGAGATGATGCCGCCGAGCACGCCGCCGATGAAGCCGCACAGTGCGGGCAGCGTCGCGACGAAGCCGGCTTGCAAGATCGACAGCCCGCGCTCCTTGACGAGGTACACCGGGAACCAGGTCAGGAAGAAATAGGTCAGCGTGTTGATGCAGTACTGGCCGAGATAGACGCCGAGCATCATGCGGTTGGAGAGCAACTGGCGGATATGGTCCCACCCGGAGCCGGCCTCTGGCGCGCGCGCCTGCTTCAGATCGTCTTTGGGTGCGTCGAGATCGACCAGCGCGCCACCTTCCTTGATGTAGTCGAACTCGGCCTCGTTGATCCCGGGATGCTCCTTCGGGCCGTAGATGGTCCTGATCCAGACGAGGCCCATGACGATGCCGAGGGCGCCCATCACGAAGAACACGAAGCGCCAGCCGTAAGCGTGTGCGATCCAGCCCATCAGCGGCGCGAAGATCACGGTGGCGAAATACTGTCCCGAGTTGAAGAAGGCGGACGCGGTGCCGCGCTCATTGCCGGGAAACCAGGCCGCGACGATGCGGGCATTGGCGGGGAAGGAGGGCGCCTCCGCGATGCCGACGAGGAAGCGAAGTGCGAACAGCACGACGATCGCGGTACCGGCGCTGAAGAAGCCGACCCAGCCCTGCATCATCGTGAACAGCGACCAGACGATGATGCTGAAGGCATAGACGAGGCGCGAGCCGTAGCGGTCGAGCAGCCAGCCGCCCGGCACCTGCGCGATGACATAGGACCAGCCGAACGCCGAGAAGATGTAGCCCATCGCGACGGGATCGAGATGCAGCTCCTTGGAGAGCGCGGGGCCTGCGATCGAGAGCGTGGCGCGGTCGGCGTAATTGACGGTCGTGACCAGGAACAACATGGTCACGATGAACAGCCTGACGCGAGACCTCCTCACGTCCGCTGCGGACACCACTGCGCTCATCACGCGCCTCCTTAGAACTCGAAATGTTTCCTCACCACGACTCCTAGAGGCGCGCGCAGCAGAGTGTCCAAGTTGAAGGGAGTATCGATCGATGCCGATTTTGGATTGATGGAACGGCAGGTGGGAGGGAACGATTGTGGGCTGACGAGCATGCGTAGGCAAGATGGCGCCACGCACTCAACTGTCATTCCCCGCGAAGGCGGGGAATCCAGTACACCGCGGCTTCTCGATTCAATCACAGCCGTCACGGAGTACTGGATCGCCCGCCTTCGCGGGCGATGACAGCAGGTGTGTGGGGAGGGCGAGCCACGAGCTCGCAATGGCGGCGTGGAGAGAGCTCGCTCTCGCTTCCTACCGCTGTGCGCCCGGCAACAGCGGCGCCAATAGTCCCCGCGTCACGCCCGGCGGCACGGCATCGAGGCCGAGCACGGCGCTCGCGGCCGGAAACGCCGCATCCGCCATTGCGGCGTGGCCTTCGGCGCTTGGATGCACGGCGCCGCCATAGACGGCGGAGAGCACCCCCCAGGTGGCGTCGTGGATGTCGGTCGGCTGGCTCGCGGCTGGCAGGCCTTGCGGATAGGTCATCGCCGCGAAGTAGCTGTCGTTGGCGTCGCGGATCCAGCGGGCGCGCGGCAGATAGGCGCGATACTCCGAGGCGCCGCGGCCGCACAGCATCGGCTGGCTCGCCGCCGTCACGATGTCCGGATTGAAGCTCTGGCCGTTCTCGGCAAAGCAGGTGCGGTCGAATTCGGGATCGTTGCCGGAATGGGCGCAGAAGCCGTGGTCTGCGAACGCTGCCTGATGCGCGTCGACGAAGGTCATGCGGTCGGCTTCGGGATCGCGGCACAGCGCGCCGCGGGTGCAGGTGGCGAGCCCCTTCAGCTGCGGCAGGAATTCGGTGTCGACGAAGGTCGAGACGCGGGCGAGGCGCTGCGGGTCGGCGTTGAAGGACGGATGAATGTCGAAGCCGGCGCGCCCACCGCGGCAGGGCACGCCGCCGCCGGCGAGCGCCGGATTGGCGTAGGAGACGTAGACCACATGCGAGAGGTCGCCGCCGACGAGCGGCTTCAGCGCCTCCCGCAGCTTGACGAAGTTCTGCGGCAGCTCGCGCGCCAGCGCATCGCGGGATTCGTCGACGCTCGCCATCACGCCGGAGCGGCGGAACAGCGCGCGCTCGGTCGCGGTGTCGACGATGACGTCGGCGACGAGACCGGAGAAGTAGACATCATTGGCACCGACCGAGAGCAGCACGAGGTCGAGCGTGCGGTCCGGCTGGCGTTTCTTCGCCGCGGTGAGCGCCTCTCGCAGCTCGGCGACCTGCGCGTTCACGCTGGTCTGACAACTGCCGTTCTTGCTGGGCGCGCATTCGCGGGCGCGCTGCGAGCCGAGCAGCCCGTCGCCGATGCTGGCGCCGGTGCAGGCGAGCGGCAGAAAGGTCACCGCGACGTGGGTGTAGCGCACCGCGAGCGCCAGCGCGGTGCGGGCCTGATAGCTGTAGAGCGAGCGGTGGCAGGGGGAGTTGAACCAGAGCGCGCCGTAGCGCTGCCAGTTGGCGAGCGTATCCGGCGCCTCGCAGGCGCGTCCGCCTTTATAGCTGGCGCGGCTCGGCCGGTAGTACTGCCCGCCGGCGGTGCCGAGATAGGAGCGGAAGCAGAAACCTTCGTCCGACAGCGCCAGCGGCCGGTCGGGATTGCCTTCACCCGAGGCGATGCTGTCGCCGAGGCCGGCGACGAAGATGTCGCGGACCTGGATCTCGGCCTGAACGCGCTGGGTCGGATCGGAGCCAGAGGAGACGTCGACGCTCGCGACCGTCTGCTTGCCGTAGCGGACGCGCAGGTTGACCGGTTCGGCGCAGTCGAAGGTCTGTTGTCGCGGCCCGTCGCCGTCGTCGAACGACCAGGCGCAGGTGGCGCCGACCGGCACCGCGCCGACGAGGCGCACGGTGACGGGGTGGTCGACCGGGGTGATGTAGTCTTCCTTGGTGTTGTCGCGGGTGCAGGGCTGATTGACCCGGCCCTGGAGGTCGATGCATAGCCGGTTGACCATGTTGCGAGCCCAGCCGCGGCCCTCGCTCTGGAGCTCCAGCGACTGCTCGGCGGCGAGGATGCTGCGGTTGCGCGCGTTCTCCACATGAAGCAGGAAGTCGCGCTCCTCGCGGAACAGGCGGAAGCGGTTGCGCACCTCCCAGGAAATCTGCATGGCGCCGGCGTCCTGCGCGGCTGCGCGCTCGGGCGGCAACGCAGTCAAAATCCCGGCAAGCAGCAGGGCGCCTGCGAAGAAGGTGCGAAGAGATGATCGGATCATGGCCCGCGTGTTCAACGGCAAAGTTGAGGCGGAAATAAGAGAGGATTGCTCCCCCGCCCGCAACCTTTGTCTGACGATCTTGCGGGCCGCCGTCCAGCGCCTCAGCGCTTGCTGGCCTGCCGCAGCGACCGTTCGCGCTCCATCGCCGCCACCTGCTTGGGCAGGTTGGTCTGGGCGCAGGCCTCCGCCAGCCGCCGTCGCTCCTGCCAAGGCTCGACCACGTTCATCCAGAGCTCGCGTGCGCCCATGATGGAGATGGCGAGGCCGAACGGGATCACGAAATAGAGCAGGCGGAACACCAGCAGCGTCGCCAGAAGCTGCTCGCGGCCGAATTCCGGCAGCGCCACCAGCATGGCGGCGTCGAATACGCCGATCGAGCCGGGGGCATGGCTGGCAAAGCCGAGCAGCGTCGCCAGGATGAACACGACGGCGAGCGACAGGAAGTCGATCGGCGGATTGGCCGGCATCAAGAGGTACATCGCCGTGGCGCAGAAGCCGAGATCGACCACGCCGATCAGGATCTGCACCAGCGTCAGCGGTGCCGAGGGCAACACCACCTTCCAGCCCTTCTGGCCGAGCTCGCGGCGCTTCTCGCCCATGCACAGCCAGACCAGATAGGCGCCAATCGAGGCGAGGCCGCCGAGCGCGATCAGCCGATTGATCGGCGACGGGAGCTGATCCATGTAGGAGGCGGCATCGGGATGGATGGCCATGCCGATCGAGAGCACGAAGATGTTACCGAGCCAGAAGGTCAGGCCTGACAGGAAGCAGATTTTCGCAACGTCGATCGCGTTCAGCCCATAATCCGAATAGATCCGGAAACGGATCGCTCCGCCCGTGAACACCGTGGCGCCGATGTTGTGGCCGATCGAATAGGACGTGAAGCTGGAGAGCGCTGCAATGCGATAGGGCACGTGCTTCTTGCCGATCGTTCGCAGTGCAAAAAAGTCGTAGAAGGTCAGCGTACAGAACGCGAAGAACACGCAGATGGCCGCCAGCCCGATATTCCCGCGGGGAATCTCGGTCAATGCCGTCAGGATGACGCCGGTGTCGATACCCTTGAGGGTCCGCACCAGGGTGGTGATTGCGAAGGCAATGATGAAGACGCTCGCGGCAATTCCGAGCCGTCGCCAGCCAATCCATCTCTTGAAGCCGCGCTTCAACGCGGGCAGCAGTCCGTGCATTCATCCTCCCGGCGGGGGGCAAGACCGACAAGGCCAGGTATTGGCCAGTCGGGCGCGATGGTTGCCAAAGGCAGGCGTCGATCGCTAGGCATGATCCAGATCATTTAAGGCAAAAACGGTGACTTGTGCAGCCCTTGACAAGGATAGGTTCTGTGCCGGACCGGCGACTTTTGTCATATGTGGTTCACATCGGACGCGCGTTAAGCATATGAATCGTCAGACCGGCCCGGCCCGCGCGTTCGTATGTTGGCATGGTTTCATATCGTGCCGTTCGCTGCATTGTTCCAGCGCAAGCGATGCCGGCCTTTTAGGAACGCCGATGCCGCGTGCCCGTTAGCGCCTCATCAGCAATCGAACATGGCGGAAATATGCGGCTATTCGTGCAAGCCGGTGCCTCCGTGTTCCCGAAACCCAAGAGGATCGGAACGATGGGACTGTTCACAAAAGACATCAAAACCATGAACGACCTGTTCGTGCACCAGCTCCAGGACATCTACTATGCCGAGCAGCAGCTCACCAAGGCGCTGCCGAAAATGGCCGACAAGGCCACCGACCCGCAGCTGAAACAGGGCTTTTTGACGCACCTCGAGGAAACCAAGCAGCACGTCAAGCGGCTCGAGGAAGTGTTCAAGATGCACGGCGCGCAGGTGAAGGCGGTCGACTGCCCGGCGATCGACGGCATCATCGAGGAGGCCGACGAGACCGCCGGCGAAGTCGCCGACAAGGCGGTGCTCGACGCGGCGCTGATCAATGCGGCGCAGGCCGCCGAGCATTACGAGATCGTGCGTTACGGCAGCCTGATCGCCTGGGCCAAGCAGCTCGGCCGGACCGATTGCGCCGCCGTGCTCGCCAAGACGCTCGAGGAAGAGAAGGCGACCGACAAGAAGCTCACGACGCTTGCCGAGAGCAAGGTGAATTTGCGCGCGGCAAGCTGATGACGGTTTAGCCGACGACCGCCGCGCGGTGGTCCCGCGCGGCGCGTTGTTTCCCGCTTCATCTGCTGTCATGCCCCGCGAAGGCGGGGCATCCAGTACTCCGCAGCGGGACTTCGTTTGCACAATTTCCGCCGCGGAGTACTGGATCGCCCGCCTGCGCGGGCGATGACACCGAATGTGGAGTCAGTGTATCGCTCCACATCCATCCTTCGTCCATTGTCGAAGCATGACGGCGGATCGGCGGCCTATATTTCGCATGGGGCTGCATCGGAGGGCAGCATGCGAGCAAGCATCATCAAATACGAAGCCTTCGACGACGGAGCCGGCGCGCCGCGCGCCTCGTCGCGTCCTGCAACCGCGCTGACGCTGGCCGCGATGAGCCTCGGTTATGGCGTGGTGCAGCTCGACGTCACCATCGTCAACACCGCGCTCGATGCGATGGGCAGGACGCTCGGCGGCGGTATTGCCGAACTGCAATGGGTCGTCAGCGCCTATACCATTGCCTTTGCCGCCTTCATCCTGACGGCCGGCGCACTCGGCGACCGGATCGGCGCCAAGCGCGTCTTCATGGCCGGGTTCGCCATCTTCACCGCAGCCTCGCTCGCCTGTGCGTTGTCGCCCAATGCAATCGTGCTGATCGCGGCACGACTGGTCCAGGGCCTGGCGGCGGCGATCCTGGTGCCGAATTCGCTGGCGTTGCTCAATCATGCCTACGCGGACGACCGCGCGCGCGGCCGCGCCGTCGCGATCTGGGCCGCCGGAGCCAGCCTTGCGCTCACCGCGGGCCCCTTCGTCGGCGGCGCACTGATCACGCTCGTCGGCTGGCGCGCGATCTTTCTCGTCAACCTTCCGATCGGCCTCATGGGCCTTTGGCTGAGTTGGCGTTATGCAACGGAGACCACGCGCGCGCCATCGCGTGAGATCGATCTGCCCGGCCAGCTTGCGGCAATCGGCGCGCTGGGGGCGCTCGCCGGCGCGATCATCGAGGGCGGCGCGCTTGGCTGGGACGATCCGGCCGTGCTCGCGGCCTTCGCTTCAGCCCTCGTCCTGGCCGTGCTGTTCGTCTGGCGCGAGATCCGCGCGGCGCAGCCGATGCTGCCCCTGTCCCTGTTTGGTCACCGGCTGTTCACCTTGACTGCGCTCGTCGGCCTGCTCGTGAACATCGCGATCTACGGCCTGATCTTCGTGCTCAGCCTGTACTTCCAGAGGATCAACGGGCTGTCGGCGTGGTGGACCGGAATAGCCTTCGTGCCGATGATGGCCGCGGTGCTCCCGGTCAATCTGCTGGCGCCGCGCCTCGCCGAGCGCATCGGTCCGTGCCCGACCATCGTCGTCGGCGCCTGCATTTCGGCGCTCGGCTGTCTCGGCCTGCTGTGGATCGAGGCTGACACGAGCTATTGGATGATCTGCGCGCAGATGATCGCGATCAGCGGCGGACTCGGGCTGCTGGTGCCGCCGCTGACCTCGACCCTGCTGGGCAGCGTGGAGAAGGCGCGCTCCGGCATCGCGGCGGGCGTCCTGAACGCGACGCGGCAGACCGGCAGCGTGCTCGGCGTTGCGCTGTTCGGCTCGCTGGTGGCCTCGGATGGTGCGTTCATGGCCGGCCTGCACGCATCGCTGGTCGTATCGGCCACCGTCCTGCTGCTCGCTGCCACCGTGATCTGGACCGGCGCGCCCTCGCGAGGATGAACAATATGAGTAAAGGCGCACATCTTCCGTTCACCATCCCCGGAACGAGGACATAGCCGGTTACCGACTGTCCACCTCTGCCGGTTCTAAGTGCAGGTCCGATAGGTGCCGGCAATGTATCAAGTTCTCTACTGTCTTACGGACCAGCATGATTGGCGTCTGGTCGCGCTCGGCGGGGCGGTGTGCCTGCTCGCGAGCGCGGCGGCGATCAGCCTGTTCTACCGCGCGCGGGCGGCGAGCGGGGGTGCTCGCGTCTCGTGGATCGCGCTCGACGCCATCGTCGCCGGCTGCGGCATCTGGGCAACCCATTTCATCGCGATGCAGGCTTACGGGCCCGGCGCCGGCGGCGCCTACAACATTCCCGTGACCGTCCTGTCGCTGATCTTCGCGATCGCGGTCACCTTCGTCGGGCTGAGCATCTCGGTGTCGGCGACGCGGGCGATCCCGGTCGCGCTCGGTGGCGCCGTCGTTGGTGGCGGCGTTGCCGCAATGCATTACACCGGCATGATGGCGCTCGAGATTCCCGCGCGCATCGGCTGGGAGACCGCCACCGTGACGGTCTCGATCGTTCTTGGCATTATCTTTGGATCGCTTGCGCTGGTCGTCGCGGGGCGGCGCGACAGCCTGGCGAATGCGCTCGGCGCGACGGTGCTGCTGACCGTTGCCATCGTCTCGCATCATTTCACCGCCATGGGCGCCGTGGAGCTGACGCCGGATCCTGCGATCGTCGTCAGCGGCCTGTCGATTCCGCCGGCCTCATTGTCAATCCTCACCGCCAGCGCTGCAGTTGCGATCATCGCGATCGCGCTCGCAGCAGCTGTGCTCGACCGCCGTGCCAAGGGCGAGCTGGGACGCCAGCAGGTGGTGCTCGATACCGCGCTCGAGAATATGTCGCAGGGGCTGTGCATGTTCGACGCGGACGGCAAGATCATGCTGTTCAACGAGCGCTACGCGGCGATGCTTCGTCGCACCGATATCGCGCTCGCCGGCCGCCTGCTGGTCGACGTGCTGCGGGAAGAGCAGGCCAAGGGCCAGTGGCAAGGCGACGCGGATGAATTCTTCTCGCGCCTCGTGGCCGACGCGCGCGAGGGCCGCACGACCAGCCAGATCGTCAACCGGTTCGGCCGCTCCATCCGGGTCGTCAACCAGCCGATGCAGGGCGGCGGCTGGGTCGCGACCTTCGAGGACATCACCGAATGGCTGGAGGCGCAGGCGAAGATCTCGCACATGGCGCGTCATGACGCGCTGACCGGTCTGCCGAACCGCGTGCTGTTCCACGAGCAACTCGAGCAGGGGCTGCGCCGGGCGGGTTCGGGCGACCAGCTCGCGGTGCTCTGTCTCGATCTCGACCACTTCAAGGATATCAACGACTCGCTCGGCCATCCCATCGGCGATGCGCTGCTCAAGGAGGTCGGCCGCAGGCTGAGGGCGACCGTCGGCGAAAGCGACACGGTCGCGCGGCTTGGCGGCGACGAATTCTCCGTGGTCCAGATCGGACGGTCGGAGGAGGCTGCGGCGAGGTCCCTTGCCGGCCGCCTCGTCGAGGCGATCTCGGCGCCTTACGAGATCGACGGCCATCAGATCGTCATCGGTGTCTCGATCGGCATCTCGCTGTCGCCGCAGGACGGCAGCGATCCGGACGAGCTTTTGAAGAATGCCGACCTCGCGCTGTACCGCGCCAAGGCGGATGGCCGCGGCACCTACCGTTTCTTCGAGACCGGCATGGATGCGCGCGCGCAGGCGCGGCGTCTGTTGGAGATGGATTTGCGCGCGGCGCTGCAACGTGAGGAATTCCAGCCGTACTATCAGCCGATCCGCGACGTCGCCAGTGGTGGCGTGGTCGCCTTCGAGGCGTTGCTGCGCTGGAACCATCCGCAGCGCGGCCTGATCGCTCCCATCAACTTCATTCCGCTGGCCGAGGAGACCGGACTCATTGTCCAGCTCGGCGAATTCATGCTGCGCTCCGCCTGCGCCGACGCGGCCACCTGGCCGGACGATATCGATGTCGCGGTCAACCTGTCGCCGGTGCAGTTCAAGAACCCGAACCTGATCGCATCCGTGACTGAGGCGCTGATCGCCTCGGGACTGGCGGCGCGCCGGCTCGAACTCGAGATCACCGAATCGGTGCTGCTCCAGAATAGCGAGGCGACGCTGACCACCCTGCACGAGCTGCGCGCCATGGGCGTGCGCATCTCGCTCGACGATTTCGGCACCGGCTATTCGTCGCTGAGCTATTTGCGCAGCTTTCCGTTCGACAAGATCAAGATCGACCGCTCCTTCGTGTCGGAGCTCGCGACGCGCGAGGATTCCATGGCGATCATCCGCGCCGTGACCGGGCTCGGCCGCAGCCTCGGCATCGTGACCACCGCCGAAGGCGTCGAGAACGACGCGCAGCTCGAGCTGCTCAGGCGCGAGGGCTGTACCCAGGCGCAGGGCTACCTGTTCAGCAAGCCGCGGCCTGCCTCGGACGTGGCGTTGATGCTGGAGCGCCCGCGGCTGCGCGCGTCGGCGTAGAAAGGTCAGCCGCGGCGCAGGGCGAAATGCGCGCCGCAGAATGCCATCACGGCGCCAAGGCACAGCGCGGCGAGCCCGGCGAGCACGCCCGAGACCGTCGGGATCGGGCTCGGGGCCGAGGCCACCTGGCCGGCACCCGCAAGCAGGAGCACGCCGACCGCGATCAGGAATTGCCGCATCCGTTGCGGGATCTGGCCGTCCGCGGCGCTCTGCATCAATGTCGCCGTGAAATAGCCGCCGGAAAAGCCGACGGTAGCGATGAGCCACCAGGCGATCGCAGCGCCGGCCGGAATGAACTCATGCGTGTCGGAGCGCCAGAGGCCGCCAAGGTCGAGCCCGTAGCGCGCGCCCAGCATGTGCACCGCGAGCGCGAGCAGCACGCCGCAGATCACGGCTGCACCGAGAATCAGGCGGCGCGGAAAAAAGGTCGTCTCAGCCATGCCCCGCTTGTAGGATGGGCGAGGGCGACCGCGCAAGCGGGTCGCAGGCGGGATTGCGCGGACGGGGTCGATTGTCGAGATGCAGGTTTCGGACACGCAAGGCGCCCCAGGTGCGAGCTATGCCTACAAGGCGTCGCTGATCGGCTCGGCGCATCGTTTCGAGCTGACCGATGCCGGGCTGTCCTGGCACATCGGCGGCCGTTCCGGCCTGTGGCGCTATGACGAGATCAGCGCTGTCAGGTTGTCGTTCCGCCCGGTGTCGATGCAGCAGCATCGCTTTCGCGCCGATGTCAGCCACAGCGGTGGCGGCCGCATCGCGATCCTGTCGACGAGCTGGCAGACCGCGGCGCTGATGGCGCCGCAGGACAATGGCTTTCGCGATTTCATCATCGAGCTCCATGCGCGGATGGCGAAAGCAGGCAGCCGCGCGGTGCTGACCGCGGGCCTCGGCCGCAACACCTATGCCGCGGTGCTGGCGTTCATGGCGGTGCTGACGGTGGCGATGACCGGGCTCCTGGTCCGCGCGCTCATGATCGGCGCGTTCGCCGGCGCGCTGTTCATCCTCGGCTTTGCCGCGCTGTTCGCCTGGCAGGTCGGCGGCTTCGTGCGGCGCAACCAGCCGCAGAGCTACAGCTTCGATCGCGTGCCGAGATCCTTGTTGCCTTAGCTGCAATCGGCCGCAATCAAACGTGACTTCGCGCCCCGGCGGCGGTGTCGCATCGTGCTGCCATGCCAGCCCCGGATCGCAGCACGCGTCTGCCTGCGGCGGACGAGATCGCCAGGATCAACCGCACGCATCTGGTCGACACGGCCCTCCGGCCGGCCGACCTCCTGTTCATGTTCGGCACCCGCGAGGACGTCGCACTCCGCGCCGACACCGCCGCAAGGCTGTGGCGCGAGGGCTTGTTCCGCTGGTCGATTGTCAGCGGCGGCGTGACCCCGGGCTCGGAGCAATCTGAGTGCACCATCATCAAGGCGGCGATGGCCGCGGCGGGCATTCCGGCGGACCGGATCCTCGAGGAACATGGCGCGACGAACACCGGCGAGAACGTGATCTTCTCGCTGCCGGTGATCGATGCGGCGCTTGGGCTGCAAAATCTCCGCAGCGTGATCTGCCTCGGCAACACCTGGACCGCGCGTCGCTACCCGATGACGCTGCACCGGCACTGGCCCGAGGTCGAGAAGATGCTGCTCACCGTCGATAGCTTTGCGACGCCGCGCGCGCTCTGGCACACCGATGTCGAATTTCGTCGTCGTGTCCTGCATGAATGGGACAAGATCGAGCCGTACAAGGCGAGGGGCTTTATTGCGGAATGGCCGCAGGGCTGACGGGCAGGACTCCGGTTTTGACGTGTTTTCTTGCGCGAACCGGTATCCACTTCGCTCGAAAACGCTCTGGCTACTCCGTCGAGTCAAAATCCTCTTCCTTGGTGCCGAGCAGCGAGACGAGGGTGCGCAGGCCCGAATCGAGCTGCTCGAACGTGGGCGGGGCGAGCGCGAGCCGCACTGCATTCGGCGCGTGCCCATGCGCGATTGCAAAAGTCGAGGACGGCGTCAGCGCGATGCCGCGCCGGGCGGCGGCGGCAACGAAGGTCTGCGAGCGCCAGTGTGGCGGCAGCGTGAGCCAGAGATGATAGGAGCGCGGGTCGGCGGCGAACTGGTAGCCGGCCAGCAGCCTTGCCGCGGTCTGCTGGCGGCGCGCGGCGTCGATGCGCTTCAGGCGCGTCAGCTCGGCGACGGTGCCGTCGGCCATCAGCCGCTGCCCGGATGCGAGTGCATGGCCGGAGGCGATCCAGCCGCCTGTGCGGACCGCGCTCATCACGCCCTCGCGCAGATGCGGCGGGGTGACGAGGATGCCGAGCGCAAGGCCCGGCGCGACCTTCTTGGACAGGCTGTCGATCACGATGCAGCGGTCCGGCCCGAGTGCGGCCAGCGGCGTGTCGTCGGCGAGGAAGCCGTAGACGGCGTCCTCGATGATGGTGAGATCGAGCTTCTCGGCGACGCGCATGATGTCGGCGCGCCGCGTCGCGTTCATGGTGACGCCGAGCGGGTTCTGGATGATGGGCTGGAGATACAGCGCCGACAGATGCGCCTCGCGATGCGCCTTCTGGATCGCGTCGGGCCGCGCGCCGTGCTCGTCCATCGGAATCGGGACCAGCGTCACGCCGAGCCGCGCCGCGATGCTCTTGACGTATGGATAGGTCAGCGCCTCGACGCCGCAGCGGCCGCCGGTTGGGACGAGCGCGGCGAGGGCGGCCGCGAGCGATTGCTTGCCGTTGGCGGTGAAGACGATCTGCTCGGCCTGCGGCGCAAAATCCTTGCGCGCGAGATAGGCGGCGGCCGCATTGCGCGCGCTCTTGGTGCCGGTGCTGGTCGAGACGCGCAGCGCGGATTCCAGCGCGTCGACGCGCTCGAGCCCCGCAAGACTCTTGGCGATCATGGCCCATTGCTGCGGCAGCAGCGGATAATTGACCTCGAAGTCGATCCGCGCGTCGCGCGGCTCGCTCAGCGCCTCGACCTCGCGCCTGATGTCGCCGGAGATGAAGGTGCCGCGGCCGACCTCGCCGACCACGAGGCCGCGGCGGAGCAACTCCGTATAAACCCGGCTCGCGGTCGAGACCGCAATGCCGCGGTCATAGGCAAAATTGCGCTGCGGCGGCAGCCGGTCGCCGGGCCTTAACGTGCCGTTAGAGATATCCGAGGCAATGGCATCGGCAAGCTTCACGTACTCGAACTTGGACATTATTGCACCGAGAGCAATGTTTTCCTTGCTCCGAGTAATGTACTGGAGCATTTAAGTTCCATCAAGGTCCGCGTTTGAGCCGAGGAGAGCGAGAGCAATCCGATGGCAAATGAGGTGCAGGCGCTCCCAGCGTCTGCGCCAACGGCATCCGTTTCGCCGCGTGGACAGAAGTCCGGAGAAGAAAAATGACCACGATCTCGCAGACTGCCGGGCGGAGTTTACGCCCATCCTCGTCGAGCGGATTTTTCCGTGCGCTCGCCGGCGCCACCCAAGCGCTGTTCGACCGCCTGGAGCGCCGCTCCGCCGTCAAGACGCTGAACGAACTCGACGACCGCGCCCTGCGCGACATCGGGATCAACCGCAGCCAGATCGAGGACGCGGTCTACGGCCAGTTCAAAGCCGAGCTGTCGCGGTATCTGTAACGTGTTTTGACGTCCGCCGCGCCCGGTAGATCTGGGCGCGGTGACCTCGCGATGGACGCACAATATCTCCGCATCGTCATTGCGAGCGCAGCGAAGCAATCCAGAGTCGCGCCGCGGCGACCATGTCCATTCCGTCATCCTGAGGTGCGAGATTTGCGATGCGAAGGCATCGCAAGTCGAGCCTCGAAGGATGAACGGCCGACATGCAGCCGGGCCGTCGCCCTTCGAGGCTCTCCACGCGACGCGGGGGCGTCGCATGGTTCGCACCTCAGGGTGACGGTCTTGGATAGTGCTTGCGGCAGCATTCGGTATTCGGTTTCTGAGCGACAGACACACCTTCACATCCTCGCGGCTCATCTCGCCCGAGCTTTGCTTCGTCGCCTCACCCTCAGATGAAAGAGGGCGCAGGGAAGGCCGGGAGCCGGTTGGCTCCCATTGGCCGCCATGCCAAACGCGGATTGGGCTACGATGCACAGCGGGGAAACAGGGCAACCGGGGACATCCCGGCCTTCCCTGCGCGATGGTTGGAACGGCTTATGTCGTGCTCTCCCCGGGGAGCGATGCACTATTGCCCCCGTCGCCTTGCGGATGGCTGATGCGCGCGGTCCGGTCGGGCCACACCCATCACCGCAAGACTTGGCGCACAGACCCCGGGCGCCAGGACGACACGATTTGGCCGTACGCCGATCACACCGGTCGTGCGCGCGATGGTCTCGCTCACGGTTGCCCGCCCTGCGATGCCTTTCGCGCCGATGTGACCTGCGTCCACCGCCGCCCGGCCCGCGTTCGTGACGATCGCGATACGCCCCTCTTCCTTGGGCCGGAGTGCGCGCACTATCCGCCAATTCCGAATTTCGGTAAAGTGGAATATTTTAGCGGCCGCGCGTTGACCGGCATCTTGCGTGTCTTGCCCGACGGGCAACGCAAGGGATTGTAGATGCGTAGGGTGGATTAGCCGAAGGCGTAATCCACCTCTTCTGCTTCCGCGGAGAGAGACAGTGGTGGGTTACGCCTTCGGCTAACCCACCCTACGAGATCGAGCGGTCCCGGGTATCGCTTCGCTCACCCGGGCTACGAGCTTCAAGCTCTTGGATGGATCAGGCGAAGGCGGCCTGGCCCCACGCTCCGTGGGGAGCTCGATCGTCGTCGGAGCGGTCGGGCGTGCGGTGAGGCCTTGTCGCGGCGCCGCGTTGGCGCCGATGCCGGATATCCAGGCGCCGCAGTTGCGCAGCCGCATTGCCCACGAACGTGGCGATGCGCGCGGCGGCCTGTTTGACGACGAACAGGATCGTCGTGACGCGGCTCAGCATGCCGAGCAGGATCAGCACCGAGAAGATGTCGATATAGGCGAGGAAGTCGCCGATGAGCACCAGTTCCGGCGGAATCGGGATCCTGTGGTAGTAGGCCAGCACAAGGATCACGACGGGGATGAAGGCAATCACCTTCCGCACCGTCAGTCTGTCCAGCAGCGCGGCCAGTTGCACGACGAGCACCTCCCATAATGCATCGCCGATCGCGAGCGGGACCTCGTAAGTCCATCTCCGCCACCATTGCTTCACGACATTGCTCCGAGCTCAGTGCCTTACCACCAGCACTGAGCACTTCGCGTAGCGCACGACGTGGCCGGCATTGGAGCCGAGGAAATAGGTGCGCATCGCCGGCCGGTGCGAGGTCATCACGATCAGGTCGGCCTTCATGTGCACGGCTTCCTCCAGGATCTCGTGGTAGATGCCGCCCTGGCGAACCACGCTGGAGATGTGGGAAGCCTCGATGCCGGATTCGCGCGCGACGATGGCGAGCGCTTCCTCCGAGGTCTGGCGCTGCTGTTCGTCGAAGTCGGCCGGCACGTATTCTGCCAGCATCACCGGCGTCATCGGCAGCACGTTGAGCAGACGCACCGTGCCGCTCCAGGTCTGCGACAGCGTTGCCGCGGTTGCGATCGCCGGCTTGGCCAGATCGGTGTCGGCGAGGTCGATGGGCACGAGGATGGACTTGAACATCTGCGCCTCCAAATCTTCCAGTCAGCCCGTGATCAGGCTGCGTCGACCGGTCGAGACGGCGCCCGCGCGTCTCATCCCGATCGAAGCAGCTTGGGGCTGACGAACAGCACCAGCTTGCCGCGGCGGTAGGCCACGTCCCCCCAATCCTTCACGTCAAAGTCGAAGATCGCAAGCCCCGCGGTGGGCAGATTGTGGGCGAGCGCCTTGGCGCCGGCCGGATCGCCGCCGCCCATCAGCATCAAGGCGGCCTCGTGCATGCCGGGATTGTGGCCGACCAGCAGCAGCCGCTTCGGGTTGCCCGGGTTGGTTGCAGTGCGAATGGATTCCAGGATCTGCGCGGGGTCAGCACCGTACAGTTCCGGCAGGACCTCGACCTCGGGCGCGGCGACGCGGCCCTTCATCGTCTGCCAGGCGATGTCCCAGGTCTGCCGTGCCCGGACGGCATGCGACACCAGCACGGTGTCGGGGAAGGGGGGATGGGAGGCGATCCAGTCGCCGATCTCGGCGGCATCCTTGTGGCCGCGGTCGTCGAGCCGGCGATCCTGGTCACGGCCGCTCGGCGCGTCGGTCTCGGTCTTGGCGTGACGCAGCAGCATCAAACGGCGCATGGCACTCTCGAATCGTTACACGTCCAGAATAATCTACAGGCACCGCTTGAGGACAAGGTGACAAGCGCCCGATCGGTCCTTTAAAGCGCGATGAGATTTGGACAAACCCTTATCGCGCTTTAAATTTTGTCTTGAGCATGATCTTTTCGGAAAACCGCTGCACACTTTTCCGGATCATGCTCTAAGAAAACGATATGAGCGAGACTTTCACAAGCGTGCCCCAGGAAGAAGCCGGCTTTCGCGAACGTACGCGGCTGTCGTTCGATCTCGACGCCGACATCTGCGTGATCGGGGCAGGGCTTGCCGGGCTCTCCGTCGCACTGGAGGCGGCCCGGCTCGGGGCCAGCGTCGCGGTGCTCGAGGGCCGGCATATCGGCTGGAACGCCTCCGGCAACCAGCTCGGCACCGTGATGCCGGGCTTTGCGCTGCCGCTCACCGAGCTGATCGAGCGCATCGGCTTCGAGGACGCGCGCGAATTGTGGACGCTGTCGAAGGAGGGCGCCGAGTTCGTCCGCGTCAACGCCACCGAAGAGAACATGCCGGGAATCGCCCCGAGCGACGGCGTGCTCGAGGTCTCCAACGTCGATACCGGCGACCGGTTGATCAGCCGGTTGCAGATGCTGCACGAGGATTTCGACACCGAGGTCGAGGGCTGGCAGGTCGATCGCGTCCGCGAGGTGCTCAAGACCGATCGCTACTTCCACGGCGTCTACTATCCCAGGGCATTCCAGGTCGACGGCCGCAAATATGTGCACGGCCTTGCGACGCTGGCGCGGCGGGCCGGCGCCCGCATCTTCGAGGATACGCCGGTGGTCAGCATCGACCATTCCGGCATCCGCAAGCGGATCGTCACGCCCTCGGCGCGGCTGCGCGCGACGCACATCGTGCTTGCCGGCAACATTCATCTCGGCGCGCCGTTGAGGCGCCTGTCGGAGACGCTGCTGCCGGTCTGGCGCTATGCCGGCATCACCGCGCCGCTCGGCGAGCGCGTGCACGAGATCATCGCCTTCAAGGGATCGGTGATGGATTCCGACGGCGTCGATCATTTTCGTATCGTCGACGGCGACCGGCTGATGTGGGAGAGCCCGGAGACCACCTGGGCCGCGCGGCCGCAGCGCTTTGCAGGCGG
This sequence comes from Bradyrhizobium sp. CCBAU 11361, assembly GCF_028128935.1. Lineage (NCBI taxonomy): Bacteria > Pseudomonadati > Pseudomonadota > Alphaproteobacteria > Hyphomicrobiales > Nitrobacteraceae > Bradyrhizobium > Bradyrhizobium sp. CCBAU 11361. The sequence goes on from NZ_LBJZ01000192.1 coordinate 215,808, forward strand.
CGTCAAGCGACGGATCCGGTCGATCTTCCCCCAGCTCGGCGATGTCGAGATCACCGACACGTTCGGCGGCGCCACCGGCCAGACCGTGCACGGCATGCCGCAGATCGGCCAGTTGCGCAAAGGCCTGTGGGTGGCGAGCGGGTTCGGCCGCCAGGGCATGAACACCTCGGCCATGGCCGGGCAGATGATCGCGCGCAGCATCCTGTGGGGCGACGAGCGCTGGCGGCTGTTTTCGCCGTTCGAGCTGGTCTGGGCGGGCGGCGCCACCGGACGGGTCGCGGGCCAATTGGTCGGGATCTGGGGCAGGACGAGCTCCGCCGCCGCAGGCACGCTCGCCCGCTACCGCGAGCGTGCCAGGGTCAAGGACAGGGAACGCGAGGCGCGGCTGGCCGAAGCCAACCGGGCCGCCGGCACCGGTCCCCGCCGGCCGCCGCCCGGTGTGCGGCCGCGGCCGGCCCCGCCGCCGAAACCCGCGACTGAAGCCCTGGAACCGGCCTCGCACAACGGCGGCATCTCGCAATAAGTTGAGAAAAACTCCGCCCGGACGTGTAACGTCGGCCGTTAGAACCCGTATCTCAGGGCGTGGACTCCTCCCGCACGGAGAATGAGATGTTTGACCGCCGCATCCTGCTAACGACTGTCGCCGGCCTGTTCGGCGTTTCGGCCTTCCGCTGGCTGAGAGGAACGCCTGCCGAGGCCGGCGAGAGGGCCGCGGAAAAGTTCGAGATCGTGAAGACGGAGGCCGAGTGGCGTGCCCAGCTCACGCCGCAGCAATATGAGATCCTGCGCAATCACGGCACCGAGCGGCCGGGCTCCAGCCCGCTGTTGAAGGAGCACCGCAAGGGGATCTTCGCCTGTGCCGGCTGCGACCTGCCGCTGTTTGCGTCCGATACCAAGTTCGAGAGCGGCACGGGTTGGCCGAGCTTCTACCAGCCGATCGAGGGCAATGTCGGCAAGACCGAGGACCGCACCTTCGGCATGCTCCGCACCGAGGTGCATTGCCGGCGCTGCGGCGGCCATCTCGGCCATGTCTTCGACGACGGTCCGAAGCCGACCGGACTGCGCTACTGCATCGACGGGTTCGGGCTGGTTTTCCATCCGGCCGCCGCGTCCGCGACGTAGGTCTTTTTCGCCGTCATTCCGGGGCGGTCCGCAGGACCGAACTATGGTGCGCAATTGCGCACCTGAGAATCTCGAGGTTCCGGATTCGATGCTAACGCATCGCTCCGGAACGACGATGTGGCCCGGCAATTGTTGCCGGCCCGGCAATTGTGCCCCGGTCATCCGACCGGGGCCTATTCGTTTAAGTCATTGATTTTCTGAAGAAACCCGCATTGGCATAGCCCTTGCGACTGTCTCCTCCGACTGCGGCCCTGGTCGACCGGCCGCCGAGATCGGATTTGGAGACAAAGTTATGGGTATCTTCGATGCAATGAACACCTCGGTGGGTGGCCTGCAGGCGCAGTCCTACGCGCTTCAGAACATCTCCGGCAACATCGCGAACTCATCCACCACCGGTTACAAGGGCATCGGCACCAGCTTCGTCGATCTCATTCCCGACGCCTCGGTGCCGAGCAAGCAGGTCGCCGGCGGCGTGACGGCCAATGCGAAGGCCACCATCACCACGCAGGGCACGATCTCGTCCTCCACCGTTGCCACCAACATGGCGATCACCGGCGACGGCTTCTTCTCGATCCAGAAGGCGACCGGCGTCGTCGACAACGTTCCGGTGTTCAGCGGCGTCACCTACTACACCCGCCGCGGCGACTTCCAGCTCAATGCCAATGGCAATCTGGTCAACGGCGCCGGCTATTATCTGATGGGCACCACGGTCGATCCCAAGACCGGCAACCCGACCGGTAACGTGGCGACAGTCCTGAAATTCCAGAACAACTTCATCCCGGCCCAGGCGACCACCTCGATCCAGTACGCCGCGAACCTGCCGAGCGTGCCGAACACGGCGGCGAGCTCGACCGCGGCGAGCGGCACGCTGCTGGCCGCCGGCGGCCTGAACCCGTCGGATTTCGCCGCCAACCCGATGATCGTCGGCACACCGCCGCCGCCCTATACGAATGCGACGATCTCCGGCGCTGCCGCGACCGGCAATCTGCGCTCGGCCTATACGGCGACGACCGCGACCGGCACGGTGGCGCTGCTGGACAGCGCCTCGGCGGCGGCAAGCGGTACCACGTCTCTCGATTCCGGCGTGTCCCCGCATCTCAACACCAGCCTTCTCACCAACCTGGCCGGCAAGTCGTTGACGGTCAACGGCCAGACCATCAACTTCGACGCCACCGTTTCCGGCGCCTCGACGAGCGGCAGCACCACCACGATCGGCCTGCTCTCGCCGACCGGCGCAAAGATGTCGGACATCCTGAATGCGATCACCCTGGGCGCCGGTGGTGGCGCCGCCACCGCGACAATGACCGCGGGCGGTAACATCCAGATCACGACCAACACCACATCCGACGTCACGATCGGCGGCACTGCGGCAAGCTTGCTCGGTATCAGCAGCGTGACGCGCGGCGGTAACGTGCTGTCCACCCCCGCGATTACGGGTGCGACACAGCTCGGCGGCACCGCGCAGCCCGGCCTGGCGGAGGTCCTCTCGACGCCCTTCGTGGCCGGCAACACGATCCAGGTCAACGGCACGGCAGGCGCCAATACGATCACCTTCGTGAACTCCGGCGCTACTAGTGCGACCCCGAACCTGGTCAACGTTACTGACGACATCGCGACCTTGCTCCAGAAGATCGACAACCTCAGCGGTGCGAGCGGCTCTTCGGTCAGCAACGGCGTGATCACGCTGAATACCGGTATCGCCAATCCCACCTTGACGGTGACCAGCAACAACAGCAGCGCCTTCGCTGCGCTCGGCTTCACGTCATCCATTTCCAAGAACCGCGGCGGTGGCGGCACGGCCGGCACTGGCGGCGTGATCGGCAACGACATCGCCACGTTCACCAAGGAATCGATCAGTGGCGGTGCGGTCACCGCCTACAACGCCGCCGGCACGCCGGTGAACCTGCAGATGCGTTGGGCCAAGACTGACAGCGCCTCGCTGGGTACCGGCCATTCCGATACCTGGAACCTGTTCTACCAGACCGATCCGAATGCGACGGGCACGACGGTCGGCTGGGTCAATACCGGGCAGGCCTTCACCTTCGCTGCCGACGGCTCGCTGACCTCGCCGAGCGGCTCGGGCATCACCATCAACAATGTCAGCGTCAGCGGCCAGTCGCTCGGCTCGCTCTCCCTCAACATCTCCTCCGGCGGGCTGACGCAATATGCCAGCACCAGCGGCGCGGTGACCATCAACACCATCACCCAGAACGGCTATGCCGCGGGTCAGCTCCGCTCGGTCGCCGTCAACAACAACGGCCTGGTGGTCGGCACCTTCTCCAACGGCCAGAACCTCGACCTCGCACAGGTCTCGCTGTCGCACTTCAACGGCACCAACTATCTCAAGGCCCTCGACGGCGGCGCCTATGCCGCGACCGAACAGTCGGGGCCCGCGATCGACGGCGCTTCGGGCTCCATCAGCGGCTCGTCGCTGGAAGGTTCGAACACCGACATCGCCGACGAGTTCACCAAGCTGATCGTGACCCAGCAGGCCTATTCGGCCAACACCAAGGTGATCACGACGGCGAATTCGATGGTGCAGGACCTCCTCAACGTGTTGCGCTGATCGGCGCGTGACGTAACCAAAGGCGGCCAGTGATATGGGTTTGAGTTCAGCCCTCGCCAGTGCGATGAGCGGTCTGCGTGCCAACCAGGCCGCGCTCTCGATCGTCTCCTCGAACGTCGCGAATTCGCAGACGCCGGGTTACATCGTCCAAACGCCGAACCAGATCGAGGTCACCACCGGCGACTTCGGCTCGACGGCGATGACGACCGGCGTCAGCCGCGAGCTCGACAGCTTTGTGCTGAACCAGCTGCGCACCGAGACCGGCGGCAGCGGCTACGCCGACCAGATGGCCAACATCCTGAAGCAGCTTCAGAATGTCTATGGCACGCCCGGCAACAGCGGCACGCTCGAAACTTCGCTGAACAATTTCACCACGGCGTTGCAGGCGCTGTCGACCAGCGCGGGCTCGTCGTCGGCGCAGACGGTTGCCCTCGGCGCGGCGCAGGCTCTGGCGCAGCAGCTCAACGTCACCACCAAGGGCATCCAGTCGCTGCGCTCCAACGTCGAGCAGGATCTCGGCACCTCGGCGCAGCAGGCCAACGCGGCGATGAACCAGATCGCCGACATCAACACCAAGCTCCAGGGCCTGTCGGCCACCGACCCGTCCGCCGCGACGCTGATGGACCAGCGCGACCAGGCCATCAACACGCTGTCGAAATATGTCGACGTCCGCGTCACCACCGACGGCTCGAACCAGGCCAACATCTACACCACGACCGGCATTCAGCTCGTTGGCGCCGGGCTCGCCTCGCAATTCTCCTTTGCGTCCGCCGGCGCGCTGTCGGCGACCTCGCTCTACAACATCGATCCGGCCAAGTCGGGCGTCGGCGCGTTCAACATCGTCCTGCCGAACGGCTCGAAGGTCGACGTCGTCGCCAACAACGTGGTTTCCTCGGGCCAGATCGCGGCCGATCTGAAGCTGCGCGACCAGACGCTGGTGCAGGCGCAGACCCAGATCGACCAGCTCGCCGCGACGATGTCGAGCGCGCTGTCGGACAAGACCACGGCCGGCAGCACGGTCTCGGGCCCGCCGGCCGGGTTCGACCTGGACGTTGCCGGCGCGCAACCGGGCAATACGGTCAACATCACCTATACGGACACGACCACCAACACCCAGCGCCAGGTCACGCTGGTCAACGTGACCGATCCGGCGGCGCTGCCGCTCCAGAATGCCACCAACGCCAATCCGATGCGGGTGGGCGTCAACTTCTCCGGCGGCGTGGCCGCGATTGCCTCCGCGCTCAACTCCGCGCTGTCAGGCTCGCACCTGACGTTCTCCGCGGCTCCTGCGCCGGCAACCGCCACGACGCTGCGGGTGACCGACGACAACACCGGCCTTGCCAAGGTCAATTCGGCCTCGACCACCAAGACGATCTCGTCGCTGACCTCGGGCAACCCGCAACTGGCGGTCTTCACCGACGGCGGGCAGGCGCTCTACACCGGCGCGATCACGGCGTCGGGCTCGCAGATGACCGGCCTTGCCGGGCGCATCGCGGTGAACACGCAGCTGGCCAGCGATCCCACGCGGCTGTCGGTCTACAACACCTCGCCGGTGACGCCCGCGGGCGACACCACGCGTTCGGACTATCTCTATTCGCAACTCACCAACGCGGTGTTCTCCTATTCGCCGACGACCGGCCTCGGCTCGGCCAACCAGCCCTTCACCGGCAGCGTCTCGAACTACCTGCAGCAGTTCCTGAGTATCCAGGCCAACGCCTCGACCCAGGCCACCCAGCTCCAGCAGGGCCAGAGCGTCGTGGTCTCGACGCTCCAGGCTAAATTCAACTCGACCTCCAGCGTCAACCTGGACTCGGAGATGTCGAACCTGATCCAGCTTCAGAATGCCTATGCCGCCAACGCCCACGTGATGTCGGTGGTGCAGGGCATGATGAACACGTTGCTCCAGGCTCAAGTGTAACCAGTACAGGGCTCTGAAACATGTCGATCAGCAGCATCAACTACTCCTCGTCGGTTCTCGGCTCGCAGATCCGCAACATCAATCAGCAGCTCACCGACCTGTCGACGCAGCTCTCGACCGGCAAGCTGTCGCAGAACTATTCCGGCATGGGCACCAACGAGGGCTTTGCGATCGCCGGGCGCGCGCAGCTCTCCAACATCGCCGCCTACACCGACACGATCACCAACGTCAACGTCAACATCAACCTCGCCAATACCGCGCTCCAGGCGCTGACGACGATCCGCAACACGGTGCAGACGGGCTCCGCCAACACCGCGCAGGATCTCAACGTCAACGGACAGACGGTCGCGCAGAACACCGCGGCCGCGCAATTCGGCTCGATGGTCGGCGTTCTCAACACGCAGTCGGGCAACCGCTACCTGTTCTCCGGAACCGCCTTCAACACGCAGTCGGTCGCGGATGCGGGCGACATCATCAACGGCACCACGACGCAGGCGGGCTTCAAGACCGTCATGGCGGAGCGCCAGGCCGCCGATCTCGGCGCGAGCGGCATGGGCCGGCTGGTGCAGACGCAGCCGACGCCCAGCTCGGTGCAGGTGTCGGAAGACGTCGCGGGATCGCCGTTCGGGCTCAAGATCAAGGCGGTCTCCTCGACGTTGACGGGCGCGACCATCACCGGCCCGAGCGGCTCGCCGGTGTCCTTCTCGGTCGATCTCAACGGGACCAATCCCGGCAATGGCGACAAGCTGAGCGTCCAGTTCACGCTGCCGGACGGTACGACCGAGCAGATCAATCTGACCGCGTCGACGGCGACGCCGACGCCGCTGGGCAGCTTTGCGATCGATGCAAGCGTCCCGGTCAACCCGAACAATACCGCTGCGAATCTCAACACCACGCTGAACACCGCGATCAAGAAGCTTGCCAACACCTCGCTGGTGGCGGCGTCCGCCGTAACCGCCGGCGACAATTTCTTCAACACGGCCAGCTCGGCGATCGGCGCTCCCAAGAGCAACCAGGCGGTTCCACCCGCACCGATCAGCGGTGCGACGGCGCTGTCCGGCGCGAGCCCCTCGGACTCGATCTCGCCGGGCTTCGTCGCCGGCAACACCATCACCGTCAACGGCACCACGCTCACTTTCGTCGCCTCGGGCGCGACCGGCAACCAGCTCAATGTCGGCGACAGCATCCAGACCCTGCTGAGCAAGATCGACGCGATCACGGGGACTTCGAAGCCGTCGACCATCCATGGCGGCTCGATCACGATCAACACGGACGATGCGGCGAGCCTGAACATCACCAGCTCGAATACGGGTGCGCTGGGCTCGCTCGGTTTCAGCGCAACGCCGGTCACCGCGACGCAGCCGCCGCTGCGCGTCGGCTCTTCGCCGGCAAGCTCGGCGACGACGCTGGTGAACGGCTCGGCCAACACCGTGAAATGGTACCAGGGCAATGACGGGCCCGGTTCGGCGCGCTCCACCGCGATGGCGCGGGTCGACGATTCCGTCACGGTGCAATATGGCGCGCAGGCCGACGAGAATGCGATCCGGCGGCAGTTGCAGGCGGTCGCCGTGTTCGGGACGTTCTCGACCTCGCCGACCGGGCAGTATTCGGGCGGGCAGGTCTCGGCGCTGAGCCTGCGGGTGACGCAGGCGCTGACCCAGCAGCCGGGGCAGCAGCGGATCGAGGACATCCAGACCGACATTGCGATGGCCCAGAACACGATGAAGGACGCGAGCACGCGCCAGACCCAGGCCAAGGCGCAGCTCCAGACCATCATCGACCAGGCGGAATCGGCCTCGCCCGACCAGGTCGCGAGCGAGATCCTGTCGCTCCAGAATGCGCTGCAGGCGTCCTACCAGGTGACCTCGAACCTTGCCCAGCTTTCGCTCGTCAAGTTCCTGTAAGGATGCGTTAAGGCGCCGTTAACCATGCCTCTTTACCTCTTGGTGAGGATTGGAGCGGGGCGGAGCTTTCGATGTCGGACAAGATGCAACTGGTGGTGGCAACGCCTTGCTTCGGCGGGCAGGTGTCGAGCATCTATGCGAGCTCGATCTTCGCGCTCCAGCGCGCCGTGCACGGCATGTCCAATCTCGAGCTCAAGGTGCTGCTGCGCGACGGCGACGCCCTGATCACGCGCGCCCGGGCCAACCTGGCCGCGATGTTCCTGGACGATCCCAAGGCGACGCATTTCCTGTTCATCGATGCCGATATCGGGTTCAAGCCGGAGCAGGTGTTCCGGCTGATCGAATGCGGCGCCGACGTCGTCGCCGGCTGCTATCCGATCAAGCGGGTCAACTGGGACAAGGCCGCGCGTGCGATCCAGTCGGGTCGGGCGGATGTGCCGGCCGCCTCGCTCGACTACGTGCTCGAGATCGAGGACCCCGACCGCATCGTGGTGGTCAACGGCTTTACCCGCGTGCGCTACGCCGGCACCGGCTTCCTGATGATCCGGCGCCACGTGCTGGAGGCGATGTGCCGCCATCCGGACTACGCCAGCCTGCAATTCTTCCGCGAGCATTCGCATGATACGCTGGCAGCGAGCCGGAACCGGTTCGCGCTGTTCGAATGCATGATCGATCCGGCGACCGGCACGTATCTCTCCGAGGACTTCGCCTTCTGCAAGCGCTGGACCGATATCGGCGGCGAGATCTGGGCCGACATCCAGAGCTCGCTCGACCATGTCGGGCCGTCGGTATTCCACGGCGATATCGCCTCGCAATTCGCGCCGGCGCCCGCGGCGGCGGCCGATGCGGCGTGAGCCTTTCGGGATGAGCGTCGGCGCATCCCGTCTGCCAGAGCTGGGGCGAGCGCCCGACGGCGGCTCGCGCTACCGCCTGCGCGATCTGTTCACGCCGCTCGACACGCTGCTGGTCTCCGGCGGAGACTCGCGCCTGACGCTCGATCCGAAGGACCGCGTCAACGCCTATGGCTGCGCGGCCTCGCCGGAGCCGGAGATCTGGAATTTCGCTTCCTCGACCGCGTCCGTGATCTCGCAAGCGGCCTATGACCGCGTCGCGCTGGCGCGCGAAGAGCTGATGCACAAGTGCCTGTTCGACGAGGTCGAGGTCGCCTTCGACACGCGTTGCGAGGACATGCGTGACGAGCTGCGCGGACATCTCCAGCTCGCGCCGCGCGTCGATGTCGTGTTCTCGCCGTCCGGCACCGACTCCCAGCTTCACGCCTTGTTCCTGGCGCGCGCGGTGCTCGGCGCAGTGCCGGTGACGATCGTGGTCGGCACGGATCAGACCGGAAGCGGGACGCCCCATACCGCACGCGGGCACCATTTCAGCACGATGACGGCGAGCGGCCTTGCGGTGCGCAAGGACGGCGCGGTGGCCGGGCTCGCCGGCGACAGCGTCGCGGTGCCGCTGCTCGACGCGGCGCCCGGCATTGCGATGCGCCCGGATGCGGATGAAGCGGTGCTGCGCGCGGTCGAGACCAGCCTCGCGCAAGGTCGACGGGTTCTGTTGCAGATCATGGATTCTTCGAAACTCGGCTGGCGCGCGCCGAGCGTGGCCTGCCTCGACGAGATCGCGCGACGCTGGCCCGGGAAAGTCCAAGTTGTCGTCGATGCCTGCCAGGCGCGGCTCGGCCGTCGCCGGCTGCGTTCCTATCTCGATCGCGGCTATATGGTGCTGATGACGGGCTCGAAGTTCTTCGGCGGCCCCGCCTTCAGCGGCGCGCTGCTAGTGCCGAAAGGCCTGTCGCGCTCGCTCGGCCGGATCGGCGAGATCGCGCCGGGCTTCTTCGATTATGCCGGCCGCAGCGACTGGCCGAAAGCCTGGACGGGGCTGCGCTCGCGCTTCGAGCGCCGGCCGAATTTCGGTCAATGGCTGCGCTGGGAGGCAGCGCTCAGCGAGATCGGCAGCTATTATGCCGTGTCCGGTGCATTTCGCGCCAAGGCGCTGGCCGAGCTTGCGGCCGGCATCGACAGCATGATCGCGCTGTCTCCGTCGCTTCGGGCTGTTCCGGCCGTGATCGAAGCGTCCGGGACGGACGACGAGGAATTCGCGCACGCTACGATCTTTCCGTTCACACTGCTGCGCGACGGCAAGCCGGTTTCCATCGCCGAGACCAGCGCCGTGCATCGCGCCCTGGCGCAGGACATGAACGGCGACATCGACGGCAGTGCGGCGGACCGGCAGGTTGCCGCGCAACGCTGCCTCGTCGGCCAGCCAGTACGATTTGACCAGCCGGACGGCAAGCCGCAGGCCGCGCTGCGGCTGTGCGTCGGCGCGCGGCTCGTCACCGAAGCCTGGTCGGCGGACGCCGCCCAGGCGCAACGCAATTTGCAGCATATCCTCGATCGCATCGCCCACGTGCTGGTGAAGATCGAGCTGCTGCTCGACCGTGCCGCGGCTGCGCCGGGAAAGTCTGTGCTCGAGGTCTAAGATGCTGCATCCTGTTTCAGCGCCGAGCGGCGCGACCGCGCCGAATTATTCCGATCGCATCGGCTTTGCGCAACTGACGCGCCGCGCCTTCGAGGGCGGCAATCTGCATCCGTTGCGCGAGAAGCTCCTGGCGCGGATCGAAGAGGGGACGGCCGAGGCGGGCGAAGGCCTGGATCTGTCGCTGATTGCCCAGCTTCTCGGCGAGAAGGAGGCCGGGCTCGTGATCCAGACCGAGGTGCTCGCCTTCCACCAATTGTTTCGCACGCCTTGCGCGGCTCCGAAACCCGGCCTGCGCGTGCTCGCGCTCGCGGCCGATATCGATATGGGCGGCAATACCCCGATCGAATTCCTGCTCGAAGGCTCCGACATCGAATTGCTGACGCTCTATGTGGTCAAGGGCGTCGGTCTGCCGGAGACGTTGCCCGAGCACGACGTCGCGATCGTGGTCGCGTCCGATTCGGAGGAATGCCGGCAGGCGCTCGCTGTCATCGAACAGGCCGCGCCGCACTGGCCGCGGCCGTTGCTCAATCGCCCCCATCTCATCGGCAACCTCGATCGCGACAAGCTGTACCGGCTGCTGGCGGGCATTCCCGGTCTCGACATTCCAGCGACCGTCCATGCGACGCGTGCGCAATTGCTGGATCTTTCGGAAGGTAAGATCGCCTGCCACGACGTCGCGGGCGAATTGCGCTTTCCGATGATCGTGCGGCCGCGTGGCACGCATGCGGGCGTCGGGCTCGCCAAGATCGGCGATGCGCCGGCACTTGCGGCCTACCTTGCCGAACGGAAAGAGCAGGATTTCTTCGTCGCGCGCTTCGTCGACTATGCGAGCCCCGACGGGCTTTACCGCAAATATCGTCTCACCATGGTCGACGGCAAGCCCTACGCCTGCCACATGGCGATCGCCGACCGCTGGGACATCTGGTATCTCAACGCCTACATGGCGTTCAGCGAAGAGAAGCGAGCTGAAGAAGCCGCCTTCATGCTCGACTTCGACAGCGCTTTCGCCGCGCGTCATCGCAACGCGCTCGACGAAATGAGCAAGCGTGTCGGCCTCGACTATTTCATCGTCGATTGCGCCGAGAACCGGGACGGCGAGCTGCTGGTGTTCGAGGCCGACAACACCGCCGTCGTCCACAACATGGATCCGCCCGCCGTGTTTCCCTACAAGCCGCCACAGATGCGCAAGATCTTTGCCGCATTCACCGCGATGCTGTCGCGACACGCAGAAGCCGGCGAGGGGAGTGCCGCATGAACGAGATGGTCCGCAAGACGCAAGCCGCCGCCACCGACACCTCGCTCGATCCGCAGGACTGGAACGCGTTTCGCGCGCTCGCCCATCGCATGCTCGACGAGACGATCGACGGCATCGCCAACATTCGTGCGCGTCCGGTGTGGCAGCCGATCCCCGATGACGTTCGCGCCGCATTCAAGGCCGACGTGCCACGCGAGGCAAGCGATCTCGCCGATGTCTATCGCGAATTCGCCGAGCATGTCGCGCCTTATGCGACCGGCAACGTCCACCCCGGCTTCATGGGCTGGGTGCATGGCGGCGGCACTGCGGTCGGCATGCTCGCGGAAATGCTCGCCGCCGGCCTCAACGCCAATCTCGGCGGGCGCGACCACATGCCGATCGAGGTCGAGCGTCAGATCGTCGACTGGATGCGCCGCCTTTTCGCCTTCCCGGAGAGTGCGAGCGGCATCTTCGTCACGGGCACGTCGATGGCCAACCTGATGGCGGTGCTGGTGGCGCGTACCAGCGCGCTCGGCACGCTGGCGCGACAATACGGCATCGGCAACGACGGCGCGCTGCTGACCGCCTACACGTCACGTGCCGCGCACGGTTGCGTCTCGCGGGCGATGGACATTGCCGGGCTCGGCACCGATGCGCTGCGCAAGATCGACGTCGATGCCGATCATCGCATCGACGTCGCTGCGCTGCGTGCGCAGATTGCGGTCGATCGCGAGGTCGGCTTCAAGCCGTTCCTCGTCGTCGCCTCCGCAGGCACGGTCGATATCGGCGCGATCGACGACCTCAAGGCCATCGCGGAGCTGTGCCGCGAGGAGGGAATCTGGTTTCACGTCGACGGCGCGTTCGGTGCGCTCGCGATCCTGGCGCCCGAGCTTGCGCCGGTGCTTGGCGGCATCGAGCTTGCGGATTCCATTGCGCTCGATTTCCACAAATGGGGACAGGTGCCCTACGATGCCGGCTTCCTGCTGGTGCGCGACGGCGAGCAGCATCGGCAGGCCTTTGCGCAGCCGGCTGCCTATCTGAGCCGCGAGGCGAGGGGGCTTGCCGCAGGCGCGGTCTGGCCCTGCGATCTCGGTCCCGATTTGTCGCGCGGCTTCCGCGCGCTGAAGACCTGGTTCACGCTGAAGACATTCGGCACCGACCGGCTGGGTGCGGGGATCGCGCGAAGCTGCGCGCTGGCAAAATATCTGGAAGCGCGCGTGCTCGCCGAGCCGCGGCTGGAATTGCTGGCGCCGGTAAACCTCAACATCGTCTGCTTCCGTTACCGCGCCGATGATGCCTTCAATCGCGAGATCGTCGCCGATGTCCATGAGTCCGGCATCGCTGCGCCATCAGGCACCACGCTCGACGGCAAGTTCGCGATCCGCGCCGCGATCGTCAATCACCGCACCGACGAGACGGACATCGATGCGCTGATTGCGGCCATACTTGATTTTGGCGCACGGCGGGTCGGCGAGGGAGTGATCGAGATCGAGGCGCCGCCGCTCGCGGCGCAGTAGCATCGATGCATGGCTGAAACGACAACGGCCCCGGAGGCGATCCGGGGCCGTTGTCGTTGGCGCGGCGTTGTCGTTCGCGCGAACGCGCGTGGTCAGGCAGCGGTGCTGACGTCGTCCTTGTCCGCTTCCGCCTTGGGATGCGTGGCTTCGTACTGGCCTCGCAGCTTTTCCTCATAGGCGATCAGCTTGCGGGCATCCTTCAGCGCCCGGTAGAGGTCGCCGTTCAGGATGTTGTTGTTGATGCCTTCGATGATCGGCCAGGCACTCGGCACCGCGGTGACGATGTCCCGCACGAGGTTGAAATAGGTGCCGTGCTGGGTCTGCGGATCCGGCGAGATATACATGAGCTGGACCGCCAGATAGACGAGCTTGGCGGGCGTGTTTGCGGTCTCCGGCGTGAGGATGTCGCGCTCGCGCAGGATCGGCACGTTCTCGCCGTCGATCAGGAGGCGGGCGCGCTGATCCGTGTTGGTGATTACCGAGTTGCCGACGATGATGCGTTCGTGCGGTTTGAGCTCGACCTTGAGAGCCATGCCTGTTCTCCATCAACGCTTTCGTAACCGAGCGCTCGTTGCGGCTTATCAGGGCGTGATTCTCGCTCGGAATTAGTTAACGAGTTCTAAATCCCCGGCATTTGCGCGAAAAAGCTCAATCTTCCCAACGTCATATCCGTGCGGCATCGCGGCGATGTGCGGGGCTTGCCCGGCCGAATCACGCGGCGCTCGGCAAAAGCGCGGATTTCATTTCATGTTTCGTTAGAGGTCTCGGCACCAGGGTCCGCCGGTCGCTGGGTCAATCTCGATCCAAGCAGACGCGTAACAGTAGCGTCGTTTACCAGAAGGGTAACAGAGTCATGTCAGGCATCGTCCTCTCCGCGTCGGTTCGTCAGAACCTCCTCTCCCTCCAGTCCACCGCTGACCTCCTCGCCACCACGCAGAACCGTCTGTCGACCGGCAAGAGCGTCAACTCGGCCCTGGACAATCCCACCAACTTCTTCACCGCACAGTCGCTCGACAACCGCGCCAGCGACATCAACAATTTGCTCGATGGCATCGCCAACGGCGTGCAGGTGCTGCAGGCCGCCAACACCGGCATCACCTCGCTGCAGAAGCTGATCGACAGCGCGAAGTCGATCGCCAACCAGGCGCTGCAGACCACGGTCGGTTACTCCACCAAGTCGAACGTGTCGGCTACCATCGCAGGTGCGACCGCGGCTGACCTCCGTGGCACGACTTCGTTTGCGAGCGCGACGGCGAGCAGCAACGTGGTGTTTAGCGGCGCGGCCGGCGGCACGACGGCGGCGACCGGCACCACGACGCTCGGCGCCACCATCGGCTCCTTTGCAAGCACTGGCGCAACGGCCGGTGACGGCACCACGGCGCTGACCGGCGCCATCACCTTGATCGCCACCAACGGCACGACCGCAACCGGCCTGCTCGGCAACGCCCAGCCTGCCGACGGCGACACGCTGACCGTGAACGGCAAGACCATCACGTTCCGTAGCGGCGCGGCTCCGGCGTCGACCGCCGTTCCGACCGGTTCGGGCGTCAGCGGCAACCTCGTCACCGACGGCAACGGCAACACCACCGTCTATCTCGGCACTGCTGGCACTCCGGCGGCGACCGTCAACGATCTCTTGTCCGCGATCGATCTGGCTAGCGGCGTGAAGACGGTATCCATCAGCTCCGGCGCTGCGACGATCGCCGTGAGCGCCAGCCAGCCAGGTGCTGCGGTCTCGACCGCTGCTGGCGGCGCCGTCACGCTGAAGAGCTCGACGGGTGCGGATCTGAGCGTCACCGGCAAGGCCGACCTGCTCAAGGCTCTCGGCCTGACCACCGCCGTGGGCGGCGGCAACGCCACCATCAACGTCAACCGGACCACGAGCGCGGCCTCGCTGGGTGCGACCATCGCGGACGGCTCGACGCTGAACGTCGACGGTCACGTCATCACCTTCAAGAACGCGCCGATCCCGGGCTCGACCGGTGCGCCGAGCGTTCCGAGCGGCTTCGGTGCCTCCGGTAACGTCCTCACCGACGGCAACGGCAACTCGACGGTCTATCTGCAGGCTGGCACGATCAACGACGTGCTGAAGGCGATCGACCTTGCCACCGGCGTGCAGACTGCCACGGTCAATGCCAACGGCACCGCGACGCTTGCGACCGCCACAGGCCAGACCAACTCGTCGATCAACGCCTCGGGCCAGCTCAAGCTCTCGACCGGCGTCAATGCCGACCTGTCAGTCACCGGTACCGGCAATGCGCTGAATGCGCTGGGCCTCGCCGGCAACACCGGGACCTCGACTGCCTTCACCGCGGCCCGCACCTCCGGCGTTGGCGGCCTCACCGGCAAGACCTTGACCTTCACCTCCTTCAACGGCGGCACGGCGGTCAACGTCACCTTCGGCGACGGCACCAACGGCACGGTCAAGACGCTCGATCAGCTCAACACCAAGCTTCAGGCCAACAACCTGACCGCGACGATCGATGCCAACGGACTGCTGACGGTTTCGACCACCAACGACTACGCGTCCTCGACCATCGGTTCGAGCGCCGCGGGTGGTGCGATCGGTGGCACACTCACTTCCTCGCTCACGTTCTCGACGGCTTCCACCCCCGTCCAGGACACGGTTGCCCAGACGTCGCGTGCGAACCTGGTGTCTCAGTACAACAACATCCTGAACCAGATCGACACGACCTCGCAGGACTCCTCGTTCAACGGCGTCAACCTGCTGAACGGCGACCAGCTCAAGCTGGTGTTCGACGAGACCGGCAAGTCGAATCTGAGCATCACCGGCGTGACCTACAACTCCAAGGGTCTGGGCCTCGCCGCCCTGACCAGCGGCGTTGACTTCATCGACAACTCCGCGACCAACAAGGTGCTGTCGAACCTGAACGCCGCGTCGAGCACGCTGCGCTCGGAAGCCTCGAGCCTCGGTTCGAACCTCTCGGTGGTGCAGGTTCGTCAGGACTTCAACAAGAGCCTGATCAACGTGCTGCAGACCGGTTCGTCCAACCTGACGCTGGCTGACACCAACACCGAAGCGGCCAACAGCCAGGCGCTGTCGACCCGCCAGTCGATCGCGGTCTCCGCACTGTCGCTGGCCAACCAGTCGCAGCAGAGCGTGCTGCAGCTGCTCCGCTAACAAGCGGCAGACATCGCAAACCAACAAGGCGGCGGGGCTTCGGCCCCGCCGCTTTCTTTTGTGCCGGCATCAGAGTGCCGCTCGGCTGATGAAGGCATTCCGGTACAGCGAATTGCTCACTCTGAGTTATGGTTGACAAGTGGCAAACGCTTCATCGGTGTATCAAAAAGCATCATCCGATCATGACGATACAGCGAAGCCGGATGCTGCTTCGATCGCTCATATGGTGAATCCAGGCAAGGACTCCCGCGACACGCTTCATGCTTTGTTAGCCCTGGACGTTCACCTTCCCGGACATCGATTAATCCTAATCGAAGTTTGTTGCGTTGCGTACCAGAAGGGTAACACTCAATGTCCGGTATCGTTCTCTCTTCATCGGTTCGTCAGAACCTGCTTTCTCTCCAGTCCACCGCCGATCTTCTCGCCACCACGCAGAGCCGTCTGTCGACCGGCAAGAGCGTCAACTCGGCCCTGGACAATCCCACCAACTTCTTCACGGCACAGTCGCTCGACAACCGCGCCAGCGACATCAACAATCTGCTCGATGGCATCGCCAACGGCGTGCAGGTGCTGCAGGCTGCCAACACCGGCATCACCTCGCTGCAGAAGCTGATCGACAGCGCCAAGTCGATTGCCAACCAGGCGCTGCAGACCACGGTCGGCTACTCCACCAAGTCCAAGGGGGGGGGGGGGGGGGGGGGGGGGGGGGGGGGGG
Source organism: Bradyrhizobium sp. CCBAU 11361 (assembly GCF_028128935.1). Taxonomy (NCBI): domain Bacteria; kingdom Pseudomonadati; phylum Pseudomonadota; class Alphaproteobacteria; order Hyphomicrobiales; family Nitrobacteraceae; genus Bradyrhizobium; species Bradyrhizobium sp. CCBAU 11361. The sequence continues at coordinate 232,413 of NZ_LBJZ01000192.1, forward strand.
GGGGGGGGGGGGGGGGGGGGGGGGGGGGGGGGGGGGGGGGGGGGGGGGGGGGGGGGGGGGGGGGGGGGGGGGGGGGGGGGGGGGGGGGGGGGGGGGGGGGGGGGGGGGGGGGGGGGGGGGGGGGGGGGGGGGGGGGGGGGGGGGGGGGGGGGGGGGGGGGGGGGGGGGGGGGGGGGGGGGGGGGGGGGGGGGGGGGGGGGGGGGGGGGGGGGGGGGGGGGGGGGGGGGGGGGGGGGGGGGGGGGGGGGGGGGGGGGGGGGGGGGGGGAAGCAGCAACGTCGTGTATAGCGGCGCGGCCGGCGGCACCACGGCGGCGAGCGGCACCACGACGCTCGGCGCCACCATCGGCTCCTTTGCAAGCACTGGCGCAACGGCCGGTGACGGCACCACGGCGCTGACCGGCGCCATCACCTTGATCGCCACCAACGGCACGACCGCAACCGGCCTGCTCGGCAACGCCCAGCCGGCCGACGGCGACACGCTGACCGTGAACGGCAAGACCATCACGTTCCGTAGCGGCGCGGCTCCGGCGTCGACCGCGGTTCCGACCGGTTCGGGCGTCAGCGGCAACCTCGTCACCGACGGCAACGGCAACACCACCGTCTATCTCGGCACC